>NZ_CP032543.1:6933419-7238194 GCF_003610995.1 Streptomyces griseus subsp. griseus
TGACCGTCCGGGGTTCGATCGGGATTGTGGAGGGCCCGGCCGGGGAGCGCAGCGCCGCCGAGGTGCTGCGCAGCGCCGACATCACCATGTACCGGGCCAAGGCGGCGGGCGGCAACCGCTTCGAACTCGCCGACGCCGAGGCCGACGCCCGCGCCATCACCCGCCACGGGCTGACCACCGCACTGCCCGCCGCGCTGGACCGGGGCGAGTTCTTCATCGAGTACCAGCCGCTCGTCCACCTGGGCGACGGCACGGTGCACGGCGCCGAGGCGCTCGTACGGTGGTGCCATCCGCAGCACGGGGTGCTCGGCCCCGACAGGTTCATCCCGCTCGCCGAGCACACCGGGCTGATCGTGCCGCTCGGCCGCTGGGTGCTGGAGGAGTCCGTCCGGCAGGCCAACTTCTGGCAGGAGCGGCACAGCGACGGCGGCCCGCTGCGGATCAACGTCAACCTCTCGCCGACCCAGCTGCACCACCCCCGGCTGGTCGCCGAGACCGTCGACGTACTGGAGCGCTCCGGCCTCGAACCCGGTGCGCTCTGCCTGGAGGTGACCGAGTCCGCCCTGATCGGCGCCGACGACGATCTCCTCAAGCCGCTGCGGCAGCTCGCGGAGATGGGCGTCGACATCGCGCTGGACGACTTCGGCACCGGCTACTCGAACCTGGCGAACCTGCGGCGGCTGCCGGTGAGCGTCCTCAAGCTGGACCGCTCCTTCACCCAGGGCATGCAGCAGCACCCGGCGGACCCGGTCGACCTGAAGATCGTCGAGGGGATCGTCTCGCTGGCCCACAGCCTGGAGCTGGCCGTCACGGTGGAGGGCGTGGAGACGGGGGCGCAGGCCGAGCAGCTGCGCCGGCTGGGCTGCGACACCGCCCAGGGCTGGTACTACGCGCGTCCGGGCGCCCCGGACCGCATCCACTCGCTGCTGCTGGCCGACGCGGTCTGAGGCGTAGGGGCACCGGGCGGGGGGAGTCAGCCGACCCCCGGCCCGTGCTCCAGCAGCATCCGCTGGAGCTCCCGGGCCGCCCGGGGCGGAGCCACGTCGCTGCGGTGCGCGAGAGCGATCGTGCGCCGCAGCCCCGGTCCGGCCAGCGGGGTCTTCCGCAGGTCAGGGCCCGCCCGGTTGGCGGCCATGCTCGGCACCACCGCGATGCCGAGCCCCGCCCGGACGAACCCGAGCACCGCGTCCATCTCACCGCCCTCCACCGTGAACGAGGGATCGAACCCCTCGGCCCGGCAGGCGGCGAGCGTCAGCTCCCGCAGGTTGTAGCCGTGCCGGAACATCACCAGCGGCGCCCCTTCGAGATCCGCGACCCGCACCCGGCCACCGCGCCCCGGCGCGGGTTCGGCGGCGGACGACACCACCACCAGGTCCTCCCGCAGCAGCTCCACCGTGGTCAGCGCGGGGGAGGCGGCGGGCAGCGGCAGCACCACCAGCGCCAGGTCGAGAGCGCCGCGCGCCAGCTGCCGTACGAGGTCGTGCGAACCGCCCTCCTCCAGCAGCAGCCGCACCCCCGGATGGCGGTCGTGGAAGGCACGCAGCACATCGGGCAGCAGCCCCGTACAGAGGCTCGGCGTCGCCCCCAGCCGCACCCGGCCGCTGCGCAGCTGCACCAGCTCCTGCACCTCGTGGCGCGCGGTCTCCGCATCGGCGAGGATCCGCCGGGCCAGCGGCAGCAGGGCCTCGCCCGCGTCGGTGAGGGCGATGTTGCCCCGCGCCCGGCTGAACAGCTCGGCGCCCAGCTCGCTCTCCAGGGCCCGGATCTGCTGGGAGAGCGAGGGCTGCGAGACATGCACGGCCTCGGCGGCCCGGGTGAAGTGCAGGGTCTCGGCGACGGCCACGAAATAGGTGAGCTGCTGGAAGTGCATACACCGAGGCTACCGTCGTCCGATAGGTAAAGCCTATGAAGATCAGCCGCTCCATGTCTTGGACTGATCAGTTCAGGGCCCCTACCGTCAGGTCCATGGCATTGGCAACGCGGACGGACCGACGGCCGTCGATGACGCGTACGCTCTGGGACTCGACCGTCGGCAAGAAGACCATCATGGCCGTCTCCGGCCTGATCATGCTCGGGTACCTCGTGGCCCACATGGTCGGGAACCTGAAGATCTTCTTCGGACCCGGTGAGTTCGACGGCTACGCCCACTGGCTGCGCACCATGGGCGAGCCGATCCTGCACTACGAGTGGGCGCTGTGGATCGTCCGCGTGGGGCTGGTCGCCGCCGTCGTGCTGCACGGCATCTCCGCGTACCAGCTGAGCCGCCGCGACATCAGAGCGCGCCCGGCGAAGTACGTCCACAAGAGGGCCCGCGCCAGCTACGCCACCCGGACCATGCGCTGGGGCGGCATCATCCTCGCGCTCTTCATCGTCTGGCACATCCTCGACCTGACGACCGGCACCGTCCACACCGGCTTCCAGGCCGGACACCCGTACCAGAACGTCATCGACACCTTCTCCACCTGGTACGGCAACGTCATCTACATCGTCGCCGTGCTCGCCATGGGCCTCCACGTCCAGCACGGCTTCTGGAGCGCCGCGCAGACGCTCGGCGTCGGCAACGCGACCCGCGACCGCGTCCTGAAGACCCTCGCCAACGTCCTCGCGGCGGTGCTGACCCTGGGCTTCATCTCCGTACCCGTCGCCGTCATGACCGGAGTGGTGAGCTGACATGCCCGACTACACGCACTACGCCACGGGCGAGCCCGTCGTCGACACCAAGGCGCCCGAAGGACCCGTCGCCGAGCGCTGGGACACCCGCCGCTTCCAAGCCAAGCTCGTGAACCCGGCCAACCGGCGCAAACATACGGTCATCGTCGTCGGCACCGGACTGGCCGGCGGATCGGCCGGCGCCACCCTGGCCGAACAGGGCTACCACGTCGTCCAGTTCTGCTTCCAGGACTCGCCCCGGCGCGCCCACTCGGTCGCCGCCCAGGGCGGCATCAACGCGGCGAAGAACTACCGCAACGACGGCGACTCCATCCACCGCCTCTTCTACGACACCGTCAAGGGCGGCGACTTCCGCGCCCGCGAGTCCAACGTCCACCGGCTGGCGCAGATCTCGGTGGAGATCATCGACCAGTGCGTCGCCCAGGGCGTCCCCTTCGCCCGCGAGTACGGCGGCCTCCTCGACAACCGGTCCTTCGGCGGTGTCCAGGTCTCCCGTACGTTCTACGCGCGCGGCCAGACCGGGCAGCAGCTCCTCCTCGGCGCCTACCAGGCGCTCTCCCGGCAGATCGCCACGGGCGGCGTCGAACTCCACGCCCGTACCGAGATGCTGGACCTCGTCGTGGTCGACGGCAAGGCGCGCGGGATCGTCGCCCGCGACCTGGTCACCGGGAAGATCGACACCTACTTCGCCGACGCGGTCGTCCTGGCCACCGGCGGCTACGGCAACGTCTTCTACCTGTCGACCAACGCCATGAACTCCAACGCCACCGCGATCTGGCGGGCCCACCGGCGCGGCGCCTACATGGCCAACCCCTGCTTCACCCAGATCCACCCCACCTGCATCCCGCGCACCGGCGACCACCAGTCCAAGCTCACCCTGATGAGCGAGTCGCTGCGCAACGACGGCCGTATCTGGGTCCCCAAGGCCAAGGGCGACGACCGGCCGGCCGACCAGATCCCCGAGGACGAGCGCGACTACTACCTGGAACGCATCTACCCGGCCTTCGGCAACCTGGTGCCCCGCGACATCGCCTCCCGCGCCGCCAAGAACGTCTGCGACGAGGGACGCGGTGTCGGTCCCGGCGGGCAAGGGGTCTACCTGGACTTCGCGGAGGCCATCGGCCGGATGGGCCGCAAGGCGGTCGAGGCCAAGTACGGCAACCTCTTCGACATGTACCAGCGGATCACCGACGAGGACCCCTACACGGTCCCGATGCGGATCTACCCCGCCGTGCACTACACGATGGGCGGCCTCTGGGTCGACTACGACCTCTCGACCACCATCCCCGGCCTCTTCGCCATCGGCGAGGCGAACTTCTCCGACCACGGGGCCAACCGGCTCGGCGCCTCCGCGCTGATGCAGGGCCTCGCCGACGGCTACTTCGTCCTGCCCTCCACCATCAACGACTACCTCGCCCGCAACCCGCACACCGAGAAGGTCGACGACGAACACCCGGCCGTGGCCGAGGTGGTGGCGGAGACCGAGGACCGGATCAACCTGCTGCTCTCCGTCGACGGCGACCGCACCCCCGACTCCTTCCACCGCGAGATCGGTGAACTCATGTGGGAACACTGCGGAATGGCCCGCACCGAGGACGGACTGCGGAAGGCGCTCGCCAAGATCCCGGAGATCCGGGAGGAGTTCTGGCGCCGCATCAAGGTGCCCGGCACCGGTGAACAGTTCAACCAGTCGCTGGAGAAGGCGAACCGCATCGTCGACTACCTGGAACTGGCCGAGCTGATGTGCCTCGACGCCCTGCACCGCGCCGAGTCCTGCGGCGGCCACTTCCGCGCCGAGTCCCAGACCCCCGAGGGCGAGGCCGAGCGGCGCGACGAGGAGTTCTCGTACGCCGCCGCCTGGGAGTTCACCACCACCGGTGGCGCCCCCGTCCTGCACAAGGAAGACCTCGTCTTCGAGTACGTCCACCCCACTCAGCGGAGCTACGCATGAAGCTCACCCTGCGCGTCTGGCGCCAGCAGAATGCCGAGACGCCCGGCGCCATGGCCACCTACGAAGTCGACGGGATCTCCCAGGACATGTCGTTCCTGGAGATGCTGGACACCCTCAACGAGGAGCTCATCCTCGCCGGGGACGAGCCCGTCGCCTTCGACCACGACTGCCGTGAGGGCATCTGCGGCGCGTGCAGCCTCGTCATCAACGGCGACGCCCACGGCCCGGAGCGCACCACCACCTGCCAGCTCCACATGCGGTCCTTCGCCGACGGCGACACGATCGACATCGAACCGTGGCGGGCCTCGGCCTTCCCGGTCGTCAAGGACCTGGTCGTGGACCGCTCCTCCTTCGACCGGATCATCCAGTCCGGCGGCTACATCTCCGCCCCGACCGGCACCGCGCCCGACGCGCACGCCACCCCGGTGCCCAAGCCGGACGCCGAACTCGCCTTCGAGAACGCCGAATGCATCGGCTGCGGCGCCTGCGTCGCGGCCTGCCCCAACGGCTCGGCGATGCTGTTCACGGCCGCCAAGGTCAACCACCTCAACGTCCTGCCGCAGGGCGCCCCGGAGCGGGAGACCCGCGTGCTGGACATGGTGGCGCAGATGGACGAGGAGGGGTTCGGCGGCTGCACCCTGACCGGCGAGTGCGCGACCGCCTGCCCGAAGGGCATTCCGCTGCCGTCGATCGCGGCGATGAACAAGGAGTGGCTGCGGGCGACGCGCAAGGTCCGCCGCTGACAGGGGAGGTGATCCCGTACGGTCGTGAACTCCGGACCGTACGGGATCACCTCCCCAGCGCCTTCGCCAGATAGGGTGCGGTACGGCTCTCCGCCGCCCGCGCCACCTCCTGAGGCGTACCGGACGCCACGATCCGCCCGCCCCGGTCGCCGCCGCCCGGCCCCATGTCGATGACGTGGTCCGCGCCCGCCACCACGGCCATGTCGTGCTCCACGACGACCACCGTGTTGTGCGCCTCCACCAGACCGTGCAACTGCCGCATCAGCACCTCGACATCGGCCGGATGCAGACCGGTCGTCGGCTCGTCCAGCAGATACAGCGTGTGCCCGCGCCGGGTGCGCTGGAGCTCGGAGGCGAGCTTGATCCGCTGGGCCTCACCGCCGGACAGCTCGGTGGCGGGCTGCCCGAGCCGCAGATAGCCGAGCCCCACGTCCAGCAGGGTGGTCAGCGGGCGCTCGGCGGCCGGGGTCCCGGAGAAGAAGCCCACCGCCGACTCCACGGTGAGATCCAGGACTTGAGCGATCGTCAGGCCCCGCAGCATCACCTCCAACGTCTCCGCGTTGTAGCGCGCGCCATGGCAGTCCGGACAGGGCGCGTACGTACTCGGCAGGAAGAGCAGCTCCACCGAGACGAACCCCTCGCCCTGGCAGGTCTCGCACCGCCCGCCACTCACGTTGAACGAGAACCGCCCCGCCGTGTAGCCCCGCTCCCGCGCCGTCTCCGTCCGCGCGAACAACTTGCGTACGGTGTCGAAGAGGCCGGTGTACGTGGCCAGGTTGGACCGGGGCGTCCGCCCGATCGGCCTCTGGTCCACCTGGACGAGCCGGTCCACCGCCTCCAGGCCGGTGACCGAGGCGCAGAACCGCTCACCCGCCCCGGCAGCCTCCTCACCCGCCTGCCGGTCCGCCAGCGCACCGGCCAGCGCCTGGCCCACCAGGGTCGACTTGCCGGACCCCGACACCCCGGTCACCGCGGTGAACACCCCGAGCGGGAAGGCCGCGTCGACCCCGCGCACATTGTGCCGCTCCACCCCGGAGAGCCGGATCCACCCGGAGGGGGTGCGCGGCTCCCGTACCGGCGCGGGGTCCTGATCGTCCTCGGGGAACAGGAACCGCCGCGTCGCCGACTCCGGCACCTCGGCCAGCCCCTCCGGCGGCCCGCTGTGCAGCACCCGCCCACCGTGCTCCCCGGCCAGCGGGCCCACATCCACCAGCCAGTCCGCCCGCCGCACCACATCCATCTGGTGCTCCACCACGAAGACCGAGTTCCCGGCCTCCTTGAGCCGGCCGAGCACCCTGAGCAGGGACTCCGTATCGGCGGGGTGCAGCCCGGCGGACGGCTCGTCCAGCACGTAGACGACGCCGAAGAGCCCTGAGCGCAACTGCGTGGCCAGCCGCAGCCGTTGCAGCTCGCCGGAGGAGAGGGTGGGGGCCGTGCGGCCGAGGCTCAGATAGCCGAGCCCCAGCTCGGTCACCGTCCCGATCCGGGCCAGCAGATCGCCGGTCAGCACCCGGGCCGTCTCCTCACCACCCGCCCCGGCGTCGGCCAGCACCTCCGCCAGTGCGGACAGCGGAAGCGCGGCCAGCTCCGCGATGGTCCGCCCGGCGAAGGTCACCGCCATCGCCTCCGGCCGCAGCCTGCTCCCGCCGCACACCGGGCACGGCACACTCGTCAGGAAGCGCTCCGCCTTCGCCCGCAGCGTGCGGCTCCTGGTGTCGGCGAAGGTGTGCAGCACATAGCGCCGGGCGCTCATGTACGTTCCCTGGTAAGGGCGTTGGATCCGGCCCGCGTCCCGTACCGGATGCACCGTCACCACCGGCTGCTCATCCGTGAACAGGATCCACTCCCGGTCCTTCGCCGCCAGCTCGCGCCACGGCCGGTCGACGTCGTATCCGAGTGCGTCCAGCACATCGCGCAGGTTCTTCCCCTGCCAGGCCCCCGGCCAGGCGGCGATCGCGCCGTCCCGGACCGACAGCGAGGGGTCGGGTACGAGCAGCTCCTCGTCCGTGCGGTGGATGCGTCCCAGCCCGTGGCACTCGGGACAGGCCCCGGCCGCCGTGTTGGGGGAGAAGGCGTCGGAGTCGAGGCGTTCGGCGCCGGGCGGGTACTCCCCGGCCCGGGAGAACAGCATCCGCAACGAGTTGGAGAGCGTGGTCACCGTTCCCACCGACGAGCGGGCCCCGGGCGCCGATCGCCGCTGCTCCAGGGAGACGGCGGGCGGCAGCCCGGTGATCTCCCCGACGGCGGGGGCGCCCACCTGGTGGATGAGCCGGCGCGCGTAGGGGGCGACCGACTCGAAGTAGCGGCGCTGGGCCTCGGCGTAGAGGGTCCCGAACGCCAGCGAGGACTTGCCGGACCCGGAGACCCCGGTGAACACCGTGAGGGTGTCGCGCGGGATGTCGACGTTCACGTCCTGGAGGTTGTGCTCGCGTGCGCCGCGCACCCGGACGTACGGATCGTGGGGGGAGTGCATCGGGCTCGGCTCCGTACGTGAGAGGGACAAACGGTTCGATTCTAGGCGCGGGTGGCGGTGCGGGCCGGTAGGGTCGGCCGGCCGCGCGGACCGCGAAGAAGGCCGGTACGGCGAGGAGGCCCGGCGAGGCGGTGGATTCGCGGACGATCCGGCCGGGCCAGGAGGGCAGCGCGACCGCCTGTTCACGGCGGGGGGCCAAGGTGGCGGTTGCTTGAATCGGTTCTTCGGCCCCCGACCCGTCCGGTGCGTGCTGCCCGCCGCCCACCAGGAGCGCCCGGGC
Organism: Streptomyces griseus subsp. griseus; assembly: GCF_003610995.1. Classification (NCBI taxonomy): domain Bacteria; kingdom Bacillati; phylum Actinomycetota; class Actinomycetes; order Kitasatosporales; family Streptomycetaceae; genus Streptomyces; species Streptomyces griseus. The sequence continues at coordinate 6,941,537 of NZ_CP032543.1, forward strand.
GGTGGCCGACAGACACCGGTCAGCCATGATGTGACCGGATTCGCCCGAGCATCATGTGGAGATCGTGCGAAGCACGCTGGTAATTTGAGAGCCGTGATCCCGTGAGGTCGGGGGGGAAGTCAGGGTTTGCGACCGCCAAAACGGTACTGAGTCAAGCCCTCGTACGTCTGTACTGCCTGCCTACGCGCGCGTGGGAAGTACGGAGAGAGGCCGATCGTGACACAGGCAGGGCAGGGAGCGCACGTTCCGGAAGGCGAGGGAGAGCCTTCGGAGTCGGGCGTCTCGGCACACAGGCGTGCCCTCGGGCAGCGGCCCGCGCCTGACGAGACGATGCAGCTCCGCGTACCCGAAGGCGGTATACCCGCCACCCGGGCCGGAGAACTGCAGATACCCGGCGGGGGGCGGCGTGAGATATCTGACGATATCGCCGATATACCCTCCAACGTGGAGGACACCGGGTGGATCTCACCGACCGGCGACTCCCCCCCGGATACCTCCGGATCACCTGCGTCCCCCCGCTCGGACGCCATAGCCACCGCACCTGGCCGGCCGGGTGCCCGGCGCCGCCGCAAGGCGCCCAAGCCGGCGCCCGCCGCCCGCCTCACCGCCGCGGTCGTCGCCCCCACCGCCGTCGCCGTCGCAGCGCTCGGCTCCTGGCTGCGCCGCGTGCGGCCGCACTACCCCCGGCCCGGACGGACCGGCTGGAAGCGCTGGGTGCCCTCCTGGCGGCAGACCGGTGGCGCGGTCCTCGCGTCGTTCGGGCTGAGCGCCCTGACCCTGTCCGTCGCCTACGCCGTCACCGACATCCCGGACGACCTCAACTCCTACGCCACCCAGCAGGACACCGTCTACTTCTGGGCGGACGGCTCCCCCATGGCCCGTGCCGGCTGGGTACACCGGCAGGAAATGGAGCTGGACGACGTTCCCGAGGACGTGCGCTGGGCGGTGCTCGCGGCCGAGAACGAGAGCTTCTTCAGCGACCCCGGCATCTCGGCCAAGGGTCTCACCCGCGCCATCCTGCGCACCTTCGGGCAGGGCAGCACCCAGGGCGGCTCGACCATCACCCAGCAGTACGTCAAGAACGTCTACCTCAGCCATGAGCAGACGTACAGCCGCAAGTTCACCGAAGCCATGATGGCCCTCAAGCTCGACAACAAGATGAGCAAGGACGAGATCCTGGAGGGCTACCTCAACACCAGTTGGTTCGGCCGCGGCACCTACGGCATCCAGCGTGCCGCCCAGGCGTACTACGGCAAGGACGTCAGCGAGCTCAACGCCAGCGAAGGCGCCTTCCTCGCAGCCCTCCTCAAAGGCGCCGGACTGTACGATCCGACGCTCAGCCCGGCCAACCGCACCCGGGCAGAGGAGCGGTGGCGGTGGACGCTCGACCGGATGGTGAAGATCGGCAAGCTGTCGCCGGAGGAGCGCGCCGGCTACCGGACCTTCCCGAAGCCGCTGGAGAGCAATCCGCTCTACAACACGGGTGAGCAGAGCGACTATCTGGTGGAACTCGCCACTCAGCACGCCAAGAAGACGGCACACATCTCCGACAAGGACTTCGACCGCGGCGGCTACCAGGTCTACACGACGTTCGACAAGAAGCGCATGGACCAGCTCACCAAGGCCGTTGGCGCTGCCCGCGACAAGGCCCGCAAGGATAGGCCGGGGGCCGCGAAGCACGTCCACTACGGAGCCGCTTCCGTCGCTCTCGACGGTCGGATCCTGGCCATCCACGGCGGCCCTGACCACCGCAAGCAGGGTTACAACGAGTCCAATGCGACCACCGTGCCCGCCGGTTCCGCGTTCCAGCCGTTCGTCTACGCCGCCGCCCTGGAACACGGCGTACGCAAGAGCCGCGACGGCGCCCCTGCGCCGGTGACAGGCGAGACGGTGTACAACGGCGACGACAAGGTGCCCGTCACCACGCCGGAAGGGCCCTACTGGGACCGCAGCGGCCGCAAGGTCGCCGCGAAGAACGACAACGGGCGCTCCTACGGGCAGATACCCCTGCGCCGGGCCCTCGCGTCCTCCGTCAACACCACCTTCATGCAGCTTGGCATGGACACAGGACTGGACAAGGTCCGCGCCACCGCCCAGGCCGCCGGACTGCTGCACTCCAGCCTCGGCGCCCAGGTGCCCGCACTGACCACCGGCAGCTCCACGCCCAGCGCCATCCGGATGGCCAGCGGCTACACCACCTTCGCCGCCGAAGGCCAGCACACCGAGCCGTACACCATCCTCAAGGTGACCCGCAACGGCCACGAGGTCGCTATGGACACCCCGGTCCGACGCCGGGCCATGGGCGCCGACACCGCCGCCGAGGTGCAGTCCGCCCTGACGGACGCCTTCCGCGCCGCTTATCCGGAGACCGCCGCGAAGGCGGGAGGCAAGGTCGCCGGCAAGAGGGGCACCACCGAGGGCGACACCGCCGCCTGGTACGTCGGCACTGAGAAGAAGGTCTCCACCGCGGTCGTCGTCTACCGCATCGACCTGGCCAAGAGCCTCGAACCCCTACCGCTGGAGGGACTGGGCGGCACGATCGCCGACGGCGTTCCGTACAGCATCTGGTCGGAAGCCCTGAGGCCCCTCGGCTGACCACCTGTGCGACCGACACCGTCCACGCCACCGAGAGATTGAGCCGCAGATGAACAAGCCGTCGGGCCGACGCCGCAAAGACCCTGTACCCCGCCCCCTCCCCGCCCGCCCCAGAACGCTCGCCGTGGCGGCGCTCCTCGTCGTCGCCTGCACCCTCGGCGGCTACTTCACCCTGTCCGGCAACGACGACACCACCCCGACCGCGTCCGCGACGAACCGCTCGCCGCGCCAACCGCTGTCCGGGGACTCGGGGGAACCGGCCTGGGACGGCAAGGTCAAAGTGATCGGCGATGGGTCAACCTCCTACACCGGCCCGCAGAAGGGGCGGCTCAAGCCCCGGCCCCTCAAGCCCGGCGAGAAGCCGCCGCAGTTCGTGGTCTTCTCCTGGGACGGCGCCCTCCAGGGCGATGACGGGCTGTTCGCGCACTACCGGGAGATGGCCAACCGGCACGACGCCCATATGACATTCTTCCTCACCGGGATCTACCTGCTGCCCAAGGGCAAGAAGGACCTGTACGACCCCCCGCAGCACTCCCGGGGTAGCGCGGCCATCAGCTTCCCCACCGATGAGCACGTCTACACCACCCTGGAGCAGCTGGGCGGGGCCTGGAAGGACGGCAACGAGATCGGCACCCACTTCAACGGGCACTTCTGCGGCCCGAAGGGCGGCGGCGACTGGAGCGTGGCCGAGTGGAAGAGCGAGATCGACCAGTTCTACGGGTTCGTCGAGAAGTGGAAGACGAACACCGGCAGGACCGACCTCGACCCGCTGCCGTTCGACGTACGCCGCGAGGTCGCCGGCGGCCGCGCCCCCTGCCTCGAAGGCCAGGCCAACCTGCTCCAGGCCGCCAAGAAATACGACTGGCGCTACGACGCGAGCTCGGCCGGAGACTTCCAGATATGGCCGAAGAAGAAGAACGGCATATGGGACTTCCCGTTGCAGATGCTCCCGTACGAGGGCGGCAAGTACCAGGGCCTGTCCATGGACTTCAACTTCCTCTACAACCAGTCCGACGGCAAGACCGACGGTGACCCGGCCATGCACCCGCAGTGGCAGCAGGAGACCCTGAACACCTACATGGCCGGGTTCAACCGCGTCTACTACGGCAGCCGCGCACCACTGTTCATCGGCAACCACTTCGAGGAGTGGAACGGCGGCATCTACATGAAGGCCGTCGATCGCATGATAGAGAACGTGTGTACCAAGAAGGACGTCAAGTGCGTGTCCTTCAAGGAGCTCGCCGACTGGATGGACGTCCAGAAGCCCGCCACCCTGGAGCGGCTCCGCAGCCTCGACCCCGCCCAGTCCCCGGACTGGTCCACCGTCGTGAAGTGACCGGCCAACGGCCGTCAACCGCCCCTGCGGTGACAGTCCGGAAACCTCCTCGCATCAGTCGTCCCACCTCCTTCACACCAGCTGCACAAGGCGTGCGAAGATGCCGCTTAACTCGGCGGTCCCCATGCCGGGAAAAGAGGGAAGAACGCCAGTGAAGTCAAGAAAACTGAAGCACACGCGACGCCGGGCAACGATATTCACGGCGGCCGCCGCATCGGCCGTCGCGGGGGTCGCACTGCTGCCCAACTGGAACGCGGGCGCCTCCACGGTGGCCGAGCCCCAGGTCGACGCAGAGACCAAGGCCGCCTTCCAGAGTCTGGCCGACGCGGTCTTCACCGACCGCACCAACGCGCTGGTCGACCGGCCGCGCCACGGCGGCAAGAAGGCCATCGCCGAGGGCTTTTCCGGCAAGGTGAAGCTCTCCTCCGGCATAGGCCGGACCGAGAACGCCGCTCGGAAGCAGCTCGACGACCGCAAGAACCGGCTGGCGCGCAACGGTGAGAAGTACAGCGCCGGCAGCACCAAGGTCACCCTGGACCGCACCCAGGTCAGAGGCCGCACCGCGGTCGTCAAGGTCACCGAGGACACCACCCTGACCTATGCGAAGGTCACCGGGGGCGAGCCGGGCACCACCGGTTTCCAGGCTCACCACGAACTGACCTTCACGGCAGACACGCAGGGCGCCTGGAAGGTCACGAAGATCCGCGAGACCGGTGACGGCTACCTCGCGGTCAACCAGCTCGCCCAGCCGAAGACCACGAGCGTGGCGGTCAAGACCACCACCACCACTCCGGCGGCGCCCCGCGCCGCCATCACGAAGCGCCCGCCGGCCGTCCCCAAGAACCTCACCGGCGGTGAGTACGACTATCGGGCGATGGCCGCGTACGCGGAGAAGCACTGGACGAACTACAACCCCGCCTACCCCAACTTCAACGGGGCCGGTGCCGGCGGCGACTGCACCAACTTCGTCAGCCAGTCCCTCAAGGCGGGCGGCTGGAAGCACGTGCCCGGTTACGTCTACGACTACACGCGCTGGTTCGGCACCGCCGACATCCAGTCGCACTCCTTCGTCGGCGTGAACGAGTGGTCGTGGTTCGCGCAGAACTCCAAGCGCACCACCAGCCTGGCCAACGTCTACCAGATGGACGTCGGCGACGTCCTCCAGGTCGACTTCGACAAGGACGGGTCCAAGGATCACACCATGATCGTCACGTCGCGCACCAACGGCGTGCCGTACCTGACGTACCACTCCACCAACACCTTGCGCCGTTCGGTGACGAGCATCATCTCGTCCTACCCGAACGCCGCGTACTACGCCTACCGCACCTGACGGTCGGCGCCCCCGCGCCACAGCGCCCCGCGTCCGTCACGACGCGGGGCGCTGTGGCCCGTCGAGCAGACACGGAACGGCCCAGCCGGCCCGCCGGGCGAAGCCGGACTTCCTCCGGAAGCTGGGCCGGTCGCGTGAGGTGCGGATGCTCGTCGACGACGAGCTGGTCTGTGATGCGGCCGAAGTGGCCGGATTCCCTGTGGTGCGGGCCCGCTGGTTCGACCCGTCACAGGCGCTGAAGGACGGACAGGAGCGCGACAAGGGGAGCTGATCAGGCGTTTTCGTCGAGACGGAAGCCCACCTTCAGGCCGACTTGGTAGTGCGCGATTCGGCCATCCTCGATATGGCCGCGAACTTGGTTAATCTCGAACCAGTCGAGATTGTGCAACGTTTCCGCGGCTCTTGCGACGCCGTTCCGGATCGCCGCGTCGATGCCCTCCTCGGAGGTTCCTACGATTTCGGTGACACGATAGGTGTGATTGGACATGGTTTGTCTCCTCTCTGGTGACCACCGTGCCTCAATCCCGGGTGGAGCGCGAGGGGGCGAGTGGGGCGAATCGGGACGAGCGTGCGCCTTGACCTACTCATTGGTCCATACCAAAATTCAGCCAAACGCCCGTGCGAGCGCCGCCCGCAATCCCCCACACCGGGTCCCGATTCCGTCGTGCCGTTTCGCAGAAGGTGACTACGTGAAGAACCGCATACTCGTCGGAGCCGTCGCGCTCGTTTCGTCCGTCACGCTCAGCGGATGTGGCTACTTCTCCGGTTCGGGTGGCGGGGACCGCACGGTGACGGTCTGGCTGATGAAGGACAGCGTCTCGGCGGGATTCCTGGAGAAGTTCACCAGCACGTACGAGGAGGAGAATCCCTCCGTCAAGCTGGACTTCCAGATCCAGGAATGGAGCGGCATCGGCCCCAAGGTCCTGGAGGCGCTGGAGAGCGACGACGCGCCCGATGTGATCGAGGTCGGAAACACGCAGGTCGCGCAGTACGCGGCGAGCGGCGGCCTCCGCGACCTCACGCTCGAATCGATGCGTGACCTGGGCAGCGAGGACTGGCTGCCCGGTCTCGCCGAGCCGGGGCAGATCAGCGGCGTGCAGTACGGCATCCCCTGGTACGCCGCCAACCGCGTGGTGATCTACAACAAGGACATCTTCGAGGCCGCCGGAGTGGACGACCTCCCCAGGACGCGAGCCGAATGGATCAAGGACACCGAGAAGCTCAACACCCAGGGGAACCAGGGAATTTACCTGGCCGGCCAGAACTGGTACGTACTGGCCGGATTCATCTGGGACGAGGGCGGCGAACTCGCCGAAGGCGGCGGCGGTGACTGGCGGGGCACACTGGACACGCCTCAGGCGCTCGCCGGAATGAACTACTACAAGGAACTCCAGGCGCTCGGCGAGGGGCCGGCGGACTCCGACGAGGAGAAGCCGCCGCAGAACGACGTATTCGCCAAGGGTGACGTCGCCCAGATCATCTCGCTCCCCGGAAGCGCCGCGCTCATCGAGCAGCAGAACCCCGAACTCAAGGGAAAGCTCGGCTACTTCCCGATTCCCGGCAAAACCGCCAAGGCCCCCGGCTCCGTCTTCACCGGCGGCTCCGACCTCATCGTGCCGAAGAACGCCGACCAGCCGAGCGCCGGCATCGCCGTCGTCAAGGCGCTGGCGAGCGAGAAGTGGCAGACCGAGCTGGCCCGCGCCATGAGCTACGTCCCCAACAAGCCCAAGCTCGCCCACGTCGTCGAGGGCGAGGAGGGCACCGCCGCGATGGCCGAGGGGGCGAGCAAGGGCCGCGCCACGCCCAACTCCTCGCAGTGGGCCAAGGTCGAGGCGGAGAACCCGATCAAGCCGTACATGACGGCGGTGCTCACGGGCGCCGACCCGGCCGCCGAGGCGAAGAAGGCGTCGGAGCGCATCACGGCCATGCTCGCCGGCAGCTGACCGGCCCGCCGGTACTCCTGGACGGCCGTACGGAGTCCCTGGGGATTCAGCCGTCGCACATCCGCGCGCTCCACAGCGGACACGTCGAATCCAGCCGGTGACGGAAGAAGTAAGGGGCCGGGCTTCGCACCCCGCGGAGCCCGGCAGCCGCCCTAGCTGATCCGTCCCCGGAGACTGCCATGACCGTGCTGCCCACCGCCCCGCCCGTCCCGGCCCCCGTCGCGCCCCGCTCCCCGGAACCGGCCGCCTACCGGGTCTGCCTCGCCACCGGCCAGGAGGACGTCCGCGCTGCCCAGCGCCTGCGCCACCAGGTCTTCGCCGGTGAGCTCGGCGCCCGCCTCGAAGGCCCCGAACCCGGTCTCGACAGCGACGCGTTCGACGCCTACTGCGACCACCTGCTGGTCCGCGAGACCGCCACGGACGAGGTCGTCGCCACCTACCGCCTGCTGCCGCCGGACCGGGCCCGGATAGCCGGACGGCTCTACGCGGAGGGCGAGTTCGACCTCACCCGCCTCACGCCCATCCGCGACGATCTCGTCGAGGTCGGCCGCTCCTGCGTCCACCCCGCCCACCGGGACGGCGCCGTCATCGCCCTCGTCTGGGCCGGACTCGCCCGCTACATGCAGCGCTCGGGCCACACCTGGCTGGCCGGCTGCTGCTCCCTGCCCCTGGCCGACGGCGGCACCCTCGCCGCCCGCAGCTGGAACACCGTACGCACCGCCCACCTGGCCCCGAGGAGCACTGGGTCACCCCGCACCGCCTCTGGGACTCCTCCGCCCACCCCGACGCGGGCCCCGGCTCCCGGGCCGACCTGCCGCCTCTGCTCCGCGGCTATCTGCGGCTCGGCGCCTGGGTCTGCGGCGCCCCGGCGTACGACCCCGAGTTCAACGTCGCCGACCTGTACGTCCTGCTCTCGCTGCGCCGCACCGACCCGCGCTACCTGCGCCACTTCCTCTCGCTCGTCCCGCAGCCATGAGCACCCTCGGTACCGGAGACGTGAGCGCCTGGCTCCCTGTCGCGCCCTGCACCCCGCAGACCTGCGCACGCCACACCGGAGCGGTCCGGGCCCGGCTGCCCGCCGTCCTGCTGCTCCTGGCCGGCTGCGCGTGGACCCTGCTGGGAGTGGCCTGCGCACTGCCGGTGCGGCTGCTCCCGGGGGCTGTGCGGACGTGGCTGGTACGGCGCTGGGCGCGGGGCGTACCGCGTGCCTTCGGCGTACGGGTGGCGGTCCGGGTGCACCCGTACGCCTCCGCCCCCGGCGGCGAACTGGTCGTCGCCAACCACATCTCCTGGCTGGACATCCCGCTCGTGGCCGCCGTGCTGCCGGGCCGGATGCTCGCCAAGAGCGAGGTCGGGCGCTGGCCGCTGCTGGGACGGCTCGCCGGGGTCGGCTCCACGCTCTTCATCGACCGCGACCGGCTGCGCGCGCTGCCGGGGGCCGTGGCCGCGGTCGCCGAGGCCCTGCGCTCCGGCTCCCGCGTCGTGGCCTTCCCCGAGGGCAGCACCTGGTGCGGGCGGGGGAGCGGCGGGGTGTTCCGGCCGGCCGTGTTCCAGGCGGCGATCGACGCGGAGGTCTCCGTGCGGCCGGTCCGTATCACCTACCGTCCCGCCGGAGCGGTCGCGTTCGTCGGGGACGACCCGCTCGCCGCCTCCCTGTGGCGGGTGGTGCGGGCGGCCGGACTCACCGCCGAGGTCGAGGTCCTCGCCCCCGTCCCGGCGGGCGAGCACGCCGGAGTCCCCGCGAGCGGTGAGCCCGGCCGCCGCGCACTGGCCCGCACGGCAGAAGCCGCCGTCGCCGGTACGGACCGGACGACGACGGCTCCCCGGGCGGTGGCGGTGGTGGCTCAGACCGCCGTGGCCAGCGACAGGGCGAACCGCCCCGCCGTATCCGTCCACCACTGAGCCAGCTGGAGCCCGGCCGCCGCCAGCTCCTCGCGCACGTCCTCCTCGCGGAACTTCGCCGACACCTCCGTCCGCAGCTCCTCACCGGCCTCGAACGGCACCACCAGGTCCAGCTCCCGGATCTTCACGCTCAGCGCACGCCGGGCGCGCAGCCGCATCTCGATCCAGCGCTGCTCCGGGTTCCACACGGCGACATGCTCGAAGTCCTCCAGCGGGAAGTCCGCGCCCAGCTCCCGGTTGACGACGTTCAGCACGTTCTTGTTGAAGGCCGCCGTCACCCCCGACGCGTCGTCGTAGGCGGCGACCAGCGTCTCCTCGTCCTTCACCAGGTCCGTGCCCAGCAGCAGCGCGTCACCGGGGGAGAGGAGCGAGCGCACCGAGTGCAGGAACCCGGCCCGCTCCTCGGGGAGCAGATTGCCGATCGTGCCGCCGAGGAAGGCGACGAGCCGGGGTCCCGGTGTGCCGGGCAGCGCCAGCCCGCCGGTGAAGTCCGCGATGAGGGCGTGCACCGAGAGCCCGGGGTGCTCGGTGAGCAGCGCCTCGGCCGCCCCCGTCAGCGCGCTCTCGCTCACGTCGACCGGTACGTAACTCTCCAGCTCCGACAGGGCGTTCAGCAGATGGCGGGTCTTCTCCGAGGAGCCCGAGCCCAACTCGATCACGGTCCGGGCCCCCGAGGCGGCGGCGATCTCCTCGGCACGCTCCTCCAGGATCTCCCGCTCCGCACGGGTCGGGTAGTACTCGGGCAGCCGGGTGATCTCCTCGAACAGCTCGCTGCCGCGCGCGTCGTAGAACCACTTGGGCGGCAGCGTCTTCGGGTGCCGGGTCAGCCCGCTCAGGACATCGGCGCGCAGCGCCGCGTCCGTCGCGTCCTCCGGCAGGGTGCGGGTCAGCAGGAAAGGGCTCACGCGGCGGGCTCCTTGAGCGGTGTGGGGGTGATCTCCGCGGGGGTCGCGACCAGCAGGGTGCGGTCGGGGACCTCGCGCCAGCGGGGGTCGTCGTCGTACGGCTCCGAGGCCACGGCCGCCGAGCGGCCCGGGTCGTGGAGGTGCCAGAGGGAGTCGCCCCAGGCGGTGGCCACGATGGCGGTGCCGTCCGTGACCAGCAGATTGAGGCGGGAGCCGGGGGCGGCCTCGGCGACCTCCCGGACGGTCTCCGCGACCGCCGTCGCCAGCTCGTCCCCCGCCGCGACGCGGTGCAGGACCAGCGCCCAGACCAGCGCGGAGTCGTTGCGGGCGGCCAGGGAGAGCAGCTCGCGCGCGGGCAGGGCGACGGCGGGACCCGCGAGGGAGCCCGGCCAGCCCGGCACCGCGCCGTTGTGGCTGAACAGCAGCCGCCCGGCGGCGTACGGAGCGGCCGCGGCCTCCCCGTCCGCGCCCGCCTCGGTGGCGTCCCGTACGGCGCCGAGGAGTGCGGTGGTCCGCACCACCCGGGCCAGATCGGTGAAGGTCTCGTCGTGCCAGACCGGCCCCTGGCGCCGGTAGCGGCCGGGCACCGGATCGCCGTCCGCGTACCAGCCGACGCCGAAGCCGTCCGCGTTGACCGTCCCGTACCGCTGGCGGCGCGGCGCCCAGGACTGGCGCACCAGGGAGTGCGGCGGCGCGGAGAGCACGGTCCCCAGGGCCACCGGATCGCCCACGTAGGCGATATGACGGCACATCAGGCGTCCCTCGCGGTGCGGAACCCGGAGAAGATCTGCCGCCGCACCGGCAGGTCCCAGTTGCGGAACGTGCCCCGGCAGGCGACCTGGTCCACGGCGAACGAACCGCCACGCAGAACCTTGTGGCCCGGGCCGAAGAACACGTCCGAATACTCCCGGTAGGGGAAGGCCACGAACCCCGGGTAGGGCAGGAAGTCGCTGGAGGTCCACTCCCACACATCCCCGATCAGCTGGCCCGCACCGGACGGCGCCCGGCCCGCCGGATACGCACCGGCCCGCGCCGGACGCAGATGGCGCTGGCCCAGGTTGGCCTGGTCGGGTGCCGGGTCCGTGTCGCCCCAGGGGTAGCGCAGCGAACGCCCGGTGGCGGGGTCGTGCCGGGCGGCCTTCTCCCACTCGGCCTCGGTGGGCAGCCGCCGCCCCGCCCAGCGGGCGTACGCGTCCGCCTCGTACCAGCTGACGTGCAGCACCGGCTCGTCCTCCGGCACCGGCTCGGTCACCCCGAACCGCCGGCGCAGCCACTGGCCGGCGTCCCGGTGCCAGAACAGCGGTGCGGTCAGGTCGTGTTCGCGGACCATGTCCCAGCCCTCGGGCGCCCACCAGCGGGGGTCGGTGTACCCGCCGTCCTCGATGAACCGCTGGTAGGCCCGCAGGTGACGGGGGCGGTGTCCAGGTGGAACGCGGCCACCTCCCGCCGGTGCGCGGGCCGTTCGTTGTCCAGGGCCCATGGCTCGGCGGAGGTCCCCATGGTGAACGGGCCTCCGGGGACGAGGACTTCGTCGGGCAGGGTGCCGGCGTCGGTGGGTGCGGGCGGCGCCGGTGCCGTCAGCGCGACCGGGCCGCTCCGCAACTGATGGGTGATCAGCATGGTCTCGTCGTGCTGTTGTTCGTGCTGGGCGATCATCCCGAAGGCGAACCCGGCCCGCTCCAGCGGACGGCCGCCTTCGTGCAGCGGGGCGCCCTCCAGGATGTCCAGGGCCCTGCCCCGTACATCGGAGGCGTACGTGCGTGCCTCGGCGGGCGCCAGCAGCGGCAGCGAGGGCCGGGCCGAGCGGGGGTGCTCGAAGGCGTCGTACAGCCCGTCGATCTCCGGGCGCAGCGCCTCCCGTCCGCCCACGGCGCGGAGCAGCCACTGCTCCTCCTGGTTGCCGATGTGGGCCAGGTCCCAGACGAGCGGGGACATCAAGGGGGAGTGCTGGGCGGTGAGTTCACCGTCGTCGACGCTGTCGGTGAGGGTGGCGGTCCGGGCTCGGGCGGCCAGCAGCGCGTCCAGGGCGCGCTGCCGCAGCGCCTCGGGGTCATGGCCCCCGGGGCCCGGCGGGAAGCCGTCCGCGGTGATGGTGGAGGGGGCACGGTCGTCGGTCATGCTGAGGTCACCCTTCCGGTGTGCGGCTCGGCGCCGGGATCCGTCGGCCGGCTCAGGCGGCCGAGGGCGCCCGGTTCGAGCAGGTCGTCGGCCGGACATCGGCCCCGGGCCACGTACCGGTCGTTGAAGGCCGCCACGGTGTCCGTCACGGCCTTGCTCGCCCCCATCCGGCCCAGCGCGGTGAGCGCCGTGTCGAAGCAGACGGTGGCCGCCGCCCGCAGCTCCGGATCGGACAGGCCCGCACGGGCGGCCGTCGTCCAGAGCGGGTTGCGCGGCGAGGGGTCGGACCCCGCCGACTCGGCGAGGGGCTTCACGGTGCGGTACACGGTCTCGGCGGCCTCGGGGTCGTCGAACAGGGCGGTGGCGACGGCGAGCGGCACCAGCCACCCGTCCGCGCCGCTCTGCGCGTCGATCATGCGCAGTTCGAGGTGCCCGCGCGGCCGGACCGGTGGGAAGAGGGTGGTGATGTGGTAGTCGAGATCGGCCCGTACCGCCGGCCGGGGCGCGCCGGTGCGGATCCACTCCCTGAAGGTGAGGCCCTCCGGCACGTCCCAGGGGCCCTCGTCGCGACGGACGCACATCACGGTCGTGTCCAGGACGTGCGCGGCCCATGCCTCACGCGGCGGCAGCCCGCCGCCCGGGGCCAGCGTCCGTACCGGGTCGAGATCGGCCCACAGGGCCTGCCGGGTGGACTTCCAGCCGGTCGGGCGGCCCCGCTGGAACGGCGAATTGGCGAACGCCGCCACCAGGACGGCCCCGAGCAGATGGGTGAGCTGCCAGCGCCGCCCGTAACCGAGCGGTCCCGGCTCCTCCTCGCCCGCGTCCAGGCAGACCTGCACGGAGGCGGAGGTGCACATCATCGCCCGTCCGGCCGGGCCCGCCCGGTCGAGGGCCGTCTCCATCGCGTCGTACCGCGGCTCGCGCAGCCTGCGGTGCGGCGTCTGCCACGGGTCCACACCGAACCCGGCCGGTGCCAGTCCGGACCGGCCGAGGGAACCGCGGACGGCGGCCAGATCCGCCGCGGTCGTCTCGACGCACTCCATCAGGGAGGCGGCCGGCTGGGAGCTGAGCTCCAGCTGCCCACCCGGCTCGAACGTCAGTGCGGCGCTCAGGGGCAGCTCGCGGAGGGCCGCGACCGCCCCGTCCAGCCGCTCCTGGGCGACCGGGGCGGCGGGATTCTCCTGGTCATGGATGAGCCATTCGAGTTCCACCCCCACGATGCGAGGGGGGCCCGTCTTGAAACATATGCCGCGCAGTAAATCCTGTGCCGCACCCTCGTCGAGGGTGGCGGAGTCCGGGCGCGGTCCGGGGCCGCCAGGTGTGTCCGAGGACATGAGGCGCCTCCTTCTCAGTTGCGTACCTACCACCCAAACCCGTACCCCGGGATCGCACAAGAGTGCCCCTGAGCCACCGGAAAAGCGGTCGCCGCCGCACCGCTCCGGAACCAGCATGCGCCGTACGCCCGCCACCGGCGAGCGGCGGTCAGCTCCAGCCGTACCGTTCCCGCAGCCGCCCGGTGACCGAATCGAACCGGTCCCGGTCCAGCGCGCACGCCTCACGCCGCATCCCGTCCTCGTGGACCCGCAGCACCCGGTCCAGGTCGGCCCAGGACGGCCGTCCCGAGCTGTCCCAGGGACCGGCGCCCAGCGCCACCCACTCGTGGTCCATGTCGTGCTGCTTGCTGGAGAGCTGGACGGCGAGCACCGTGCCCCCGGCCTCCCGGGCCACGACGAGCACCGGGCGGTCCTTGCCGCGCCCGTCGTTCTCCTCGAACGGCACCCAGGTCCAGACGATCTCGCCCGGATCGGGGTCGCCGTCGCGGTCGGGCGCGTACGAGGTGCGGACCGGGCCGACCTCTCGCGGATCGGCCTGGACGGTCGCGGTCGGACCGGTGCTGCCAGGAGGTACGGGCGGGGAGTCGGTGCGCTGTGCGCTGTGGTGGAACGTCATCGCAACACCGTAGGACCTGCACGCCGCCATCCCGGGAGCGGGTCCGCCGAACGGGGGCCGCGGCGAGGCGTACCCGGGGCGCGGACCGGCCCGGCGGATCTGGAAGACTGCCGCACGCCATGAGCCAGTTACCCAAGCAGCGCACCGAAGTCTCCGTCCCGACCAGCGCCGATGTCGCGCGCCTCGCCGGAGTGTCCCGGGCCACCGTGTCGTACGTACTGAACAACAACGCCGCCGTCCGGATCAGCGAACCCACCCGGCACCGGGTCAGGGAGGCTGCCACGCAGCTCGGATACGTCCCGCACGCGGCCGCCCGCAGCCTGCGCGCCGGACACAGCCGCCTGGTCCTGCTGCCCTCCGGCCATATACCGGCGGGCCCGCTCCACCAGCGCTTCTTCCAGGAGCTACAGGCAGGGCTGCGCCGACTGGACTACACCGTCGTCCAGTACGGCAGCGCCGGCCTCGCGGACGACGAGGCGGTGAGGGCCTGGGCCGAGCTGCGGCCCGTCGCCGTCGTCGTACCGCCGGGCGTCACCCTCACCCCGCACGGCACGGCCGTCCTCACCCGCAGCGGCGCCAAAGCGGTGATCACCCTGGGCCCGGAGCCGGTGGCGGGCGCCCACGGGCTGGTGATGGACCAGCGACGGGTGGGCGCCAGCGCGGTCGGCCATCTGCTGGCCCGGGGCCGCCGCCGCATCGGGGTGGTCATGCCCCGCGAGGCGGGCCTCACCCCGTTCTCCGAACCCCGCCTCGCCGGGGCCCGGCAGACGGCGGAACCGGCCGGAGCGCACATCAGCCCCCTTCCGCTCCACTACGAGGAGGAGTCGGCGGCCGAGCTGGCGCGCGGCTGGCGGGAGCTGGGCCTGGACGCGGTGTTCGCGTACAACGACGAGTACGCCATGCTGCTGATGCGGGCCCTTCAGGACGCGGGCATCGCGATACCCGGCGACACGGCGGTCGTCGGGGCGGACGACCTGCTGCTCGGCCGACTGCTGCGGCCCCGCCTCTCCACGGTCCGGATGGAACTCGCCATGCCGCACCCCCTGGCCGAGACGATCGACCGGCTCGTCCACCACCCGGGTGCCGCCCCCGTCCACCACGACCTGCTGCGCACCAGCGCCGTGCACCGCGAGTCCAGCTGACCTCCCCCGGCGCGACGACATGCGCTCGGTACGGGGGATGTCTAGCGTCGGGTCCATGAGCCACCCGCAGAGTTACGAGCTCCTCCTGATCCCCGACCACAGCAGGACGCGGACCGGGGCCCCCGGACGGCCGATCCGCTCGGCGGTCGTGACCGCGACCGGCGAGACGGGCGCCTCCGGCTACCCCCGGTACACGGGCGAGGGCATGGAGGCGGACATCGACCCGGAGACCCGCACGGTGGAGGCGGTACTGATCGACGGAGAGGAACTGGACCCGGGCATGTCGGTGCACGTCGCCGACGGCATGCGCCCGACCGGCTGAGGATCGGGCATGGCTGAAGGACCCCGACCCGCGACACCGCTTCCACGGTCTCGGGTCAGGGCCCTTCGGCTCGCGCCGTGCGCCGGTGGGGCGGCTACTGCGGCTCCGGCTGCCCCTGCCCGGCCTCCGCCGCCCGCTTCTGCTCCTCGACGGACTTGCGGACCTCGTCCATGTCCAGGTTCCGGGCCTGGCCGATGACGTCCTCCAGGGCCGCCTCGGGCAGGGCACCGGGCTGCGAGAAGACCGCGACGTTGTCGCGGACGATCATCAGCGTCGGGATGGACCGGATCTCGAAGGCGGCCGCCAGCTCCTGCTGCGCCTCCGTGTCGACCTTCGCGAAGACCAGGTCGGGGTGGCGCTCGGACGCCGAGTCGTAGACCGGCGCGAACTGTCGGCAGGGGCCGCACCAGGAAGCCCAGAAGTCGATCAGAACGAAGCCGTTGTCACTGACGACCTGATCGAAGTTTTCCTTGGTGAGCTCTAGGGTGCTCATACTCCAGATACCTCTTCCTGTGCCCGTTCGGACGTGTCCGGGACAACGGTGACTGCGCGTGCGCTATTCCGCCTGCCCATGTGGCCGGTGCGCACACTCCCGACGAGACTGGATTCCATGACTGATGCAGTGGATGTTTCCCCGTACGACGTGGTGGTCATCGGCGCGGGTCCGGTGGGAGAGAACGTGGCCGACCGGGCCCGCGCGGCGGGGCTGAGCACGGCCGTGGTGGAGTCCGAGCTGATCGGGGGCGAGTGCTCGTACTGGGCCTGCATGCCGAGCAAGGCCCTGCTGCGCCCGGTGGTCGCCCGAGCCGACGCCCGCCGCGTCCCGGGCCTGAGCGCGGCGGTGCAGGGCCCCCTCGACGTGGCGGCGGTCCTCGCCCAGCGGGACGAGCAGACGAGCCACTGGAAGGACGAGGGGCAGGTCGGCTGGCTGGAGGGTGTCGGAGCCGATGTCTACCGGGGTACGGGGCGCCTCGCCGGCCCCCGCGAGGTCACCGTCACCGCCCCCGACGGGGCCGAGCACCGGCTCACCGCCCGGCACGCCGTCGCCGTGTGCACCGGCACCAGGGCCGTCGTCCCCGACCTGCCCGGTATCGCCGAGGCCCGACCCTGGACCAGCCGCGAGGCCACCAGCGCCAAGGAGGTGCCGGGCCGGCTCGTGGTGGTCGGCGGGGGTGTGGTCGGCGTGGAGATGGCGACCGTCTGGCAGGCGCTGGGCGCCGAGGTGACGCTGCTGATCCGGGGCAAGGGCCTGCTCCCGAAGATGGAGCCCTTCGCGGGCGAGCTGGTGGCAGAGGCGCTGGAGGAGGCCGGAGCCAAGATCCGTACCGGCGTCTCCGTCACCGCCCTCGAACGCCCCATGCCCGACGGCCCGGTCACGGCCGTCCTGGACGACGGCGGCCGGATCGAGGCCGACGAGATCCTCTTCGCCACCGGCCGGGCGCCCCGCACCGACGACCTCGGCCTGGAGACGGTCGGCCTGGAGCCCGGCTCCTGGCTCACCGTGGACGACACCTGCCGTGTCGAGGGGACCGACTGGCTGTACGGGGTCGGGGACGTCAACCACCGCGCCCTCCTCACCCACCAGGGCAAGTACCAGGCCCGTATCGCGGGCGCCGCGATCGCCACCCGCGCCCGGCAGGACGCACCCCTGGACACGTCTCCCTGGGGGCCCCACGCGGCCACCGCCGACCACGGGGCCGTCCCCCAGGTCGTCTTCACCGACCCCGAGGCCGCCTCCGTCGGCCTCACCCTCGCCGAGGCCGAACAGGCGGGCCACCGCGTTCGCGCGGTCGACTACGACCTCGCCTCGGTCGCCGGCTCCGGCCTCTACGCCGACGGCTACAAGGGCCGCGCCCGGATGATCGTGGACCTGGACCGCGAGGTCCTGCTCGGCGTGACGTTCGTCGGCCCCGGCATCGGGGAGCTCCTGCACTCCGCGACCGTGGCGGTCGCGGGCGAGGTCCCCGTCGACCGGCTGTGGCACGCGGTTCCGGCGTACCCGACGATCAGCGAGGTGTGGCTGCGGCTGCTGGAGACGTACCGGGGCTGAGCAGGGACCCCAACCGGTGGGCGGCGCCGCGGATCGCTCGGGGCACGGGGGACCCGGGTGATGGCGGAACCGGCGCCAGGAGCGACGGGAGCACATTCCAGGCCGTAGGGCCGTGCTCGTTCGCGTTGTCGGCCGGGGGCAGGCCGGTCAGCTTCGCGCAGCTGAGGACGTGGCCGAGGGAGCCGCGTGTCCCGCGCCGCCGCCAGGTCGCCCTGGGCATCGGGGCGCAGCTCAGCGGCTCAAGGTCCCTCGACGCGATGCTGTCCGGCAACCGTGGGGGACGCACCCTGTCTTGCTGATCCGGGCCAGGATCTCGGGTAGTTCCAGGTCCAGCGCGACTGACACGGCCAGGGCGAAGCCCGGCGGGAGGGAGCCCGGCGGGAAGGAGCCCTCGCTCTACGCCTCGCCCTCGGGCCGGTCCGAAAGGCCGAGGAGGACATCGAGTTCGGTGCGCGTTCCGTGGCGCCGCAGGACATCCATTCCGCCCGGTCCCCTCGGCTCCGGTCCCCCCAGGTCGTTGCGCCGACTCGGCCGGTTCGGCTCCAGTGGGCCTCTCACCGTATCGCTGTGACCGGGGATGGGTGACTGCGGCCAGGCTGCCCACCGGGCCGGCGGCAGCCGGTCCGGTGGTGGATCACCGATCACCGCGTGCGCGTCCCGGCAGAACTGGTCCACGCGGGGCGGCGCACGACGGGAGTACGCGCATCCGGGCACCCCGCACAGGCATGTGAGTGGCCATCAAGGGAAGAGAGTCATCAATGACACGAGGGGGGTCAGTCGTGAGGGTGGGACTGCTGAGTCGTGAGTACCCGCCGGACGTCTACGGCGGCGCCGGTGTACATGTCGAGTTCCTGGCACGGGAGTTGCGCACGCTCACCGATCTACAGGTCCACTCCTGGGGCGAGGGTGCTTCGGACGGGGTGGTCCGGCACCGGCCCAGCCGGGAGCTGGGCGGTGCCAACGACGCGCTGCGCGCCTTCTCCGTGGACCTGTCCATCGCCGCCGCGCTCGAAGGCCGCGACCTCGTGCATTCGCACACCTGGTACGCCAACCTCGCCGGCCACCTCGCCGGACTGCTGTACGGCATTCCGCACGTGGTGACCGCCCATTCGCTGGAGCCCCTGCGGCCCTGGAAGGCCGAACAGCTCGGCGGGGGCTACGCGTTGTCCAGCTGGGCCGAGCGCACCGCCATGGAATCCGCCGACGCGGTGATCGCCGTCTCGCACGGAATGCGTGCCGACATCCTCGGCTGCTACCCGCAGCTGGATCCCGACCGGGTCAGGGTCGTCCACAACGGAATCGACACCCGCCTGTACCGGCCCGCTCCCGGAGCTGACGTACTGCGCCGCCTGGGTATCGACCCGGACCGCCCCTTCGTCCTGTTCGTCGGCCGCATCACGCGCCAGAAGGGTGTCCCGCATCTGCTGCGCGCCGCCCACCGGCTCGATCCCGCCGCCCAGCTGGTGCTCTGCGCGGGCGCGCCCGACACCCCGGAGATCGAGGCCGAGTTCCGCGAGCTCGTCGGCGAACTGAGGCGCTCGCGCGACGGCGTCCACTGGATCCCGGACATGCTCCCGCGTCCCGATGTCATCCAACTCCTCAGCCGAGCGGCCGTGTTCGTCTGCCCTTCGGTGTACGAGCCCCTGGGCATCGTCAATCTCGAAGCGATGGCCTGCGGCGCGGCAGTGGTCGCCTCCGCGGTCGGCGGCATCCCCGAGGTCGTCTCCGACGGCGGCACCGGACTGCTCGTACCGTACGAAGCCGACGAACCGGCCCGGTTCGAGGCAGACCTGGCCGAGGCGATCGGCCAGGTGCTCGCCGACCGTCCGGCGGCCCAGCGGATGGGTGAGGCGGGCCGTGAACGTGCCGTGCGGGAGTTCGGCTGGGACAGAGTCGCCCGGCGGACTGTCGAGGTGTACGAGGAGATCGTCAAAAAGGTGTAGCCGGGAACGGTCCGGTGTTTCGGAAGGGGGAGTGGCCATGCGCGCTGGACCTTCGGTGCTCGGGATCGTCCTTGCGGGAGGAGAGGGAAAACGGCTGATGCCGCTGACGGCCGACCGGGCGAAGCCCGCGGTGACCTTCGGCGGGACCTACCGGCTGGTCGACTTCGTGCTGTCGAACCTGGTCAACGCCGACATCACGAGGATCTGCGTCCTCACCCAGTACAAGTCCCATTCGCTGGACCGCCATGTGACCACCACCTGGCGGATGTCCAGTCTCCTGGGCAACTACGTCACGCCTGTTCCGGCCCAGCAGCGTCTCGGCCCGCGCTGGTACCTGGGCAGCGCGGACGCCATCCTGCAGTCGCTCAATCTCGTCCATGACGAACAGCCGGACTACATAGCGGTGTTCGGAGCCGACCACGTCTACCGGATGGACGCGCGCCAGATGCTGGAGCGGCACATCGAGAGCGGTGCCGGCGTCACCGTCGCCGGGATCAAGGTTCCCCGTGCGGAAGCCTCCGCCTTCGGCGTCATCACCCCGGCCTCGGACGGCTCACGTGTGGAACGCTTCCTGGAGAAGCCCTCCGACCCGCCCGGCCTGCCCGAGGACCCGACCAAGGTCTTCGCGTCGATGGGCAACTACCTCTTCTCCACGAAGGTTCTCGTGGACGCCCTCCACCAGGACGCCGAGGACGACGGCTCCGTCCACGACATGGGCGGATCCATCCTGCCCATGCTCACGGAGCGCGGCGTCGCACACGTCTACGACTTCGACGACAACCACGTGCCGGGCGAGACCCAGCGCGAACGGGGGTACTGGCGGGACGTGGGCTCTCTGGACAGTTACTACGAGGCCCACCTGGACCTCATCTCCGAGCAGCCACTCTTCAGCCTCTACAACGATCGCTGGCCCATGTACACCCATGCGGGCCACCAGGCCCCGGCCCGGTTCGTCTCCGGAGGCATCGCGGGCGAGTCGATCGTCAGCCCGGGCTGCGTGATCCGTGGCCAGGTCACCGGGTCCGTCCTCTCGCCCGGTGTGATCGTCGAGCAGGGAGCGGTGGTCCAGGGCTCCGTGCTGCACCACGGTGTGCGCGTCGGCAGGGGAGCGGTCGTGCGCAACGCGATCCTCGACAAGAACGTCGATGTCCCGCCCAGGGCGACGATCGGCGTCAACCCGGAACGGGACCGTGAGCTCTACACCGTGTCGCGCAACGGCGTCATCGCCCTCGGCAAGGGGCAGGTGGTGTCGTAGCGTCCGTCGGCCGCTTCCCGCCCGGGAGCCTCCCGGGCGGGACGGGGTGTGTGCTGGTGAACGGCGCCCCGGGCCGAGCGCGGCAGGGTTTCGGACCCGGCCCTGACCACCCCCTGGAACCGGCTCCGCTGCGTAGAGCCGGAGCGGCGGGCGGTCGCGGTGGCCAGGGGGGATGGCCGACCGGTCCGGCACGCCGCACGGATCGCCACCGCCCAAGAGGCGGACCGCGGCGCGGTCAGGCGGCCTCCGCGGGCGCCGCCTCCTCCACACTGCGGGAGTCCGTGAGGCTCAGCGCGCCGACCGTCGCGATCAGGCCGACGGCGACGGCGAGTACGGCGTAGGCGATCCGTTCACCGTGGAAGAAGGAGGCGACGAGGTCGCCGCTCCACACGCCGGCCGGGAGCTGGGTGGTGACCAGGGCGGCGATCAGCGTGCCGATCACGGCGGTGCCGACGCTGGTGCCGACCTCCTGCGCGGTGTCGTTGAGCGCGGTGCCCATCGAGGTGCGGTTGGCCGGCATCGCGTCGACGAGCGCGACCGCGCAGATCGTCATGACGGTCCGCAGCCCGATCGTCATGAGCACCATGCAGAGCGCGATGACGAGGTAACCGTGCTCCACACCCCAGGACAGTCCCGCCAGCGAGACGGCCAGACAGGCCGCGCCCACCAGGCAGGCGACGCGGTGGCCGTAGCGGCGGGCCAGCCCCTCGGACAGGGGTGTCGCGAGCAGCATGGTCACGATCAGCGGCAGGTTGGCGAGGCCTGCCCGCACGGGGCTCCAGCCGTACGCGTACTGGAAGTGCAGGATGAGCCCGAACATCACACCGGCCATCGCGATGGACGTACCGATCTGCGCCACGGCGGCGCCGCGGACCGTGCCGTTGGAGAAGAGGCCGAGGTCCAGCATCGGGGAGGAGCTGCGGCGCTCGTGCCGGATGAAGGCGGTCGCGGAGAGCACCGCGCCCACGACCGAGCCGATGGTGAGGGCGGAGAGCCAGCCGTTCTCGACGCCGCTGGTCAGCGCGTAGCAGGCGAGCCCGATGGTGGCGACGCTCAGTGCGGCGCCCGGCACGTCGAGCCGGTCGCGGGTCAGGTCCTCGGGCCGGTCGGCCGGGACGCCGAGGCGGACCCCGATCCAGGCGATCAGAGCGATCGGGGCGTTGACGACGAGCAGCCACTCCCAGCGCACATGGGCCAGGACCGAGCCGCCGATCAGCGGTCCGAGGATGAAGCCGGACATGCCCACGACGATCATCACCGTCATGGCGCGCATCCGCAGCGCCTTGTCGTCGAAGAGGCGGAACACCAGTGAGTTGGTGATCGGGGCCATCGCCGCGGCGGCTATGCCGAGCGCGGCGCGCAGGGCGATGAGCTCACCCGCGGTGGTGACCCAGACGACGCACAGGCTCAGCGCTCCGAACACGGCGAGCCCGACGAGCAGGACGCGCCGGCGGCCGAGCCGGTCGGCCATGGAGCCGGCGGTGAGCAGCAGACCGCCGAAGGTCAGTGAGTACGCGCCGGTGACCCACTGCAGCGCAGTGGTGCCACCGCCGACGTCGCGTCCGATGGTGGGCAGCGCGATCGACAGCAGGGTGTTGTCGACCATCTCCACGAAGAAGGCCAGACACAGGGCGGCCATCGGGATCCACGCGGCGCGCAGGGAGGGGTACGTACGGGAAGCGGGGGGTTTCAGCATCGCGGTCGTCATGGCGGCGCTCCTTTCCATCGAACGCCGATCGACTATCGAACGGTGTTCCATGAGGTACGATAGAACAGCGTTCGATAGAGATGCAAACGAGAGGCGGAAGTCATGCCGCGCCACCAGAACCGCGCCGCTGCGGGCGGCCGCCGCCGGGCCTCGCACTCGATGGAGTCCGTGCTCACCGAGGCGGTGGCGCTCCTTGATGAGGCGGGCCCTCCGGCCCTGACGTTCCGGGCTCTCGCCCAGCGCCTCGGCGGCGGCGTGGCCAGCATCTACTGGTACGTCGCGAGTAAGGACGAGCTTCTCGACCGCGCCACCGACCACGTGATCGGTGGCGTTCTCGCCGACATCGAGGCGATCGAGCCCGGCGACGACCCGATCGACGACCTGCGCGCGATGTCGCTGACGCTGTTCGACGCGATCCTGGAGCGGCCCTGGCTCGGCAACTACTTCATGCGCAACACCGACGTACAGGGCAACTCCCTGCGCCTGTACGACAAGCTGGGGCAGCCGACCCTGCGGCTGAAGCTCACCGCGCGCCAGCGGTTCCACGCCGTCTCGGCGATCACGACGGTCGTCGTCGGCTCCGCGGTCGACCTGGGGCAGGAGCCGCCCGCGGAGGTTCTCGACGGCGCCGTCGGCCGCGACGAGTTCCTCGGCCGCTTCGCCTCGGAGTGGCGGGAACTCGACACCGACGAGTTCCCCTTCGTGCACGAGATCGTCGACGAGTTCGACGGGCACGACGACATCGAGCAGTTCCGCGCCGCGCTGGACCTGACCCTCGCGGGGCTGCGCCTCCAGGCCGGGGCCTGAACGCGCCGCCCGGCGAGGGCGACCGTGGCCCGGCGGTGCGGAGGCCGTTCGCCGGGGCGTCGAGCGCCGGGACTACTCGGCGCCGCGCCGCCGCCGGCGCGCGCGCTCGAACTCGGCGACGTCCGGCATCCAGGGGCCGTACGGGCCCAGTGCGGCGCAGCCACCCCGGACGAACGTGCTCACCAGCTTCCGGTACCCACCCATCCCGTCGACGAGGCCGTACTCGACCCGGTACTCCGGATCCGACCCGCCTACGCCCTCGCGCACCGTGGTGACCCGGGCGACGGAGTCCGCGTAGAAGTGGAGCTGGATCCCTTCGCCCATCTCCTCGTCCTCGATGGTGAACACCTCGTTGTCCCCGGCGGAGCGATCGCCGACGAACTCCCAGAACTCCGCGGCGGCGGAGCGGGGGCCGCCCTGGAGCCACTTCTTCTCGACGCCCTTGTCGTCGGTGAAGGACAGGGCCGTCTTCCCCGCCCCACCGCCGACCGCCGCCTCCTCGTCCTCCACGGGGGTGTTCCTGGAGCGCTCCGCCGCCTCCGAGCACATCAGGAAGCCCACGGTGCGCACCGCGTCATCGGCAAGTCCGGGGTACGCGCGGCGCACGGCCGCCTCGACCGCCGCCGCCATCCGTTCCCAGTCGCGCTTGTCCGTGGCGCGCTTTCCCCGTCGCGGATCGCGGCCGATCCGCATTCCGGCGCACGCCTGCTCGGCGGTGGCGACGACTCGTACGACCTCGGGCAGCAGCGCGGGGTCGACGGCACCGGGCGTCCGCCTGGGAACGGTCGCGCCGTGCACGTACTGGCCCGTGTACCGCAGAAGTGCGGCGTCGAGTGGGCCGAGTACGGTTCCGCGTTCGGCGCGACGGCGGTTCGCGTGGTACTCCTGAGCCCGTTTCCCGTCGGACGTCTCCGTCGCCGCGCGCAGGGCCGCGCAGACCTGGCCGCGCTCCAGCAGACCGATGTCGGCGCCATGGGCGATGAGCCGGCCCCGGTCCCACGGGATGCGGCGGAAGAGCGCGTCGACGTCCGCGGTTTCGGCGAGGAGGACCGGGTCCAGGAGCGCGACGGCGGCATCCTCGTCGAGCGGGCCCCGGGTTCCGGCCGCGTCGCACAGCGGGAGAACCGCACTCCACAGCAGCAGGTGTCTGGACAGATCGTCCTGGATCACCGCGAGGTGGTCCTCCCCGATCGGAAACGTGAACGTGCGGGGGTCGTGGTTGGCGTCGGCCCCGGCACCCAGCGTCAGCTTCAGCTCACCGTCCTCGCGGATCACGTTCGGTATCCAGCCGCTCAGGCGCGTGAAGACGATGTCGCTCATGGGCCCAGTCTTCCTCATCGGACCAGGTGCCTTCGCCGGCCTGGCCTCCGGGGCGAAGGCGGTCCCGGCGGCGTCACCGCGGACGCGGAGACGATGGCGTGGCCTCGGGGGAGTGGTCGGCCGGTCCGAGAACCCCTGCCGGAAGTAAGGCAACGGGAAACTGAATTCGATTTCAACCAATCAGGTACGGCGCGCGCAGGCGCATTCCGTTTCTGCCTCACGTCACCCGATGAGGCTTTGATCCGCAATAAGTACGGTGGACCACCTCCCGGCCGGGTAATAGCCCGTTAGGATCCAAGGTGCACTCGGGATCAACACCCGGCACCATGGGCTGACTTCAGCCTGACATGCGGGTCCAAGGGGGAATGGATGGACAGCCTGAAGTCCGTGCGCGCCGCGCCGTCCGCCGGGGGATTCACCGGACCGCACCCGCGCTTACGGAAAGGGCCAGGACCATCGGCCGGCCACCGATGTCCGGCGTCCGCCTCCACTCCCGCCGAGCGGCGTGCGGGAGAGCCCGTGATCTGCGAGCCGAACGGATGACTCCGGGGCAGGGGGGCCTGCGATTCCAGGTGCTGGGACCGGTCGCGGTGCGCTGCGAGGACGTCCCCACCCGGCTGCCCAGCACCGTGGCACGCCGGGTGCTCACCGTACTGATGCTGTCCCCCGGCGAGGTGCTCAGCGCCCTCCGGCTCGCCAAGGCGGTCTGGGGCTCGGCCGGCCCGGCGACCGCCACGAACCAGGTGCGCAAGGCGGTCGCCCAGCTCCGCCAGGCGATCCCGGGCGCGGGTGACTACCTCCTCACCGACGGCCCGGGCTACCGGCTGGACGTCGGCGCCGCCGAATCCGACCTGGTGGAGTTCAACCAACGGCGCCTGCGGGTCCGCAGACTGACCGAGGGCGGAGCCGGCGAAGCGCTGCTCATCGAGGAGTTGCAGACGGCCCTGGCCCTCTTCCGCGGCCATGTCGCCGCGGACGTCGTCGAGGGCGACGAGCTGGACAACGGCCTGATCCGCGCCGCCGCCCGGGTCGTGGAGGAACGACGGCTCGCGGTGCAGAAGGAATTGATCACCCTGCGGCTGCGCTCGTCGCCACCGGCCCCGGCCATAGGAGACCTCCGGGATCTGGTGGCGCAGCACCCGCTTGCCGAGGATCTACGCGCGCTGCTCATGCTCGCGCTCTCCCTCTCGGGCAGACAGGCCGACGCGCTCGCCGAGTACGCCGAGATCCGCACCCTCCTCCGCGACGAGCTGGGCATCGACCCCGACCACTCCCTGGCCCAGGTGCACGAAGCGGTGCTGCGCGGGGATGCCTCCGCCTATCTGTGGTCCGGCAGACCGCTCCGGCAGGACGGGCGGGACACCACGGCGGTGCAGCACGAGGTGGACGGACGGTACGGGGCACCGCCCTGCCAGAAGGCGCACATCCGGGCCACCTGCACCCTGCCCCACGGGCTGACCGACTTCGTCGGCCGCCAGGAGGAGGCGGACTCCCTGCTGCGGACGGCCCGGGCGGGCTCGCGGGGTTCCGGGCCCCTGCTCATCTGCGTCGACGGCATGGGCGGCATCGGCAAGACGGCCCTCGCCCTGTACGCGGCCCACCGGCTGGCGGAGGAGTACCCGGACGGCCAGTTCTACGTCGACCTGCACGGGTTCAGCCCTTGCGAGGGGCCCCGTGAGCCGGCCGAGGTGCTTCAGGTGCTGCTCCGCTCGCTGGGGACCGAGGCGGCGCGCATCCCGGCCGATCTGGACAGCCAGGTGGCCATGTGGCGCGCCCTGCTGGCCGAGTCCAAGGTGCTGCTGCTCCTCGACAACGCCGCCAGCGAGGCACAGATCGTGCCGCTGCTGCCGCCCGGCACCGGCTCCCTGGCCCTGATCACCAGCCGCCGGCGCCTCTACGGCCTGGACGGCACCGAGCCCTGCCCGGTCTCCCGGATGAGCACGGCCGACTCCCGCAAGCTCATCGAGAGGCTGCTGGGGGAGGGGCTGGAGCCGGAGGCGACCGAACGGCTCATCGCCCACTGCGGCGGCCTCCCCCTGGCGCTGCGGCTGGCCGCCGCCAAGCTGCGCTCCCGCCCCACCTGGACGCTGTCCCACCTGGTGGAGCGCCTGGACGACGTGCACCGGCGCCCCGGCGAACTCCAGGCGGGCGACCGCAGCGTGCAGTCGGTGCTCCAGCTCTCCTTCGGCGCCCTGACCCCCGCCCAGCGCAACGCCCTGTGCGTGCTGACGCTGCTGCCCGACGCGAGCATGGACGCCCATGAGGCGGCCGCCCTGCTGGACACCAGTCCGCCCCAGGCCGAACTGCTGCTGGAGAGCCTCCTCGATGTGAACCTCCTGGAGCAGCCCCGGATCGGCCGCTACTCCCTCCACGGCCTCGTGGCCGGTGTCACGGCGGCCATGGGGGAGATCGAGGGGTTCCTGCGCACCGAGAAGCGGCGCTCCGCGCTCCGCCGGCTGCTGGACTACCACCTGGCGGTCAGCAGGCGCAGCTGCACCCTCCTCGGCCGGGAGGGCGGCGCCGCCGACGCCGGGCCCGGCCCCGTCCCGTACCTCCCGGAGATCAGCAGCCGGAAGGAGGCGACGGAGATCTGCGAGCGGGAGTCGCCCGCCATGCTGGCCGCGCTCCGCACCGCGCGGCACGAGGGGTTCTTCGTGCCCGGCGCGCAGCTCGCACACAATCTGCGGTACGTCCTGTCGCCGGAGGGCTGTCAGGCCTTCGACAGCACTGCCGACGGTACGGAGTACGGCTCCCGCAGGCCGGAGGCGTCCGAGTCGTTCCGGACGGCGCTGCTCGGCCTCGCCGCCGCCTGCCGCCGGACCGGCCTGCTGGAGCAGAGCAGGACCCTGACCACCGAGGCGTTGAGCCTCACCGCGCCACCGGCGCGGGGTCCAGCCTGACCGGGATGGAGCGGTAGGCGCGGAAGGTGACGCTCGGGCGTCTCTCGATCTCGCCCGCCACGGCGGGCACGACCGGTGCGTCCGCCAGCCAGCGCAGCACCGCGCGCCCCTCCACCTGGGCCAGTGCCGCGCCCAGGCAGTGGTGCACCCCGCCGCCGAAGCTGACGTGCGGGTTGGGGTCGCGGGTGATGTCCAGCCGCCCGGGGGCGGCGAACCGGGCCGGATCGTGGTTGGCGGAGCCGAGGAGCAGCACCAGGATGCGGCCCGGGCGCACGGTCCGGCCGTCGATCTCCACCGGCTCCCTGACATAGCGGGCGGTGGCCTGGATCGGGGCGTCGTAGCGCAGGAACTCCTCCACCGCCGTGGGCGCCAGCTCCGGGCGGCCACGCAACAGGGCCAGCTGCTCCGGGTGTCGGAGCAGCGCCGACCAGATCGTGGAGATCAGGTTGGTGGTGGTCTCGAACCCGGCGAAGAAGAGGAAGACCACGTTGTCCACCAGGGTCTCCCGGTCGAACCCGGGATGTGTCCGCCGGGCGGCCAGCAGATTGCTCACCAGGTCGTCGGCGGGCCGCAGCGCCCGTTCGTCGACCAGCGCCGAGACGTAGGAGCGCAGCCAGGTGACCGCCTCGTGCGCCGATGCCCGCTCCTCGGGCGGGACGTAGAGCGCGAACGCCTTGGCCAGCTCCACGGCGTGCGGCCGCACCGCCGCCCGGTCCACGTCGGGGATGCCGATCAGTTCGCAGACCACGGTGACCGGCAACGGGAAGGCCAGGTCGGTCACCACATCGAGGGCACCGTCGGATCCGGCGCGTTCCCGGGCCTCGGCCATCAGCCGGTCCACCTGGGCCGCGACATAGTCCTCCAGCCGCCGCATCAGCCTCGGGCTGAACGAACGCTGCATGATCCCGCGCAGAAACGTGTGCTCGGGCGCGTCCTGGTCCAGCACGATCCGCTTCAGGAAGTCGTTGGCGGGCCCCGCCCCCGTGGAGAACTCGTGGTACTCCGGCGGGTACTCGTGCCCCAGCCGGCGGTCCTTCAGCAGCAGGCTCACGTCCTGGTGGTGCGAGACCACCCACTGGCCCGCGGCGCCCCGGGCCAGCCGGCCCGCCGCACGGAGGCCGGCGTACACCCGGTAGGGGTCCGCGACCACGGCGGGATCACGGGAGTCGAACTTGGCGGGCAGCTCTCGCATACGGCCGGCACCTCCGGTGGCTCGCGGGTGGCCTCCCCTGAGCCTGGCAGCTCCGGGACGGCGGCCGGGGAACCTGTCGCCAGTCCTTCACCCCGGCCCGCCGCCCCCAGGCGGGCTCGCAGACTGGGCGCGCCAGGGGAACACCGGACCACGGCCGTGCACCCGCGGGTGCCGGGAGGTGACGCAGCGATGAACACGGTGCTGAACATGCCGCGCTTCCTGCTGGACGACGCGCGGGCGGTGCGTGACCCCTATCCGGTCTACCGCCGCCTCCGCGCCTACGGCCCGGTCTGCCGGGGCGGACCGGGGCAGTGGGTCTTCCCCCGCCACGAGGAGGTCTCCGCGCTGCTGCGCGACCCCCGGCTGGGCCGGGAGTTCCCCGAGGAGTACCAGGCGGTCTCGGTGGGCGAAGGACCGGCCAACGACTATCTGCGGCGCATCGTCGTCGACCGCGACCGGCCCGACCACACCCGGCTGCGCCGGCTGCTCACCAAGTCGCTCAGCCCGGCGATGATCCGCGGCCTGCGCGAGCCCATCGCGCTCCTCGTCGACGGGCTGCTGGACCGGTTCGCCGAGGAGCGCCGCTTCGACCTCGTACGCGATCTGGCCGTGCCCGTACCGATGATGGTGATGAGCGAGCTGCTGGACATCCCGCGCGCCGACCGTGACGACATCGCCCGCCTGTCCACCTCGCTCGCCCAGGCGTTCGCGGTCTTCATCTCGGAGGACAAGCGGCGCGAGGCGCACGGGGCCGTGGTCGAGTTGCGGGAGTACATGGCCGGGCTGGTCCGCGAGCGCAGGCGCCGGCCGGGCGATGACCTGCTGTCGCGGATGCTCACCGCGGTCAAGGACGGCGAGGAGCCGCTGACCGACGAGGAGATCATCGACAACGCGCTGTTCGTCTACTACGCGGGGTTCGAGACGACCACCAACGCGATCGCCACCGGCGGCGACCTCTTCGTCCACCAGCCCCACACCCAGCGGCAGTTGCGGGCCGACCCGGGCATCGTCCCCAGCGCGCTGGAGGAGTTCATGCGCTACGACGCGCCCATCCACGCCACCACCCGGCTGGCCACCGAACCGATCGAGATCGCCGGCCTGACGATCCGCAAGGGACGGGTGGTGGTGCTGCTCCTCGCCTCCGCCAACCATGACGAGCGGGTGTTCCCCGATCCGGCGCGGGCCGACCTGACCCGGTCGCCCAACCCGCACCTCAGCTTCGGCGGCGGTATCCACCACTGCCTGGGCGCGGCGCTCGCCCGGGTCGAGGGGGCGGTGGTCTTCGAGCGGCTGGTCGCCCGCTTCGCGGACATCGAGTCGGCCGGTGAGGGCGTCTGGGAGCCCAGCGAGGGCGGCTTCCGCTTCCCCTACTGGGCCCACCGCGGCCTGCCGGTGGCGGTGCGCCCCGCCTGACCCGGGCGGGGGAGCGAACCGGCCGGTGCGGCGATCGCGGTGACCACGGTGCCGGTTCCGGCGGCCCAGCGCCCCCGCAGGGCCGGAAAGCCGGTGGCGGCGGGGTCGAACGCGGCGTCGTCCCGGCGGACCCGGCGGGCGCCGCCCGGGACCGGCCGCACCACGAAACCGCCGGAGTGGCGGCCGTGGGCGAGGACGACCTCGGCGTCGTCGAAGCCCAGCCAGCACCGCATCGCCGGATACCAGACCTTGTAGTACGCCTCCTTGGCGCTGAAGAGCAGCCGGCACCACGGCACATCCGAACCGCCCGCAGCCAGCTCGGCCAGGTGGGCCCGCTCGGCCGCCGAGGCCACCTGGTCCAGCACCCGGGGCGGCAGCGGGGCGCGCGGTTCGGCGTCGATGCCCAGCCCGTCGGCGTCACGGGTCCGGGCCACCGCCGCCGCCCGGTAGCCCCGGCAGTGCGTCAGGGAGCCGACCGTCCCGGCGGGCCACCGGGGCGCCCCGTCGGCACCGCGCAGCAGTGGCACGGGCGGGTGGCCCAGTTCTGCCAGGCAGCCACGGGCCAGCCGCCGGACGGTTCCGTACTCGGCCAGCCGCAGCGGCAACGCACTGGCCGCCTGCCGCCGTTCGGCCCCGAAGAGCTCCGGGCCGGTCAGCTCACCTATGGTCTCCCGGGCCACCGCGTACGCCGGCAGCAGCATACGGATCAACCGGAGGCCACCGTCGCCCGCAGCGCCACCTTGTCGATCTTGCCCACGGGGGTCCGGGGCAGCACCGGCAGCTCCCGGACCTCGTCGGGCAGCTTGAACGCGGCCAACCCCTGGCCGGCCAGATACCGCTTGATCTCCACCAGCGTGGGCGCCCGCTCCGCCTGGCGGCCGGGGACCACGAACGCCAGGACGGCCTCGCCGAGTTCCGCGTCCGGCCGGGCGACCACGGCGGCGTCGTCGATGGCCTCGTGGCTCCGCAGATGCCCCTCGATCTCGTCGGCCGACACCTTCTCCCCGCCCCGGTTGATGACATCCTTGGCGCGGCCGACGATCACCAGGTTGCCCTCGGGTGTGAGCCGGGCCAGGTCGCCGGTGCGGAAGAAGCCGTCGGGGGTGAACGAGGTGCCGTTCGCCGCGGGCGCGTTCCAGTAGCCGTTGATGGTGTACGGGCCGCGCGTCACCAGCTCGCCCACCGCGCCCGCCGGAACCTCGCGCAACTCCTCGTCGACCAGGCGGAGTTCGTCGAGACCGGAGAGCGGCCTGCCCTCGGTGCCGTGCACCACCTCCTCCGGGTCGTCGAGGCGGGTGTAGGTGAGCAGCCCCTCGCCGATGCCGAACCAGTTGGTGATCCGGCAGTTGAGCGCGGACTGCGTGCGGCCCGCCGCCTGCTGGTCGAACTTGGAGCTGCCGACCTGGAGGACGACCCCCTTCATGTCGACGGGCCGGGCCGCGGCGGCCCGCGACCACAGCGCCGCGAGGGCGGGCACCACGGTGGTGTGGGTGACCCCCTCCTTCTCCACCAGCGGGAACACCTCGTCGGGGGAGGGGCTCGCGGCCAGGACGGCCTTGCCGCCCACCAGCAGCGCGCCGAGCACGCCAGGGCACCCCAGGGCCGCGTTGTGCGCCGCCGGGTTCGCGGCCAGGTAGACGCTGTCGGCGCCGAACCCCAGGGCCTCCGCACAGGCGGCGATGTTGAAGAGGTAGTCGTCGTGCGTCCGGGGGATCAGCTTCGGCTTCCCGGTGCTCCCACCGCTGAGCAGCAGGAACGCGACGCCCGACGGATCGACCTCCGGCAGCGGCCCGGCCCCGGCGCCCCGGGCCCGTACCCGGTCCAGCGACGGCAGCTCCCCGCCGTCGCCCGCCACGATCACGGTGCGTACCCCCGGCAGCGCGGACGCCCGGCGGGCGAGGGTGCGGTAGTCGAAGCCCAGGAAGCGGTCGGCGGTGACATAGCCGACCGCGTCGGAGGCCGCGATCAGGTGCCGGACCTCGCTGTCCCGGTGCCCCGGCAGCGCGAGCACCGGGATGATGCCCGCCCGGAACATCCCCACCGTGACGGTGAGGAACTCGATCACGTTCGGCAGCTGGACCACGACCCGGTCCCCGGGGCTCACCCCCTCGGCCAGCAGCCCGCGCGCGATCTCGTCCGCCTCGGCGCGTACCTCGCCGTGGGTGATACGGCGTCGGCGGTCCACGGCGGCCGTCCGGTCGGGGGCGGTCCCGGCCACGGCGGTCAGCGCGTCGCCCAGCGGTACCCCCCGCCAGATCCCGGCGGCCCGGTAGCGGGCGGCGTCCTCGTCGCTCCACGGCGTGAACTCATCCATGGGCGCCAGTGTTCCGGGCCGCCCGGCGATCCGGCCGAAGACGGACAGAGCCGTGAAAGAGACGACGGCCGCCTCGGCGATCGCTCCTAGTGTCACCAGCGTCGCCGGGGAGATTCCGGCCCCCGGCGCCCCGCTAAGGAGTGGTAGATGAGCCGACCCCACACGCTGAGCTGGCTCGACGCGCCCCGCGACGACACCGGGGTGGAGATGTTCGACGAGGCGTCCAGCGTCTACCGGCCCTACTCCGAGATCGCCGCCACGGCGGTCCGGATCTCGGGCGGGCTGATCGAGGAGGGCGTGCCCCGTGGGGCGGTCGTACCGCTGCTCTGCTCCACCGGCCCCGGACTGATCGCCGCCTTCTACGGTGTGCAGGCCGCCGGATGCGTGGTGAGCGTCCTGGCACCGCCCACCCGGGTCTCCGGCGAGGCGGGCCGCGAGCACATCCGCACCGTCGTCACCGCCGTCGCCGCCGACACCGTGGTCGTCGAGGCCGTCCACCACGACCACCTGGTGGAGGTCCTCGCCGAGGCCGGGCTGCGTACCCGCGTACTGCTCCTGGAACAGCTCGCCGCCGCCGGCCCGGGCCGCCGCACCCCGGACGACCGCGCGCTCGTCCAGTTCACCTCGGGCAGCTCCGGACGGCCGCGCGGGGTGCAGGTCGGCCACGCTGCACTCGACGCGAACACCGCCGCGATCCGCGCCTGGGAGAAGGCCGGACCCGACGACTCCTGGTGTTCCTGGCTGCCGATGCACCACGACATGGGACTCATCGGCTGCCTGGTGGTGCCGGTCTCGGGCAACAACCGGCTCGCCGTGTGCAGGCCCGAGACCTTCCTGCGCCACCCGCTGGCGTACCTCACGCGCTTCGACGCCGCACGGGTCGCCCAGCCGGCCACGATCACCGCCACCCCGGCCTTCGGCCTCCAGCGCATCGTGGACCGGATCGGCCCCGCCGACCTCGAAGGCGCCGACCTCTCCCGTACCCGGGCCGTGATCGTCGCGGCCGAACGCGTCGACCCCGCACTCGTTGGCCGCTTCACCGAACTGATGCGGCCTCACGGGCTGGCCCCGGCGGCCCTCACCCCGGCCTACGGGCTGGCCGAGAGCACCCTCGCCGTCACCGGCGTGCCGGTCGACCGGACCCCGCGCGTGGTCCGGGTGCACCGCGACGACCTGCGGGTGGGGGCCCGGGTCCGCCTCCTGGCCGACGCCCCGGAGCACGACCGTACCCACGACACCGTCCAGGTGATCGGCTGCGGGGAGGCGCTGGAGGGCCTGACGGTGCAGGTGGCCGGCGACGACGGGCGGGCGCTGCCCGAAGGCCACGTCGGCGAACTGGTCGTCACCGGAACCTCGCTGGCCGACGGCTACCTCGCATCGCCCCCCGGCTCGGGCACCGCGTTCGAGGACGGCCGGCTCCTCACCCGGGACGTCGCCTTCGAGCTGGACGGCGAGTTCTACGTCCTGGGCCGGCTCGGCGACAGCGTCAAGGTCAACGCCCGTCCGCTCTTCGCCGAGGACGTCGAGTTGATGCTCGGGCAGGCCGGGCTCAACCTCAGCAGGGTCTGCGTCGTCCTGGGCGAGGCCGGCGGCCGGCCGCACGCGGTGGCGGTCCTCGAGGATCTCGACTCCCGTGCCGCCGGGGTCGCCGGGGACGTGCTCGCCGCCGCCTGCCCCGGCACCCGCAGACATGTCGCCCAGGTGCCGCGCGGCGCGATCCCGCGCACCAGCAGCGGCAAGAGCCGCCGCCGGCAGCTGTGGCAGCGCCTCAGCCAGGAACACGCCTTCGACGCGGTGCCCACCGCCACCGACACACCTGCCTGACCGGCCGAAGAACAGGAGAACCCATGTCCTACTCCAGTGAAGAGGTGCGCGAGACCGTGCTCGCGATCATCGAGCAACTCGCCCCCGAACGGGAGCGGTTCGACGCGGGAAGAGACATGCGCCTGGTCGAGGACCTCGGCTTCCACTCCCTCGCCCTGCTGGAGATGGCGTTCGCGATCGAGGACGACTTCGACCTCCCGCCGATCGACGAGAAGACCGGCCGCTCCATCCAGACCACGGAACAGGTACTCGCCTACGTCCTGAGCCAGGTGGAGGTCAGGACCCCGTCGTGATCGCCACCACCCACCCGAGCACGACGTGACGAAGGAGCCACGATGACCGAGGCGATCGCCCTGACGGACCTCACCAAGCGATTCGGTGAACACACCGCACTCGACCGCGTCTCGCTGCGCATACCGGCCGGAACCGTGGTGGGCCTGCTCGGCCCCAACGGCGCGGGCAAGACCACCCTGATCAACTGCCTCACCACGTTGCTGCGGCCCGACGGCGGCACCGTCCGCGTCCTCGGCCACGACCCCGGGACCGACCCGTCCCTGGTCCGCGCCAACATCGCCGTCACCGGTCAGTTCGCCGCCCTCGACGAGCAGATCAGCCCGCACGAGAACCTGGTCTTCTTCGGCCGGCTGCTGGGGCTGGGCCGGGGCGAGGCCCAGCGGCGGGCGGGGGAGATGCTGGAGCGGTTCGAGCTGAGCGAGGCGGCCCGCGCCCCGGTGGGCTACCTCTCCGGCGGTATGCGCCGCCGCCTCGACCTCGCCGTCAGCCTGGTCGTCCCCCGGCCCGTGCTCGTACTCGACGAACCGACCACGGGCCTGGACCCGCGCAGCCGCAAGCTCCTGTGGGACATGGTCCGGGACGAGGCGGCTCGCGGCGTGGCCGTCCTGCTCACCACGCAGTACCTGGAGGAGGCCGACCAGCTCGCCGACCGCATCGTCGTCATCGACAAGGGCCGGGTGCTGGCGGACGGCTCGTCGGACGAGCTCAAGCGCGAGGTGGGCGGCGTCATGTGCCGGCTCACCATGACCAGCGGCGCCGACACCGAGGCGGTGCGGCTGGCCCTCAGCGACCTGCCGGGCGTCGCCGCCGAGGGCGACAAGGTCACCGTCCCCATGTCGCAGCCGGAGGACCTCGGGACGGTGATCGGCCGGGTGGACCGGACCGGGCTGCGGATCGCCGACATCGAGGTGACCAGGCCGACGCTGGACGAGGTCTTCTTCGCGCTCACCGAGCCGCTGGAGAAGGAGGCCACCCGATGAGCGCCGCCCCCGACCTCGCCACCCGGCCCGGCACCCAGCCGGCCCCGGGCCAACCGCCCGGCTGGCGCCACGACTTCGAGGTGCTCTTCGACCGGGTGCGCGCCCGCTCCTTCTCACGCGGCGGCCTGGTCGCCACCGTGGTGCAGCCACTGCTCTTCTACGCCATCTTCTACTGCACCTTCGCCGGGATGCTGGACGAGCGGGGCATCGGCTTCGGCCGCTTCGTGACCGCCACCGTCCTGGTGCAGGCGCTGATGTTCGTGGCCATCGGGAGCGCCACCGAGCTCTCCGCCGACCGCACCAGCGGCGTCTTCGCCCGGCTGCTGACCAGCCCGGTCGACATGCGGGCGATGAGCCTGGCGCACCTGACCGTGGTGGCGTTGCAGGGCCTGCTCTGCACGGTCGTGATCACCCTCACCGGGCACCTGGCGGGCTTCCGCTTCGACCGAGGTGCACTCGCCGCCCTCGGCTTCGTGGTGGTCGCCGTGGCCTTCGCGGTGGCCCTGTCGCTGGCCACCGCCACCATCGCCCTGCGCATCGGCAACGCCGAGGCGCTCAGCGCGGTGCTCCACCTTCCGTACCTGCCGCTGCTCGTGCTCTCCACCGGCTTCGTCGAGGCCGGCCTCTTCCCCGGCTGGCTCCAGCCGATCGTCGCCGCCTCGCCGGTCTCCGGGGTGATCGACACCCTGCGCGCCCTCTCCACCGCCGAGCTGACCTGGAGTGCGACGCTGCCCGGCCTGGCCTGGCTGGTGGGGCTCATCGCCCTCTTCTCATGGACCACGACCGCCGCGTTCCGGAAGGTGGCCATCCGATGACCGTGCAGACGCCCGGACCGACGGCACCGACGGTGGCGCCGCCCCCCTCGCCCGAACCGACCACGCTGCTCGGCGCCTCCGTGATCATCGGCGGCCGGGTGATCCGGCAGTTCGTCCGCAACCGGATGATGCTCATCGTCACCGTCGCCTTCCCGCTGCTCCAACTGTTCATGCTGCTGGCCGCCTTCAGCGTGCTGGTCCGCGACACCCAGGACGTCGACTACGTACGGCGGCTGGCCCCGCTGATCGTCCTCACCACGGCGTTCTCCTCGATCCTCACCACCGCGATCGCCCTGTGGAGCGACATCCGCAGCGGGGTCTTCGACCGGCTGCGCGCGATGCCGCTGGACATGCGGGCGTACGTCTTCGGGCGGATCGGCGGCGACTTCGTACGGATCATGGGGGTGGCCGTCCTGGTCACCCTGGTCGCCCACACCGTCGGCTTCCGGTTCTCCCAGGGGCTGCCGGCCGTCCTCGGCTTCTTCGGGATCGTGGCCCTCTTCGGGATGATGTGCAGCGCGCTTGCGGTCGCCGTCGCGCTCGTCGCCCAGCACCCCGGCATCATCGTGCGCTACGTGCAGATGCCCACACTGGTCCTGACGTTGATGTCCACCGGCTATGTCCCGCTGGAGGCATTCCCGGAGTGGATCCGTCCGGCGGTGAGCGTCAACCCGGTCTCGCTGGCCGCCGACGCACTGACCGGGCTCTCCTCGCAGGGGGCGCTGACAGCGCCGGTGCTCGGCACCGCGGCCTGGACGATCGGCATCACCACCGTGTGCACCGTCGTGGCCACGCGCCGCTTCACGGCGCTGATGAGGCGTGGCTGACCATGGCGGACATCGTCGTGCTGGGCGCCGGGGTGGCCGGTCTCGGGCTGGCCGCCTTCGCCGCCCGCCGCGGACACCGGGTGGTGCTCGCCGAACGGGACGGCCCGCCCCCGGAGGGCGACGCCCACACCGAGGTGGCCGACTGGGAGCGGCGCGGGGTGCCGCACGCGCGCCAGGGGCACGCCCTGCTCGGCCTCGGCATCGGCGTGCTCCGCCAGGAGTGCCCCGAGGTGCTGGCCGACCTGACCGGCCGGGGCGCGGTGCCCGTGACCCTGGAGACGGGCGACGGTGAACTCGGCCTGCTGAGCCGCCGACTGGTCTTCGAGGCCGCGCTACGGCGCCGGGTCACCGCCGATCCGGCGGTCACGCTGCTGCACGACAAGGTGACCGGCCTGCTCTCGGCCGGGGCGCCCGACGGTGTCCCCCGGGTGTACGGGGTCCGCCTCGCGGAGACCGGGGAGGTGACCGCCGACGTCGTGCTGGACGCCACCGGCCGCAGATCCACCGCCGCCGCATGGCTGACCGCGATCGGCGGCACCGCACCCCGGGAGACGGCCCAGGCGTGCGGATTCTCCTACGTCGCCCAGGAGTTCGCACTGGGCGAGGGCCGACGCTTCCCGTCCCTGCGGGCCCCGGTGGTCCACGAACTCGACTTCGCCACCGTGCTGGCCTTCCCGGGCGACAACGGCCGCTTCCACCTCTCCACCACCGTGGCCTCCCACGACCCCGCCCGGACGAGGCTGCTGGACCGCACGGTCTACCTTCGCTTCCTGGCCAGCGTGGCCCCGGTCCGCGCGTGGCTGGACGGGGCTGCCCCGGTCGGCGACCCGATGCCGATGGCCGGGCTGGAGAACCGCCACCGGTCACTGGAGGCGGACGGCGCCCCGCTGGTCACCGGCTTCGCCCTGGTGGGCGACGCCTGCGTCCAGACCAACCCCACCTTCGGCCGCGGCGTCTCGCTCGGCCTGGCCCACGCCCGTACCGTCGCCGACCAGCTGGACCGACTCGACCAGGAGCCCGCCGCCTGGGCGCTGGAGACCCACGAGCGCACCGACCGGTGCCTGGGGCAGTGGTTCGAGCAGCAGGTCGCCACCGACGCCGCCCGGCTCGCCGAACTCGCCGACGGACCGCACGACGAATCGCTGACCGCCCGCGTCCTCACCGCCCTGGCCGTCCTGCGCGAGGACGACGAGCACGTCCGCATCGCCGCCGAGCGGGTCTACCACATGCTGCTCACCCCCGCCGAGCTGATGGCGGACCGCAAGGTGGCCCGCCGGGTGCTCGCCTTCCTCCGCGAGCACCCCGACCTCCGACGCGCCCACGTCGGACCCACCCGTCAGGACTTCGAGCGCCTGGTCGCGGGCTGAGCGCCCACACACCGGTCGCCGGCCGAGCGCCCTCAGAAGGGAACACCATGAAGATCACCCTGCCCACGGACGTCACGCTGAGCTACGACTTCTACGGTCCCGAGGACGGCCCCGTGGTCGTCCTCGTGCCCGGGCAGCACCAGGCATCCCTCTTCGAGACCATGCAGGTGCCGCAGCTGACGAAGGCCGGCTACCGCGTCGTCACCTTCGACCTGCGCGGAGTGCATCCGTCGGAGGAGACCCCGCCGCCGTACACCGTGGAGCTGCTCGGACAGGACCTCGCCGCCCTCAACGAGGCGCTGGAGCTGGGGCCCTGCACCTACATCGGCTACTCGGTGGGCGCGATGATCCTGCTGGACCTGGCGATGAGGCGCCCCGACCTGATCGAGAGGGCCGCGCTCATCGGGGTGCCGTGGAAGCCCGGCAAGCTCCAGCAGGCCATCCAGGCCGAGGCGGTGGACCGGCTGAAGAACGGCCACAAGGTCCCGGCCCTGCTGGAGGGCGCCTTCCGGGCGATGTACCTGTTCGGGCCGCGCGCGCTCAACCGCGACCAGTTCATCGCCCCCTACCTGGACGGGCTGGCGGGCCTGGCGGAGTCGGGCGGCCACGGCGCCATCGGCCACGCCGAGGCGAGCACCGCCTTCCGGCCCTCCGACGAGGAAGTGGCCAAGGTCCGGGTGCCGTTGCTCGTCGTGGGGATGGAGCACGACATCGTCGCGCCCCGCCATCTGTCGCGGGAGCTGGCGGAGCTGATTCCCACGGCGGAGTACACCGAGATCCGCAACTGCGGGCACGCCTCCCTGCTGGAGAAGCCCACCGAGGTCAACGCGCTGGTCGCCGACTACCTGCGCTCGGGCAAGGTCGGCGTCCCGCGCGGTTCGCGCCGCCTCTCCGAGGACCGGCCGGAGGCACCCTGACCCCTCCCGTACGACGGCGGCTCCCGCCCCCTCGCGGAGGGCGGGAGCCGCCGTCGTACGGTCGCGACCGGCTAGCGCGCCGTGAGCCGGTACAGCCGGTGGAACGGGTGCCCCACGTCGATCACCCGGGCGTCCATCCCCGCCTCGGCGGCGTACGCGCGGACGGTCTCCGGGCGCATCACCGTGCCCGTGGCCGCGCTCGGCGTCCGGCTCATCCCGACCGGCAGGCAGTGCAGCACGCTGACGGCGTAGTGGAAGCGTTCGCTGTCCGGCGCCGCCGGGGTGAACCGCTCGCCGACCGACGGCTCCATCAGCAGCACCGCGCCCCCGGGGGCCAGCAGCCGACGGCAGGCCTTCAGTACGTCGACGGGGGCGGACATGTCGTGCAGGGCGTCGAACACGCAGACCAGGGTGTGGCCCGCGGGACCGGCCTCGCCCGCGTCACCCGCGCCGAAGCGCACCCGGTCACGCAGCCCCTCGGCGGGGTCGGTGGCGGCCAGGTTGGCCTCGGCGTCCCGGATCGACGCCTCGTCCAGGTCGAGTCCGTGCACCTCGGCGTCGGGGAACATCCGGGCCAGCGCCAGGGTGGAGAGGCCCGACCCGCAGGCCACATCGGCGATGCTGCTGCCGGGCACCCGCAGCCGGGCCTCGACGTCGGGCAGATGGCGGCTGATCCAGCCGGGCAGATGGTGCTCGAAGACCCCCCGGTTCAGGCCTGCCTGACCGCCGCGCAGCGCCTCGCCGTACGCCGCGTAGGGGAGGCCGCGACGATCGCGGTAGGCCTCCACCAGCTGCGGCAGCACGGCCGCCATGCCGCCGATGGGCATCACCACCAGCGGCGCGATCCAGTTCGGGCTGTCCGCGTCGAGAAGCGCCTCGGCGTGGGCCGGCGGCAGAGTGAACCGCCTCTCCTCCGGCGGGACGTCGGGCCGGTCGACGGTGAGTACGCCGGCGCAGGTCTGCTGCTCCAGCCACTCACGGACCATCCGGGCGTCGAGACCGCTCTCCTCGGCCACCCGGGCGGCCGTGGCCGCGCCGGTGCGGCGCAACGCGTCGTACAGGCCCAGCTCCAGGCCGAGGAAGCAGGTCATCAGCTCGGCCGAGGCGAGCCCGGCGCCGAAGAGCCGTACGGAGAAGGCCTGCGCGGACCCCTCGGCGGTCGAGGCTCCCCGCTGGGCGGGCGGTGTGCCGAGGCCGGGCCGGGAGGCGGTGGGGCGGAAGGCGGGGGACATGGCGGTCAGAGGTGGGCGAGGACGTTGACGACGTTGCCGTCGGTGTCCCTGTAGAAGAACCGCCGTACGCCCCACTCCTCGTCCGCCGGTCCGTACAGGATCTCCAGACCGGCGGAACGGGCCCCTTCCAGGGCCGCCTCCAGGTCCTCGACCTCGATGGAGGCCGCGGGGTTCACCGGCCCGGTGGGGTCCTTGGTGATCAGGCTGACCTGCACGGAGTGGTCCGTGGGCGGGGCGAGGGTGGCGATCCAGCCGTGATTCATGATCACTTCCATCCCGGTGACCCGGACATGGGCCGCCACTGCGGAGTCGAGATCGCTCACCGTGAGCAGGGGCATCGCGCGGAGTACAGACATGTTCGCCACCCTAGCCAGCGCGCCACGGGGGCCGGGCCGCCTTTCCACCCTCTTTCACCCCCGTGTCGCGGGCCACCGGGCCGCCGTACGTTCTGAGTCGATCGGCCCCCTCGCACCAGCGTGCGCCGGCCGAACCCGCCAACCCCATGAGGAGGACTGACGTGGGACTCGTCACCGCGACCGGCACAGCCATCCCGGAATCCAGGCTCGCGGAGCTGGGTGAGGCGATCAGGGGCCGGACCATCACCCCGCAGGACGCCGACTACGACGAGCGCAAGCAGATCTGGAACGGCTACTTCCAGAAGAGCCCGGGGGCCATCGTCCAGGTGGA
Organism: Streptomyces griseus subsp. griseus; assembly: GCF_003610995.1. Taxonomy (NCBI): domain Bacteria; kingdom Bacillati; phylum Actinomycetota; class Actinomycetes; order Kitasatosporales; family Streptomycetaceae; genus Streptomyces; species Streptomyces griseus. The sequence goes on from NZ_CP032543.1 coordinate 6,982,925, forward strand.
CGGTGCCTCCGACGTCGTCAAGGTGGTCGACTTCGCCCGCGACAACGACATCGAACTGGCCATCAAGGGCGGCGGCCACTGCTTCGCCGGGACCGGCACCGTCGAGGGCGGCCTGCTGCTGGACACCTCGCGGCTGCGCGGCATCCACGTCGACCCCGCCCGGCGCCGCCTGGTCGTCCAGCCCGGGCTCGAACAGGGCGACGTCGACGCCGAGACCACCAGCTTCGGCCTGGCCGTCACCGGCTCCCAGGAGTCCTACATCGGCATCGGCGGGCTCACCCTCGGCGGCGGCCTCGGCTGGCTCGCCCGCTACCGCGGCCTGCTCGTGGACAACCTCGTCTCCGCCGACCTCGTCCTCGCCGACGGCCGGCTGGTGACCACCACGGCCGAGGAGCACCCCGACCTCTTCTGGGCGATCCGGGGCGGCGGCGGCAACTTCGGTGTGGCCACCCGCTTCGAGTTCGACCTCCACCCGCAGGGCGACTGCATGGCGGGCCTGCTCGCCTACCCCATCGACCAGACCGTCCAAGTGGCCCGGCGGCTGGACGAGTTCAACCGGAGCGCCCCCGACGAGCTGACCACCTCCTTCGCCTTCCTCACCGCCCCCGGCGGCGAGCCGGCGATCGGCCTGGGCTTCGTGCACGCGGCCCCCGACGACTCCACCGAGAGCCTGATCGACCAGATGCGGGGGCTGGGCACCGGCGCGCTCCTCGACCACTGCGGGCTGATGCCCTATGTGGCGGTGCAGCGGATGCTGGACGAGAACACCGTCGCCGGCCACCGCTACTACCCGCGCTCCTTCCTGCTGCCCGAACTCCGCGACGAGCCGCTCCGGATCCTGGCCGACGGCTTCGTCAACGCGCCGTCCGAACGCAGTCTGGTCGGCGGCGGCCTGATGGGCGGGGTGATGTCGAACGTACCGGCGGAGCAGACCCCCTTCCTGCACCGCGAGGGCTATCTGACCAGCATCCTCACCTCCTGGACCGACCCGGCCAAGGACGAGGAGGCCGTCGAGTGGACCGAGAAGGTGTACGCCGAGCTGCTGCCGTACACCACGGGCGCGGTCTACGCCAACCACCTCGGCGCTGACTCCGCCGAGCGGATCGAGGACGCGTACGGCACCAACTTCGAACGGCTGACCCGGATCAAGGCCGCCTACGACCCGGCGAACTTCTTCCACACGAACAACAACATCAAGCCCGCGAGCTGAGCGCCCGCCCGCTCCACGACGAGGCCCGGACCCCTGGGAGGGGCCCGGGCCTCGTCGCCGTACGGAAGGCCGCTCAGCCGGCCCGGCGGATCACGGTGACGCCCTCGCGCACGGTGAGCACGCTCTGCCGTACCCGGTCGTCGGCGGCGACATGGGCGTTGAACGCCCGCATCGCCACGGTGTCGGGCTGTTGGTCCCGCTCGTTGGCGACACCGCCGAACTGGAGCACGTTGTCGGCCAGGACCAGCCCGTGCGGGGACAGCTTGGGCAGCACCGCCTCGTAGTAGTCGACGTATCCGGTCTTGTCGGCGTCGATGAAGACCAGGTCGAAGGGGCCGGGCACGCTCTCCACCGACCGGAGGGCCGGGCCCTCCAGCAGGTGGATGCGGTCGGCCCAGGGCGAGGCCCCGAAGTGCTTGCGGGCGATCGAGGCGTGGAGCGGGCTCAGCTCGCAGGTGAGGAGCTCGGCGTCCGCGGGCATCGTCTCGGCCATGCACAGGGCGGAGTAGCCGGTGAACGTGCCGATCTCCAGGATGCGGCGGGGCCGCAGCGCGAAGACCAGGGCGGCCAGGAACTCCCCCTCCAGGCTCCCCACCATCATGGCGGGCAGCTCGGTTTCGGCCTCCGTGTCGGCGACCAGCCCGGCCAGCCAGGGCGGCGCGGGGGAGGAGGCCTCCTCGGCGTACTTCTCCACGACGGGTCGTACGATCATCCTCGGTTCCTTCCGGCGGGGTCGGTGGGGGCGTGGCCGCGCAGCCGTTGTTCCAGCCAGCCCGTCAACTCGGCCTGGGCGTCGCCGCGCAGGTAGAAGTGGCCGCCCGGGAAGCGGACCAGCTCGGTGTCGGCGGAGGTGGCCGCCGCCCACGCGGCCGCGTCCTCCGCGCCGACCTCCGGGTCCTCGGTGCCGTAGCAGACGCTCAGCGGCACCGAGAGATCGCGGCCGGGCGGCGGACGGTAGGTGCCCACCAGGCGGTAGTCCGCCCGGAGCGCCGGCAGCGCCATCTCCCGTACGCCCGGCAGCCGCAGCAGCTGCTCGTCGGTGCCGCCGAGCGAGCACACGTCGTCCCAGAGCCGCTCGTCGTCCAGGTGCTTGTCGTCGGGCCGCTGCCGGGCCGGTCCCGGGCGGCCGGAGACGACCAGCCGCTCGGGGAGCCTCCCGCCCACCGCGCCGAGGAGACGGGTGATCTCGTGCGCGACGGAGGCGCCCATGCTGTGCCCGAAGAACCACACCGGCCGGTCGTCCAGGTACGCCAGCGCCTTGGCCAGCGGCTCCACGAGCCCCGGCATGTCGGTGCAGCAGGGATCACCGATGCGGTCCTCCCGGCCGGGGTACTGCACCACCCACCCCTCCACCTCGTCGGGGAGGTCACGGGCCAGCGGGCGGTAGAAGCTCGCGGAGCCGCCGCCGTGCGGGAAGAACACCACCCGCAGCCGGGCCCGGGGGCGCGGGAAGTAGCCGCGCAGCCAGGGGTTGGGGACATCGGTGCTCATGGCTTCACCTCCGACAGGTCTGCCGCCGCCAGCAGTTCGGGCGGCTCCGGGTGGTGCAGCCGGACCGGCCCGCACGCCTCGGCCACGCTCATCGCCAGCCGGGCCAGGGCGATGTGGTACTGCACATGCCCCCGGCTGTCGGCGCCCGCCTCCACGTCGTCCCAGACCTCGCGCATCGCCCGTGCCGTCGCCTGCGGCCACAGCTCGCGCAGTACCTCGGTGTACGAGGCGCCCTCCGCCGGCCCCAGGTGCTGCACGCTCGGCACCCGGAGATGGGGCGCGGCGGAGTCGCCGAAGCGGACCAGCTCCTTCATGTCGCCGGGCATGTGCGGGCGCATGCTCCACTCCACCGGGCCGTGCGTGTTGACCAGGGTGAGGTGGCCGCCGTCCGTGCCGAGGGTGATGCGGTGGAACAGGTGGCTGTGGTTGTCCGGGTCGGCGGGCACCAGCTCGTTCTGGAGCCGGAACGACATCGGTACGCCGCCGAAGCGCCCGGTGAGGCTCCGGTACGGCGCCCCCTCCGGGCCCGCGAGCACCCCGTCGACCCCGTGCGGGCGGATCGCCCCCAGCGCCCGGCCCAGGATGTCGAAGACCGTGTAGAGCACCTGGAAGGCGCAGGTCACATCGAGGAAGAGCGGCCGCTGCCGGGCCACCAGGTCGCGGGCCACCTGGATGAACCGGCGGACCGGCTCCACCTGCGGGTAGTGGGTGTTCATCCGGAACACCACACCGGCCTCGGTGGCGGCGCGCAGACACGCGACCAGCTCGTCGGGGTGCAGGGGGTGCTCCTGGAGGACGTGCAGCCCGCGCCGCATCAGAGCCTGGGAGAGCGCCGGGCCGGGGCCGCCGTTCATCACCCCGCCGATGACCACGCAGGCCAGGTCGACATCGCCCGGCACCTCCTCGACCGCCGACCACAGCGGTACGCCGTAGTGCTCGGCACAGGCGCGGCTGCGGGCGCTCCCGGAAGCGAGGATCCCGGCCAGCTCGAAGTCGTGGTCCGCCCGCTCGAAGGCCGCCAGATAGGCGCGGCCGAAACCGGTGCCGGCCACCAGGACGCGCGGCCGGGTCACAGCTCGCCCTCCTCCATGGCCCGGGCCGCGAGGATGGGCCGGTCGGTGATGTCCAGCAACGTGACGGCCGGCTCGGCCCGCAGGGCGGCGAGCACCTGGCCGGCGTCGAGCACGTCGGAGCCGAAGTGCACCCCCGGGGCGAGCCCGCCGCCGAGCACGGCCAGCACCGCCAGCGCACCTGCCAGCCCGGTGAGGGCGTAGGTGTCGTCGGCGCGCAGGGCCAGGCTCCGGGTGGCGGGCCTCCCGTCGTCGGCGCCCGTGACCTCGAAGAGCATCAGCTGGAACGGGTCCCTGCCGAACAGGTCCAGGGCCGCCGCGCGCGTCAGCTCCTCGGCCGCCTCGGCGAGCCCGGACTCACCGCGCATCGCCCCCTGGAGCCTGCTGAGGCAGTTCATCATGTGCGCACCGCCGTCGAAGACGTTGTACCAGTCGATCTCGCTCAGCCCGGTGATCTCGGGGAGCCGCGCGGACTCGAAGCTGAGGTAGGGGTAGACGTCGACGCGGTTGCCCGCGTAGGGCAGTTCGACCCCGGTCCTCGGCTCCAGCTCGCGCTCCACGCGGATTCCGCCCCTGATCGCGCCACGGGCCTCGCCGTAGGCGCCGCCCATGGAGAGCAGATAGTCGGCGGCCCCGGCCGGGGTGAGCCGGTCCATCGTGCCGACATAGGCCGTGAGCCGCTGCGGGTCGCTCATCGTCGTGCAGAGGTGGCGGGGGAGCAGCCCGGTCAGCCCGGGCTGCATCCCGGCGGTGATCACGGCCGTGCCGGTGAAGGTGCCCGGCCGTGTCAGCGCCTCCAGGAGCGGCTCGTCCCCGCCCGGGTCCACGTAGTCGGCACCGGCGGCAGCCGCGGCCCACGCCACCCGGTCCAGGACCTGGTAGGAGGGGCCCGCGCAGTTCAGCACCGCCCGGGCACCCCGGCAGAACTCCGCCAGCGACCGGCCGTCGTACAGGTCCACGGCGACGGCCTCACCGCGCAGCCCGCACTTGGCCAGCAGCGACTCGGCCTGCGCCCGGTCGCGCCCGCCGAGCCGGACGACGGCGTCGGGGCGGCGGTCCGCGATCGCCTGTACGGCGGCGGCGCCTACGGCACCGTAGGCGCCGACCACCGCGACCGTCGGGGTGATGTGCTCGCTCACGCGTCCTCCTCGGGCAGGTCGATCACACCGGGAGCGACCAGCCCACGGCAGGTGAAGTGGTCTCCCGGAACCGTCTCCCGCCGCAGCCCCCCGACGCAGACCGACCCCCACAGCGCGGTCATGTCGGCGGCCATGGCGGGCCAGACCGGGGACTCCTCCTCGTGCACCAGCAGGCGGGCCTCCCCGGTGTAGATCCCCGGGTCGTGGGCGGCGACGAGGGCCGCCAGCGCACGGCCCCGTACGAGCCGCCCGGCGATCTCGTCGGCGGTGCGGCCGAGCGCCCCGGCGATCCCGGCGTGGCGCTCCTCGCGCGGGGTCGCGGCGGCCGCGGCGGCCACCTCGCCCACGGCCCGCAGCTCCGGCTCCTCCCGGTCCGCCAGCGCGGCCAGCGCTCCCGGCGGGATGTCACCGGCCGGGGCGAGCACGGTCAGCGCCCGGCCCAGCGCGGCGGTGTCCGGGTAGCCCAGGGCGGCCGGGTCAAGCCCCCGGTCCAGGCAGAGCAGCGCCTCTTCGAGCAGGTCGTCGTGGACCGTGGCCGGCAGCGGGTAGCTGCTCAGCAGGGTCAGCCCGCACACCGGGGCGCCCAGCTCCACGAGTTGCTGCGCCACCGCCAGGGCCAGTACGCCTCCGCTGTGGGCACCGATGAGGTGGAAGGGGCCCGGGCTCAGCGCGCGTACCTTCGTCACGACGTCCTGGGCCAGGTCCTCCAGGGACTGCCCGTCGGCCACCCGGACCGGGGGCACCACGGCCACCGGGTCGCGTTCGCCGAGGCCCGCCGCGAGGCGCTCGGCGTCCTCGCCCAGCCCGTCGCCGACCAGGACGTGCACCGGGTTGCCGAGGGCGTCCGCCGCTCCGGCCAGGGTGAGTCCGTCGCTCCCCCCGCTCTCCTCGGTCCCGGCCCGGCCTTGCTGGAGGAAGGCCGACAGCTCGCGTACGGACGCGCCGCCGAGCAGTTCGCGCAGCAGCTCGTCGAAGAAGACCTCGGCCGCGGCCGGCACCTGCTCGCGCAGGGCGGTGACGAGCTGGGCGGCGAGCAGCGAATCCCCGCCCAGGGCATAGAAGTTGGTCTCCAGCGGGACCTCCGTCTCGCGCAGCACCTCCGCGTACACCCCGGCGACACCCAGCTCCAGCTCACCGGCCTCGTGCGGCCCGTCCGACGAGGCCGCCGCCCCGGCGCCGCGGTGCTGCTCGGCCCAGGCGGCGAGGGTGGCGCGGTCGACCTTGCCGTTGGCGGTAAGCGGTACCGCGTCGAGTACCTCGAAGCGCGAGGGGATCATCTCCGCCGGGAGCCGCTCGGCGAGCCGCCGGGTCAGCACCTCGGTGTCGACCGGTTCGCGGTCGGTCTTGAAGCGGGCCGCGAAGACATGCATGCCGATACGGGCCAGCTCGTCCTCCGGCGCCGGGACGCACAGCTCAAGATCGGCCCCGGCCTCGGCCAGCAGGTCGTCCCACTGGTGGCGGCCGATGAACGTCTGGTCCTTGCCGTGCCGTACGTCCTGGAAGTCCCCGGCGGTGGCGTCGAAGAGGAACTCCATCGAGGTCAGGATCTGGTAGTTGTCGCGGGTCGTCTCGATGAAGACCAGCCACCCGCCGGGCACCAGCGCCTCGCGCATCCGGCGCAGCACCGCGCGGGCGTCCTTCGCGTAGTGCATGACGTTGCCGCAGAGGATGACGTCCACCGAGTTCGGCTTCACGCCCTGCTCGCGGAACGGCTCGTTGAAGTCGAAGAGGGCGTAGTCGACCCAGGGGTGGTCCGCGAACCGCTCACCCGCCTTGTTCAGGAAGAACTGCGACACGTCGCTGAAGGTGTAGCGGACGTTCTCGCCGTCCAGCGCCGGAATCGTGTCGACGCTGGTGCCGCCGACCCCCGCCCCGACCTCCAGCACCCGCAGCGGCCGCCCGGTGGTGTTGCGCCGCGCCACCCCCAGTACGGTGCTGGTGGCCAGCCGGTTGAGGTAGCGGGAGAGGAAGCCCTCCATGTAGGCGGCCTCATGGATGCTCAGGTCGCCCTCGGGGAAGAGCATCCGCAGGGGATCGCGCTCGTCGCGCATCAGCTCCGCCAGGTGGGTGGCGGCGAGCTTGAAGTAGTCCACCAGCTCCGGACGGTCGTTGGCCTCCGGAAGCAGCCGGTCGACCTCGGCCCAGGCCTCCTCGACGTCCTCGGGGGTGACCAGACGCAGACAGCCGAAGGTGCCGTCCTCGCCCCTGTCCAGGTAGCCGTTCTCCACACACGCGGCCAGCCAGCGGCGCACCAGCCGCTCGTGCTTGGACGCCACCCGGGCCAGCCGCATCACCTCGGAGGTGGTGTGGCGGGCCGCGGCGTCGGGCCACACGCCCTCCCGGCGCAGGACGTCGACCATGCGGCGCAGCGCCGCGTCGTCGAGCACGGCCGCGAACTCCACCACCTTGGCCACATCCACCCCGGTACGGATCTCGTCGGCGGCCGTGAGGACTTCGGGCCGCAGGGTGGCGTCGGCGGCGTGCTCGGCCGGGTCGGTCTGCGCCGGGGAGACGAAGGCGACCAGCCTGCGGTCGTTGCGCTCGCCCTGGGTTGCCACCGCCACCGCGTCGACCTGCGGGTCGGCGGCCAGGGCCGACTCCACCTCGGCGAGTTCGATGCGGTGGCCGCGGATCTTGACCTGCCGGTCGTCGCGGCCGATGAACTCGATGGTGCCGTCGGGCAGATAGCGGGCGAGGTCGCCCGTGCGGTAGACCCGTTCGCCGTCCGGCAGCTCCAGGAAGCTCGCGGCGGTCTTCACCGGGTCGCCGAGGTAGCCCTCGGCCAGGCCCGTACCGGCGATGTGGAGGTCACCGACGACAAGGTCGGGGCTGGGCCGCAGTGAGGCGTCCAGCACATGGAAGCGCTGGTTCTCCAGCGGAGTGCCGTACGGGATGCTCGGCGCCTGGGGGTCCACCTCGCCGATCGGATGGACGATCGACCAGATCGCCGCCTCGGTTGCGCCGCCCAGGCTGAACAGCTCCACCCGGGGAAGGCGGGCGCGGACGGCGTCCGGGAGCGTCACGGGGATCCAGTCGCCCGACATCATGCCCAGCCGGACACCGGCGAACTCGCGGTTCTCGCCGCGCAGATACTCCTCCAGCAGCATCATCTGGGCCGGCACCGTGTTCAGCACGGTCACACCGTGTCCGGCGATCAGCTCACCCCAGTGCGAGGGGTCGGTACGGCGCTCCGGGTCGGGGAGCACCAGGGTGCCGCCCCGGCCGAGGACGCCGAAGATGTCGAAGACCGAGAGGTCGAAGCCGAGGCTGGAGAGCCCCAGCGCGACATCGTGCTCGCCGATCCCGAACCGGCGGCAGACATCGTCGAGGGTGTTCACCGCCGCCCGGTGGCTGATCTCCACCCCCTTCGGCTCGCCGGTGGAGCCCGAGGTGAAGATGACGTACGCCGAGTCCCCGGCGGCGACCTGCACCGCCTCGGCGCCGGGGGCGGGTGCCCCGGGCAGCCGGTCCACATCGATGCGCCCGACCCCGGCGGGCAGCTGGGCCCCGACCGAGCTGTGGCCGACCACCAGGCCGACGCCGGCGGACTCGATGATCCTGTTGCGCCGGGCATCGGGCTGGCCCGCCTCGATCGGGACGTAGGTGCCACCGGCGAGCAGCACCCCGAGCGCCCCGGCGATCTGATCCCACCCCTTCTCCAGCACCACCGCGACGCGCTGGTGCGGCTTGTGGCCGTGCCCGGCGAGCGCCGAGGCCACGGCGGCGGCCCGGCCGGTCAGCGTGGCGTAGTCGATGCTCCCGCCAGGACCGGTCACCGCCGTCGCCTCCGGGCGGCGGCGCGCCTGGTCCATCAGCGCCTGGTGGAGCAGGGACTCGCCCACCGGCCGGGCGGTGTCGTTGACCGCCGCCCGGCGCCGCGCCTGGTGGTCGGGGAGCGTCAGCGGGTCGCCGTCCCAGGCGCCGTCCTCACCGGCGAGCCGGTGCAGCAGCGTACGGAACGCGGCGAACATGTCGTCGAGCACCGGGCCGGGCACGGTGTCCTCCCGCGCGTCCCAGTTGACGAGCAGGGCACCCCCGGACTCCATGGCCTGGCAGTCCACCCAGACCTGTGGCGTCTGGCTGATGCCGTTGCGGATCTCGGAGCGCATCAGCCCCTGCGGGGCCAGGCCGTCGGAGAGCCCGATGGCGCTGGTGAACACCACGGGCATCAACGACCCCTGCTGCCCCCGGCGGCGCGTCAGCTCGCGCAGCACCTCCACCCCCGAGAACAGCCGGTGGTCCAGGTCCTCGAAGAGCCGCTCCCCGGCCATGCGGGCCCGCCCCGCGAAGGTGTCGGCGCAGCCGCCGTCGACGGCCAGCAACTCCACGGAGGTGAAGTCGCCGACGATGGCGCCGACATCGGGGTGCAGGGGCAGCCTGCTGAGCACCGTCACATCGAGGGTGAAGCGCGGGTTGCGGCTCCAGCGGCCGATGACCTCGGCGTACGCGGCCATCACCGCCGTCGACGCGGAGATCCGGTGCTCCCCGGCGCGGGCCTTCAGCGCCGACCAGACGGCGGGCTCCAGGCGCAGCTCGCGGCGGACGAACCCCGCCGGGCCCTGCCGGCTGGGCCGGGCGACCAGCGGCAGTTCGGGGGCGGGCGGCAGGCTGTCCAGCCGCGCCAGCCAGTAGTCGCGGTCCCGTTCGTAGGCCGGGCCCTGCCGTACCGCGCGCTCGGCCCGCAGATAGTCCCGGAACGAGATCGCCGGGGCCGGGAGCTCCGCCTCGGGGTCCTCGTAGAAGGCGCCGAACTCGTCCAGCAGCCGGTAGATGCTGACATAGTCGGCGATCAGGAAGTCGATCGAGAAGTGCAGGACGGCCCGGTCGGCCAGCTCGGTGACCTCCAGGGTGTACAGCGGGCAGGCGGTGACGTCCTTGGACTCGTCACAGAGCCGGCCCCGGACCTCGCCGAGCACCTCCTCGCCCGCCGGGCCCGGCAGACCGGTCGCGTCGTGCCAGCCGATGACCGGGGCGGGCGGGTCCTCCAGGACCCGCTGGTAGCCGTCGTAGTCGATGACCACGCGCAGCATCTCGTGCCGGTCGACCACCCGGCGCCAGGCCCGCAGCAGCCGGTTCCGGTCCAGCCCGGCGAACTCCAGCTCCCCGTAGGCGTGGCAGGGCACCGACCCGTACGCGAAGGCGCCCCGGCGGCCCAGCAGGTAGGCCGACTGGACCTCGGTGAGCGGGAACGGCTCGTGGGAGGAGGCGGGGTCCGGCCGCACCTGCCGCGGGCCGCGCTCGCGCAGCTCCCGCAGTACGTCCTCCCGCCGTCCGGCGAGGAGCTTCCGGCGCTCGGGGGTCATCGCCCCCTCCGGCCCCCGGAAGCGGAGCCTGCCCCCGTCCTCCCAGAGGTGCAGGCCGACCTGTTCGAGTTCGCTGATGATGTCGGCGGCGGTCACAGGACACCTTCTTCCAGTCGTACGGACGCTTCGTGCTGGTGGCTGCCGGAGATCTCGCCGTCGATGACGGCGGCGACCGCGGCGACGGTCGGATGGTTGAAGAGCTGCCGCAGCGAGAGCTCCACGCCGAAGCGCCGCGCGAACCGCTGGATGACCCGGGTGGCGACGAGACTGTCGCCGCCCAGGCCGAAGAAGTCGGCCGAGCGGCCCACCTCGGGCGCCGCCAGCAGTTCCGCCCACACCTCGGCCACCGCGCTTTCGGTGCCCTCGCGCGGCCGGTCGTCGGCGGGCGGCGCCCCCGCCGTGCGGCGTGGGCCGTAGGTGCGGGCGACGGCGGCGCGGTCCACCTTGGCGTTGGCGCTCAGCGGCAGCCGGTCGACCACGGTGAGGTGCTCGGGGAGCATGTAGGACGGCAGATGCCCGGCCAGCGCGGCCAGCAGCTCCGCCTCGCCCGGTGCCGGTCCGGTGCCGGGCTCCGGGGTGACGACCGCGGCCAGGCGGCGTGCGCCCGCGCTGCCGTCGACCCAGGCCACGGCGCTCGCGACCCCGTCCAGCTCACGCAGCCGGGTCTCGATCTCCCCGAGTTCGATCCGGTGGCCGCGCACCTTCACCTGGTGGTCGCGGCGGCCGAGGAACTCCAGGACTCCCGACGGGTGGTACCGGCCCAGGTCACCGGTGCGGTACCACCTCCCACCGCCGGCCGTCACGAAAGCGGCCGCGGTGCGCCCGGGGTCCCCGCGGTAGCCGAGCGCCACCCCGTCGCCCCCGATCCACAGCTCGCCGGGGACGAAGTCGGGCCGGTCGCGGCCGTAATCGTCGACGACGCGGAAGCACTGGTTGGCCAGCGGATAGCCGTACGGGATCGACACCCACGCCGGGTCGAGGGCCGTCACCTCGAAGGCGTTCGACCAGATCGAGGCCTCGGTGGCGCCGCCCATGGCGACGAGGAGGGCGTCGGGTGCGGCGGCCCGGAGCCGGTCGGGCAGGTCCAGCCCCACCCAGTCGCCCGAGACGATCGCCACCCGCAGGGCCGGCAGGCCGGGGCCCGACTCGCAGGCCACCAGCAGCATGTCGAGGAGGGTCGGCACGGTGTTCCAGACGGTGACCCCGTGCTCGGCGGCGAGCCGGGCCCAGGCGGCAGCCTCCCGCCGGATGTCCTCGGTCAGCGTCACCAGCGTGCCACCCGCCCCGAGCAGCCCGAACAGGTCGTAGACGGACAGGTCGAAGTCGAGGGCCGACACCTGCAACGCCACATCGCCCGGCCCCACGCCGTGGCGGGCGTTCACGTCGTCGATGGTGTTGGCGGCGGCCGCGTGGCTGATCTCCACCCCCTTGGGCTCACCGGTGGAGCCCGAGGTGTAGATGACGTACGCGATCCGCCCCGGGTCGACCGGCACGGGCGCCGCCATCGGCTCGGCCCCCATCGCCTCGGCCACCGGTACCAGCCGCAGCGCCTCGTCCCACTCCTCCCCGGCGTCCGGGCCCGCCCCGACCAGGGCCAGCCGGGCCCCGGCGGAACGCACGATCCGGTTGCGCCGCCCCGCCGGCTGGCCGACTCCCACCGGTACGTAGCAGCAGCCGGCGGCGAGAACCCCGAGCACCGCGACCACCTGGTCGGGGCCCTTCGGCAGCGAGACCACCACGGGGTCGCCCGGCCGGGCGCCGAGCGACAGGAGGTGTCCGGCGACCGCGAGGGCGCGCCCGGCCAGCTCGGCGTAGCTCAGCACGGACCCGGACGCCGAGCGCACGGCGACGGCGTCGGGGGAGGTGCGGGCGTGGTCGAGGACCGGTTGGTGCAGCGTACGGGAGGGGCGGGCGACGGCCGTGTCGTTGACCCCGGAGCGGACCTTCGCCTGGGCCTCGGGGAGCCTGATCGGCGGCGCCGGACGCGACCAGTCGCTGTCCGCCAGCTCCACCAGGAGGCGGCGCATCGCCTCCAGGGCCGAAGAGACGACCTGGGGGCTGTAGAGGCCCTCTACGTGGTCCCAGTTGACGGCCAGACCGCCGTCGCGCTCCACCACCTGGCAGTCCAGGGCCACCTGCGGGCTCTGCGAGAGGCCGCGCCGCAGCTCGCCGAAGCCGAACGTGAGGTCCTTGAAGTCCGCGCTGACCCCGAGGGTGGAGGTGAACACCACCGGCATCAGCATCTGGCCGCCCCCGGTGCGCCGGGCCAGCTGCTGGAGCACCCAGGTCGTCGAGACGTTGTTGTGCTCGATGCCCTCCCAGACCTGGCCCTGGAGCCGCCGTACGGTATCGGCCCAGGAGCCGTCCGGGTCGCTGTGGTGGCCCAGCAGCAGCAACGAGGTGAAGTCGCCCACCACCTGGGCCACTTGCGGGTGCGCATCGCGCCGGTCGAAGACCGTCAGGTTGAGCGTCAGCGAGGTCTCCGCGCTCCACGCGGCCAGCACCTCGGCGAAGGCGGCCGCCACGACGGTCGACGCGGTCAGCCCCGCCTCGGCGGTCCGGCGCCGCAGCCGCGCCCAGCTCTCCGGGGAGAGCCGGAACTCGTCCCGCACGAAGCGCGGCCGGTCGACGTGTTCCGGGTCCAGGGCCATGGGCAGCGCGGGCGCGGCCGGCAGCTCCTCGATCGCGGCCAGCCAGAACTCCTCGTCCCGCGCCCTGGCCGCCGGGTCGGTCCGCCCGGCGAGCAGGTAGTCGCGGAAGGACAGCTCCAGGGGCGGGAGTTCCCGGTCGGGGTCGGCGTAGAGCGCAGACAGCTCGGTGAAGATGGTCATGATCGACAGCGCGTCGAGGACGACGTAGTCGAAGCCGACCCCGAACACGGTGTGCCCGTCGTCGCGCCGCACGGCGCGTACGTCGAACAGTGGCCAGGAGGTCACGTCCAGCACCTGCTGCTCCATGGCCCCCAGCTCCTCGACCGCCTTCTCGTGGTCGGCGGCGGTGGTGGGGGTGACCGCGAAGCGGTAGTGCGGAACCTCGCGCAGGATCCGCTGTCCGCCCTCGCCGTCCAGCACGGCGCGCATCATCTCGTGCCGCCGCACCAGCCGGTTCCAGGCGGCCTCCAGCCGGTCCAGATCGACGTCGTCGCTCTCGAACTCCCAGTACCAGTAGGACGCGACGCCGCCGAGGGCGTAGCCGGGGTCGCGGCCGAGCCAGTAGGCGCGCTGCACATCGGTGAGCGGGAAGGGCTCGTGGCGGCGGTCCGGGTCGGCCGGGACGCTCCCGGGAGCGGCGGGCTCGACCGCTTCCAGGGTCGCGGCGAAACCGCCCACCGTGGGCTGGGTGAACAGGTCCCCGAGCCGCCCTTCGTACCCCTCCCGGCGCAGCGCGGCGAGCATGCGGGTGGCCTGGAGACTGTCGCCGCCGATATGGAAGAAGTTGGTGGTCCTGCCGGCCTCCGTACCGCCGAGCAGCTCCGTCCAGAGGGCGGCGACGGTCTGCTCCGCCCGGCCGCGCGGCGCGTCGGCCTCGGACGTCCGCTCGCCCAGCGCCTCGGCCAGCAGCCGCCGGACCTCGGCGCGGTCGACCTTGCCGTTGCGGCTCAGCGGCAGTTCGTCGGTGGCGACGGCACGCGCGGGCACCATGTACTCCGGCACCTGGAGGGCGGCCGTGGCCAGCACCCCCTCGGTGTCGGCCCCCGCCGGCGTGACCAGCGCGTACAGCGCGCCGCCCTGCTCAGGAACCGGTACGGCGACGACGTCGCGCACACCGGGGTGCCGACCCAACGCCCGCTCCACCTCGCCGAGTTCGATGCGGTAGCCGTTGAGCTTGACCTGGAAGTCGGCACGGCCGAGGAACTCGATCACGGCGCCCGGCCGGTAGCGGGCCCGGTCGCCGGTCCGGTACCAGCGCCGGCCGTCCGCCCGCACGAACCTCGCCGCGGTCAGGTCGGGGGAGCCCACATAGCCCCGGGCCACCCCGGCCCCGCCGATCCACAGCTCACCGGCCACCCAGTCGGGCCGGTCCCGGCCGTGCTCGTCGACGATCCGGCAGACCTGGTTGGGCAGCGGCACGTTGTAGGGGACCGACGTCCAGGCGGGGTCGACCTCCGTGACCTCCTGGACGGTCGAGTGGATCGCGGTCTCGGTGGTGCCGCCCAGCGCGACGAACACACTGTCCGGGCGCAGCGCGTGCACCCTGCCCGGCAGGTCGAGTCCCGCCCAGTCGCCCCCGAGCAGCTGGAGCCGGAACGGCCACTCGCGTAGGTCCGCCCGTGACTCCGCCGTCGTGAGCGCCATGTCCAGCAGCGCGGGAACGCAGTTGAGGACGGTGGCCCGGTTCTCGACCGCCCGGCGCAGCCACACCTCCGGTGAGCGCCGCTCCTCGTCGCTGATCAGAACCAGCGCGCCGCCGCAGGTGAGGGGGGCGAAGATGTCGAAGACCGACAGATCGAAGTCGAGTGCCGACAGGCAGAGGGTGCGGTCGGCGGGGCCTGCCGTGTAGCGCCGGTTCAGCGCGGCCACGGTGTTGCGGGCCGCCGCATGGGTGAGCTCCACGCCCTTGGGCTCTCCGGTCGACCCGGAGGTGAAGATGACATAGGCCGGGTCGTCGGGCGAGACGGCGGCCGGCCGCTCCAGCAGCGGCACCCCCGGATCGGTGGCGCACCGCACGTCGACGGTCAGGATCCGGCCCTCGGCGTCCTCGCGGTCCCGGCCGTCGGTCACCGCGAAGCGGGCCCCGGCCCGCTCCTCGACGGTGCGCCTGCGCGCCTCCGGCTGGTCCGTCCCCACCGGCACATAGGCCGCGCCCAGCGCGTGCACCGCCAGGACGGCGACCACCTGGTCGACGCCCCTGGGCAGCGTGATCACGACCCGGTCGCCGGAGGTCACGCCCGCCGTCCGCAGGACATGGGCCAACCGCCGTGCCCGCTCGTCGAGTTCGGCATAGGTCAGCTGCTCGCCGTCGCCCCAGAGCGCCGCCGGTGCGTCACCGTTCGCGGCGGCCAGCCGGAAGAACTCCTCGTGCAGGGTGCCGCCGGGCAGCTCGGCGCGGGTGTCGTTGGCGTGCCGGCGCGCCTGGAGCTGCGGTGCGGGCGGCCGGATCGGCAGACTCTCCCACCAAGCGCTGGGCTGCGAGGCGAGCAGCCGTACGCGGTTGACGAAGGTCTCGAACATCGCCTCGGGGACCCCGGCCTCGAAGAGGTTCTCGGTGGTCTCCCAGTTGATCAGCATGCCGCCCTCGTGCTCGGTCAGCTGGAGGTCGATCCACACGCCCGAGGTCTGCGAACTCATCCACACCGGGGCGCCCAGGACCGCACGGGTCGCCTCGTCGAAGAGCTCGCCCAGGCTGAGCGCGCTCGTGAACACGGCCCCGGCCCGCTGGTTGGCTCCGGCGGTGGTCCGGGCCAGGTCGCGGAGGACCGATGTGCCCCCGTACGCCGTGTGCGCGGCGTCGCGGCGGTACTGCTCCTGCACCGCACGGGCCCGCTCGGTGAAGGTGCGGCAGCTGTCGGGCGCCACCCGGAGCAGCAGCAGATCCGTGAAGTCCCCGACCAGGGAGCCCACTTCGGGGTGGACCGGGATCCGGTTCAGCACCGGCAGGTTGAGCAGGAACTCGGGCCCCTCGCTCCAGGCCGCGAGAGTGTCCGCGTAGGCCGCGGCGACCGCCATCGACACCGTCAGCCCGCTGCTGCGCGCGTGCTGGGTCAACCGCTGGTACGTCTCCGGGGCCAGCCAGGCGTGGCGCCGCACGGTGTGCACCCGGTCGACCCGCTCCGGCGTCACGGCCAGGGGGAGTTGAGGTGCGTTGGGCAGCTCCTCGGCACGGTCGCGCCAGTAGGAGACATCCGCCGGGCGGGGCTCCCGGCCCGATGCGGCGATGAGCCGGAGGTACTCGGGGAAGGTGAGAGCGGGGCGCGGGGGAGCGGTGTCCGGGTCCCGGTAGTGGCGGGCCAGGTCGCCGATGACGATACGGAAACTCGACGCGTCGCAGACGATCATGTCGATGTCGAGGAAGAGCCGGCCCTTCCCGTCCGGCAGCAGCGCCAGCCGCACATCGAGTCCGCCCCCACGGGCGACCGGCAGCGTCTGATGGGACAACTCCGCGCGCAGGGAGGCCAGTCGGCGGTCGCGCTCCTCCTGGTCGAGGCCGCGCAGGTCGACGACCTCGTCAAGCCCCCGGCACTCGGGCAGGATCCGCTGGCTGCCGTCGGCGCCGACAGCGGCGCGCAGCATCGGGTGGTGGCGGCGCAGCGCCGCGACCGCGCCGTGCCAGCGCCCGGCGTCGGCGGTGACATCGAACTCGAAGTAGAAGTGCGACCCGGTGGCCAGCGGCATCCCGGGCTGCCGGCCCGACCAGTAGGCGTGCTGCATCGGGGCCAGCGGGAACTCCCCGGCCTCGGCAGACGGGTCACCGTCGGCCGCCGCGGGCCGTACGCCCGCTCCGTCGTCGGTCCCGGACACCAGCGCGGCCCAGGCCCGTACGGTGGGCTCCTCCACCAGGTCGCCGAAGGTCACCTCGACGCCGTCCGCCTGCCAGGCCGCCGCCAGGGTCATCATCCCCAGGGAGTCCAGGCCGAGGGTGACGAGGTCCTCCTCGAAACCGATCTCGGCGGCGGGCAGTTCCAGCCGTGCGGCGACGGTGTCGCGGATCTCCTCGGCGGACAGGACGCGTCCGGTGGGCGCCTCACTGGTCATCGTGGCCTCCCGTGCTGGGCCGGGGCAGCCGCCCCGGCCTGGTCGGAGTGGGGCGCCGCCGCGCGGGCGGCGGCGGTGCAGATGTCGACGTACCCGGCGAGCAGGGACTCCGCGAACTCCTTCTCGAAGCGGTCCGGGTTGTAGAAGAGCAGCACCCGCACCGTGTCCCGGTCGGGCACCGCGACCAGCTCCAGCTCGAAGCGGGTGGCCACGTCGTCGGGGACCAGGACCTCGATGTCCAGCCCGCCGGCCCGGGTCGCGTACACCGGGTCGGCCATCATCTGGAAGACCACGTCGTCCAGCCGCCGGCTCGTACCGCCGAGTCTGATCGGGAGCATCTGGAACGGCAGCGCCTGGTGGACGAACGCCTCCATCACCGTGCTGTGCGTGGCCCGCAGATGTGCGGTGAAGTCGTCACCGGTGAGCCGGGTCCGCAGCAGCACCATGTTGGCCAGGAAGCCCACCGTGCGGCGGTGCTCGGCACCCCGGTTGGCGAACAGCGTCGCCACCGCCAGGTCCTCGGTGCCGCTGACCGACCGCAGCGCGCGGTAGTACGCGGTGAGCAGGGCCACGAACATCGTGGACCGCTCCCGCTTGGCCAGGGCGTCGAGTGCGGCGACCGTCGGCGCCTGGAGGACGTGCTGTACGAGCCTGGTGTCACGCGGTGCGCCCGGGGTGGCCTCCCGCATCGGCAGCGGCGGCAGCGTCACATCCCTCAGGCGCTCGCCCCAGAAGGTGCTGAGCCGCTTGCCGGCCGGCCCGGCCAGCAGCTCGCGCTGCTCCTCGGCGAACCGGGAGTACGCCGCTGCCTCGGCGGCCGGCTTCCCCTCCAGCGCGGCGCACAGGTCCTCGAAGATCACATTGCACGACCACGAGTCGGTGACCATGTGGTGCATGTTGAGACAGAGCACATGGTGGTCCTCGGCCAGCCGCCACAGGGTGATCCGCACGGCGCTCCCGGTGGCGTCGATACGGGTGCCCAGCTCCTTCGCGATCGCCCGGTCGGCGGCGGCCCCGGGGTCCGGCTCACCGGTGAGGTCGGCCTCCTGGATCTCCGGGTACGCGGCCGGGTGCACCAGCGCCTTGAGCCGGCGGCCACCCCCCGTGAAGGTGGTGCGCAAGGCCTCGTGCCGGTCGACCACCCGGTCGACCGCCTGCCGGAGTCTGTCGCGGTCGAGATCTCCGCGCACTCGGCACAGCACCGGGCAGTTGAGCGCGCCCTCCTCGCCGCGGTAGCGGTCGAGGAACCACAGGAGCGTCTGGCCCACGGACGGACGGATCTCGGTGACTGTCACGTCCGGCAACGTAACGACGCTCACGGCCCCGGCCGCCGGAGCTGAAAGAAAGCTGAGAGGACCTTCACGTTCCTTTCTCGCCACCCGGGCCCGGCCGCTCTCCCGGGTCAGGGTGAGGGCACCTGTGTCGCGTGCGGCGCCCTCGCACGGCGCCCGATCCCGTCCAGCGGCACCGTCACACGGGAGGTAGCTCCATGCCGGCCAACCCCTTCGAAGAGCCCGACGAGAGCTACCTGGTCCTGTGCAACCCGCTCGGCCAGCGGTCGCTGTGGCCGGCCCGGCTGCCGTCCCCGGCCGGGTGGCGGGTCGAGCAGCCCGCGACCACCCGGGCCCTGGCGGGCGCCTACGTCGAGCGCGTCTGGCCCGATGTGCGGCCGGACGCCCGGCCGTCGACCGGCCCCGGCGACGCGCCCGCGGCAGACACCCTTCCCGCCCTCTTCGAGCGGGTGGCGTCCCGGCACGCGCACCTTCCGGCGGTGGAGGGCGAGAGCGCCCGCGTGGACTACGGCGAACTGGCCGACCGGGTGAACCGGCTGGCCCGGCGCCTCCTCGCGGCCGGTCTCGGCCCCGGCGACCTCGTCGGGATCTCGGTCCCCCGGGGCATCGACCAGGTGGTGGCGGCCCTCGCGGTGGCGACCAGCGGCGCCGGTTACGTACCCCTCGATCCGGGCTATCCGACGGAACTGCTGCGCCACATGGCCACCGACGCGAGGCTGCGGACCCTGCTGCACACCGGGCCGCCGCCGGTGGACGTCACCGGCCTGGACACGATCGACCTCACCGCCCCGGACGCCTGTTCCCCACCGGCCGAACCGGTCACCGACGCGGACCGCCGCCGCCCGCTGCGCGCCGAGGACACCGTCTACGTCATCTACACCTCGGGCTCCACCGGGACACCCAAGGGCGTGGTGATCCCGCACGCCGGGCTGGCGGGGCTGGTGGCGGCGCAGCGGCACTGGATCGGCGCCGGGCCCGGGGACCGGGTGCTCCAGTGGGCCTCCTTCAACTTCGACGCCGGTTTCTGGGACCTGACCCTGGCCCTGCTGTCGGGGGCCACCCTGGTGCTCACCGACGACCGCGCGGTGCTGCCCGGCGAGGAGCTGCGCCGCACGCTGATCGACCGGCAGGTCAGCCACGCCGTGCTGCCCCCGGTCGCGCTCACCGCCACCGACCCCGAGGGGGTGCTGACCGGCGGGGTGGTGCTCTCGACCGGAGACTCCTGCACACCCGCACTGGTGGCACGGTGGGCGCCCGGCCGGCGCATGTTCAACGGGTACGGGCCCACGGAGATGACCGTGGGGGTCACCATGGCGGGCCCCGTCCGGCCGGGCGAACCGGTCAGCATCGGGGAACCGTGGCCCGGCAACGAGGTCCGGGTCCTCGACACCGCCCTGAAGCCCTGCCCGCCCGGCGAGGAGGGCGAGCTCTATCTCGTCGGCGAGGGCGAGGCCCTCGGCTACCTCCACCGGCCCGGACTGACGGCGGAACGCTTCGTCGCGGACCCGTACGGCGCGCCCGGCAGCCGGATGTACCGCTCCGGCGATCTCGGCCACCTGGGCGAGGACGGCCTGCTGTACTTCACGGGCCGCGCCGACCGGCAGGTCAAGCTGCGCGGCTTCCGGGTGGAACTGGGCGAGGTCGAGGCGGCGCTGGAGGCCTGCGAGGGGGTGCGCATCGGCGCGGTGGTCGTCACCGGTGAGGTCGACTCGGCGCGCCTGGTCGCCTACGTGGTGCCGGCCGCCGACCCGGCCGACGGCTTCGCGGAGGGGGTGCGGCGGCGGCTCGCCGAGCGGTTGCCCGCGCACATGGTGCCCGCCCGCGTCGAGGTGGCGGCAGCCCTGCCGATGACCAGCAACGGAAAGATCGACCGGCGCGCCCTGGAGCGCCGCCCGGACGGACCCGCCGCAGTCCCGGCCTCCCGCCCGGTGGACCGGGCCGACCCGGTGGCCGCCCTCTGCGAACTTGCCGCCCGCGTCCTTGAGGTGGACACGGTGGAGCCGGGGGACAACTTCTTCGACCGGGGCGGGCACTCGGTGCTGGCGGTGCGGCTCTCCAAGGCCGTACGCGACGACTGGGGGATGACCCTGCCGGTACGGGCCATCTTCGAGCGGCCCACCATGGCGGAGCTGGGCGGCCTGCTCTCCGCGCGCTGAGGGGCAGCCGCATCCGCCGGGCAGCCGGCGGGGCGGCTCAGTCCAGCCGCATCCGCAGCGCGCTGTGCCCGAAGAGGAAGTTGGAGTAGACCCGGGGCGGCTCCTCCAGGATCTCGATCCGCCGCACCCGGCGGATCAGCGCGTCCAGTACGGCGGCGAGCTCCAGCCGGCCGAGGAAGGCCCCGAGGCAGAAGTGCGGCCCGTGGCCGAGGGACAGGTGCGGGTTGTGGCGCCTGCCGGCATCGAAGCGCCGGGGCTCCGCGAAGACGTCCGGGTCGTTGTTGGCGGAGATGTTCCACAGGGTGACGATGTCGCCCTCGGCCACCTCCGCCGGACCGATCCGCAGACCGGTGGTGGCCGTACGGGCGAAGTGCATGGCCGGGGTCACCCAGCGCAGCACCTCCTCCACCGCGGTCCTCACCTCCACCTCGCCGTCGCGCAGCCGCCGCCACTCCCCGGCGTACGTGCCCAGCGCGTGCAGCGCCCCGATCGTGGAGACCCGGGTGGACTCGTCGCCGCCGAGGATCAGGCTGTAGCAGTTGAGCGCGAGGTCGTCCTCGCTCATCGGCCCGCCCCCGACGCCGGCACCGGCGATCACGCTGATCACGTCCTCGCCGTGGGAGCGGCGGCGCTCACGGACCACGTCCACGAAGTAGGACAGGATCTCGTTGCGGGCCTCCAGCGCGTCGAAGAGGTCCTCCTCGACGCTGTCGGAGGAGAGGGCGCGCTTGTTCCAGGCGAGCAGCTGGGGCCGGTCCGTGACGGGCAGCTCCAGGAGGTCGCACACGGTGTTGAGCGGCAGATGCTCGGCGATGTCGCGCCCGGCGTCGGCCTCGCCCGCGCCGACGACGGCGGCGACCAGGGCATCGGCCCGCTGCCGTACGGCCTCCTCCACACGGCCCAGGACCCGGGGGGAGAAGGAACGCAGCATCACCTGGCGCAGCTCGCGGTGGCGGGGCCGGTCCATCACCGCCAGCATCCGGCCGCCGGCGGAGTCGCCACCGCGCAGCAGGACGTCCAGCACCGTGCCCCGGGCCGAGCTCAGCCGGGCGGCGTCCTTGTAGCAGTCCTGGACATCGCCGTACCTGGCCACCGCCCAGAAGCCCGGGCGGGCGCCCACCGGCGGGTGCCAGCGCACCGGTTCGGCGCTCCGCATCCGGGCCCAGTAGGCGTGCGGGTCGTTCTCGATGAAGGCGGCCGGGTCGGTGAGGTCGAGAGCGGCACCGGACGTGTCGTCGTACGGAGTGCCGGAGACGGCGGCGTTGCCGGAGGAGACCACCGGGAGACTCCTTTCGGCCCGGACGCCGGGCCTGCACGGGGGTGAACTGTCGCCCCGATCCTCACCTTTCGCGCCCGCCCCCGAGGGGCCGCTGAATGAATGATGAAGGATTCGGCGGCGGCCCTCCGCGCCGGTGCCATGCTCAAGTCCGCATCGGCGAACGGGAGGTCGGCCATGGGCGTGCACCGCGGATCTGTCCGTACTGTGGCGGGCCGTCCACACCCTGACCTCCGGCTTCTCGCGCTGCCGCACTCCGGCGGCCGAGCGGAGGGCTTCACCGCCTGGCGCCCCCTGCTCCCCGCTGTGTTCCCCGGCATCGCGCTCGAACTGTGCGCCGCGCAGTACCCCGGACACGGCGACCGGGTGGCCGAACCGCCGCTGACGGAGGTCGGCGCGATCGCCGACGAGATCGTCGCCGCACTCACCGGGATGGCACCGGCGGACCTGGTGCT
This sequence comes from Streptomyces griseus subsp. griseus, assembly GCF_003610995.1. NCBI lineage: Bacteria > Bacillati > Actinomycetota > Actinomycetes > Kitasatosporales > Streptomycetaceae > Streptomyces > Streptomyces griseus. The sequence continues at coordinate 7,005,009 of NZ_CP032543.1, forward strand.
CTTCGGCCACAGCTTCGGGTCGGCCGTCGCGTGCGAGGTGGCCCGCCGCTGCCCCGCGGCCGGTATCGACGTCGTGCTGCTCGTGGCCTCGTCGGCCTGGGCCCCCGGCGACCCGGCACGGCCCCCGCGCGACGAGCACCTGCTGCCCGACGAGGAGCTCTGGCAGCGGCTGATCGACCTGGGCGGCATCGACCCCGGCATCGCGGCCGAGGTGGAGATGCGCGATCTGGTGCTCCCCGCGCTGCGCGCCTCCATCGCCGCGCACGAGCGCTACCTCGCCTGCCCGGACCCCGTCCCGCTCAGCTGCGACGTGCACGCCTGCATGGCCCGGGGCGACCCGCTCGTGCCGGCCGGGGCCGGGCGCTACTGGTCCCGGGTGACCACGGGGAGGGCCAGCGTCGGCATCAGGGCCGGAGCGCACTTCCACGCCTACGACGACCCCGCCCCCCTGCTGGCGGACCTGGCACGGAGAGTTCCGGCGTACGCGAAAGGAGGTCGTACGACGCATGAGTAGTCCATGGGACGGCCTGCGGCTGGTCGTCACCGGCGGCGGCGCGGGCATCGGGGCCGCAGTGGTCGCCCGCGCGGCCGGTCTGGGTGCCGACGTGCTCGCGGTGGGGCGACGGGCCGACCGGCTGGAAGAGGTCACGGCGAAGGCCCGGGCCGACGGTACGGGCAGGGCGGTGCCGTACGCCGTCGACGTCACGGCCCCCGGCGCCGCCGCGCGGATCGCGGATCGCGCCGGCGAACTCCTCGGCGGGGTCGACGCGTTGGTCAACAACGCCGGGCACGCCGTCTTCGACCGCCTGGAGGACGCCACCGAGACGGATCTGCGCGCGATGCTGGACACCAACCTGGTGGCCCCCGCCCTGCTGACCCGGGCACTGCTGCCGCAGCTCCGCACCAGCCGGGGCTGCGTGGTCAACGTCTCCTCCGTCGGCGGGGTCCTGGCGATGCCGGGCAGGTCCTACTACGGGGCCGGCAAGGCCGCGCTCAACTCCCTGACCAGATCGCTGGCGGTGGAGCTGGCCCCCGATGTCCGGGTGAACGCGGTGCTCCCCGGCCCCGTCGACACCGGCCTGTGGGACATGGCGGCGGGCGACGGCGCGGACGCCCTGCGCGAAGGGATCGTCGCCGCCACACCGCTGGGCCGCTTCGGCCTGGCCTCGGAGGTGGCGGCCTGGGTGTGCCACCTCATCGACCCCGAGACCTCGTCCTGGGTCACCGGATCCCTGGTGTCCGTGGACGGCGGACGAGCGGCGTGAGCCGGCAGCCAGGAGCACCAACCCGCCGGCCGGTCCCGGCCGGTCCTGCCACCAGCGGAAAGGCATGAATCAGATGACGCAGACAGCTCCACCGTGGTTCGCCAGGGCCTCGTCGATCCCCTCCTCCTGGCTGTACGAGTCCTTCCGGATCGCCAACGAGCGCGAACGGGAGCACCCCGGGCTGATCAAGCTGCACGTCGGAGAGCCGGCCTTCGGCCCGCCGGAGTCCGTGGCCAAGGAATTCGCCGCCGCGGCCCTGGACGGCCGGGCCCGCTACATCGACGTACAGGGGCTCATGGAGCTCCGGGAGCGGCTCGCCGGCAAGCTCGCAGTCGTCAACGGCATCGACACCGAGCCCTCCCGCCTCTTCGTCACCCCGGGATCGTGCCAGGGGCTCGTCGCCCTGATGCGCTGCCTCGTCGAACCGGGGGCGGAGATCCTCCTGCCGGAGATCCACTGGCCCGTCCATCTGCAACAGGCCCTGCTCGCCGGATTCCGCCCGGTGTTCTACCGGCTCGACGAGCACTTCGCCCCCGACCCCGAGTCGATCCGGCGGGTAGCCACCCCGGCGACCCGGCTGCTGCTGCTGAACACCCCGTCGAACCCCGCCGGTGCGGTCGCCGGCCTGCCGCTCCAGCGGGCCCTCTACGACATCGCCGACGAGCACGGCTGGCAGATCATCAGCGACGAGGCGTACGAGGACTTCGCCTTCTCCGGCCCCCACCTCTCGATCGCCGCGCTGGAGCGTGACCGGCCCGCCCGGGAGCGGCTCGTCAACAGCGTCTTCACCTTCTCCAAGGGGCCGGCGATGACCGGCTACCGGCTCGGTTACGTCGCGGTGTCGCGGCCGGAGATCGCCACCACCATGCGGATGGTGCAGGAGTCGAACATCATCGCGCCCTCCGCGCCCGTCCAGTACGCCGGGATCGCCGCCCTGGACGCGTCGGGTGACCTCGCCGGCAACCACGACTACGTCCGCGGCAACCGGGACGCCGCACTGTCCTGCCTGGTCGACGAAGGGCTGCTGCCCGCGCTGCCCGGCGGTGGCTGGTACGTCATGGCCGACATCTCCTCCACCGGTATGACCGGCGAGGAGTTCACCGCGGAGCTCATGATCGACCACGATGTCGTGGTCGTCCCCGGCAGCGGATTCTCCGCACGACCGGAATTCGGCCATGATGGCGCGATGCAGCCCCTGCGTCCCGGCGGGGTCGCCTCCGGCCTGGTCCGGATCGCGTTCTGCGTCGACCGCGACCAGCTCGTCACCGGGGTGGAGCGGCTGGTCGGCCTGGTCCGCGAGAAGAGGCAGCAGTGACATCGGCCGAGCTGACCTATGCCGCCTACCTGAGACTCGACGAACTGCTCCAGCTCCAGGAGCCGCGCACCGCCGGGGACGACACCGACCCCACCAAGGTTCTCTCCGAGCAGTTCTTCATCGTCAGCCACCAGACCTGCGAGCTGTGGCTGAAACAGATCCTCGGCGATCTGGCCGCCGTCGAGGGCCACTTCCGGACGATGACCACCGCCGACCTGGAGCGGTCGGTCGACCTGCTCTACCGGGCCGGTGAGCTGCTGCGCCTGCTGCACGAGCAGCTCATGGCGCTCGAACGGCTGCCGCTGGAGGACTTCGCCCACTTCCGGCGGTACCTCGGCTCGGCCAGCGGCGCCCAGTCCACCCAGTCCCACCAGCTGGAGCGGGTGCTGGGCAACGCCCAGCGCGCGGGCTCGCTGTTCCTGGCCTTCCGCACCGGGCTGGAGCGCACCGGCGCGGACCTGGAGGAGATCGTCGAAGCCGGGGTCGGGGCCGGCTCCCTCCACCGGGTCATCGAGGGGATGCTCCGCGTCGGCAACGGCTACTTCCAGTGGAAGCTCGGCCATGTGGGCCTGGTGACCAAGATGATCGGGGAGCAGCGGGGCACCGCCGGCACCTCGGGTGCCGGGTATCTGATGGACCGGGCCACGATGCCGTTCACCGAGCTCCACGAGCTGCGCGGCAAGATGCACGAGCGCCGCCAGGGGCGGAACGGGTAGATCCTCCCGTACACGGGAGTGTCCGGCCCCTGGCGCCAGGGGCCGGACACTCCCGTGTACGGGACCGTGGTTCAGGAGGCGGGCTCCAGGATGTAGCCACGGCCCCACACGGTGCGCAGGCTCAGACGGACACCGTCCAGCCGCTGGCGCAGCCGCATGATGTGCAGGTCTATGGCGTTGCTGGTGACCGCCTCGTTGGTGATCCGGCTCAGGGCCTCCTTCAGCCGGTCCCTGCGGACCAGATGGCCGAAGTCGGCCAGGAAACATCGCATCATCTCGCTCTGCGCCTCCGACATCGGCACCGAGTGCCCGCCGTAGTAGAGGACCCCGGTCGGATCCAGCGCGGGCACGAAATCGGTCCCGGTCCGCCGCTGGAGGGTGTGGACGCGAGCGGCCAGGTCGAGGCGGTCCACCGGAGGACGTACCCAGTCCTCGGTGGGAGAGATGTCGCCGGGCGGCGCCGTCCGGCCCTCCAGCACCAGCAGGCAGGGCAGTCCGGCCTCACGGAGCCGTTCGCGTTCGTGGCTCTGGACGGGCCAGCGGAGAAATCTGACTTCTTGTCGGTGAGCGAGCATGGCCATGGTCGTGACCCCCGTATCGCGTGACATGGAAGCTGGTACCCGGAGGCCGGTGGCCTCGGCGCAGTGCGCTCTCTCCCTGGTTTCGATGCCGATGCGCCCCGTGACGTCGACCCCGGTCCGCGTGCGTCAGATCCTGCCGGATCCCGGTTCCAGGCCGGTGCCGGTCGGATTCCGCCACGGCGGGACTCGATTCCGCACCGCCGGGGGTCCCGCGCACCCGGGGAAAGGGTGAAAGAAGCACGACATGGCCGGGCGGCGGGCCCGTTGATCGGCAAGACACCTCAGTACGGGGATCTACGGATGATCCGCGGGGGACCACGGGGGCCGACCATCTGAAACCGCTGACCACGGTCATGATCAGGAGCATGCGATGAAGAGCGAGAACAGCACACAGCGCCGACGAGCCGCCGTCGTCGGTGCCGGCATCACCGGACCTCTCCTGGCTTTCTGCCTGGTGAGGCTGGGCTTCGAGGTGGATCTGTACGAGGCGTACATCCGCCGGGTTCAGGACATCGGCTCCTTCCTCAACCTCGCCCCGAACGGGCGCGCCGTGCTGGAGCGCCTCGGCCTGGCCGACCGGGTGCTCGAACAAGGCACGGTGGCCGGATCCATCACCTTCGCCAACCACAAGGGCCGGGAGCTCGCACGGAATCCGGAGAGGACGACCAACATCATGCGCGGCGAGCTCAGCGGCGCCCTGCGCGAGGCGGCGACCGACGCCGGGGCGAAACTGCACTGCGACAAGCGCCTCGTCGCGCTGGACGGGAACGGTGAGGACCACTGGCGGATCGGCTTCGAGGACGGCACGGAGGCGGAGGCCGACATCGTGCTCGGCTGCGACGGGGTGCACTCCGCCACCCGTGGGCTGCTGATCCCCGACGCGCCGGGGGCCGACTACACCAAAGTGGTCGGCTCCGGGGGCAGGTCGGAGATCGGCACCGGGGAGCTGCCCGTCGACGGCCAGTTCCACATGGTCTTCGGACTGCGCGGCTTCTTCGGCTACCAGGTGGTGGAGCCCGGCGTCGTGTGCTGGTTCGAGAACCACCAGGAGACCCGCGAGCGCGGCTTCGCCGAACTGGCCGAGATCGACGATGCGGAGTGGGTGGCCGCCCTGGCCGAGCGGCACCGCCCGGACCCCGGGGTGATCCGGCGGATCCTGACCGCCTCCACAGGGCCGGTCGGCCGGTGGCCGGTCTACGAGGTGCCGCCCCTGGGGACCTGGCACCGGGGCAGCGCCGCCGTACTGGGCGACGCCGCGCACGCGGTGGCCCCGCACCTGGGGGCGGGCGCCGCTCTCGGGATGGAGGACGCCTACGAACTGGCCCTGGTCCTGCACGAACACCGCACCGCGCCAGGGGCGTTCCGGGCCTTCGAGGAGTCACGCCGCGACCGGATCGCCGCGATGGCCAAGCAGGCCCGCCAGACGGGCGCGGTGATGACCCCCAGCCACTGGGCCGCCCGCACGATACGGGACCTGATGCTGCCGATCGCCATCAAACAGGGCGTACGCAAGGGGACCGAGGCCTACTCCTACCGGCCCTCGCCATGGCCCGCGCAGGCCCGGTGAGACGGTGAGGGCGTACGCGACCGGGACGTGAGGACGGACAAGACGTGAAAGGGCCTCCTGCCGCCGCGAAGGTGCTCCGCCGGGCGGTGCAGGAGGCCCTGTCGGGCTGGCGGCGGTCGCCGACCGCCGGGGTCAGTGGGTCAGCGCAGCTCGCCGGTGATGATCCACAGGTGGCCGAAGGGGTCGCGGAGGCGCCCCTCCCGCTTGCCGTACGGGCGGTTCTCGACGGGGACGACCACGGTGCCGCCCCCGGCGACCATCCGTTCGGCGACGGCGTCCTGGTCGGTGAACTCCGCCTCCAGGAGCACCGGCGAGCCGCCCACGTCCTCGGGGGAGAGCCAGCCCCACTCCGTCACCGCCGGGGACAGGGTGAGGGGGGAGCCGCCGATCTGGAGGACGACGACCATCACCCGACCGCTGTCGTCCTGCGCGCGGAACACCTCTTCGGCGCCCATGGCCTTCTGGTAGTAGGTCGAGGCTGTGTCGGGGTCCGGGACGATCAAACGTGGCGTCAGACTCATGGGCCGACTCTATTACCCCGGTCGCGGCGGCCCATGGTGATTCGGACAGTTTGCGTCAGGTGCGGCGGACGCCTGTCCCTGCCCGCCTGCCTATGCTGTCCGGATGACACCGGGAGCGGGACAGGAGAGGGAGCTGAGGGCCGATGCGGCCCGGAACCGCGCCCGGATCCTCCGGGCCGCCCGCGAACAGCTGGCCGCCGGTGACAACTCGCTCCAGCTGAACGCCATCGCCCGGCTCGTCGGCGTGGGCGTGGGGACGGTCTACCGGCACTTCCCCAACCGCCACGCCCTGCTGGAGGCGCTCTCGGCGGAGCGCTTCGAGGAGCTGGTCGAGGAGGCGAAGGCCGCCGCCGAGGACCCGCTCACCGGCCTGCGCCGGCTGCTGTGCTTCGCCCTCGACCGGATGCTGGACGACCCCGACTTCGCGGCCGTGCTGGAGTCCGCTGGCGAGGCCGGAGCGCGGACGTCGGACCTGAAGGCCCAACTCGACCGGGCGGTCACGGAGCTGCTGGACGGCGTCCGCCTGGCCGGTGCGGTCCGCAGCTCCGTCGAGGCCGATGATGTGCGCCGCCTGCTGTGCGGCGTGGGACACGCGGTGCGCTCCGGAGGCAGCGAGGTCAGGGACCTCTACCTGGACATCCTGCTGGAGGGCCTGCGCCCTCCGCGCTGACGTCGGCGGGTCCCCGTTCCCAGGGCCTCAATCCCTCCGGGCTAAACGGATAGTCATCCGTTCGTGCTAGCGTGCCCTCATCGAAACGGATAGTCATCCGTTTTAAGGGTGGGTGGAGGGGTGGCCATGAGCCGACGGGCGATCGTGACGGCAGGTACCGGGGGCATCGGACTGGAGACCGCGAAGGGGCTCGCGCGGCACGGTTACGCCGTCACGGTGGTCGGCCGCGACGCCGGACGAGGCGCGAGGGCGGTCGAGGAGATCGCGGCGGCCGCGGACGGAGGCACACCGCGATTCGTCGCCGCCGACCTGGCATCCCTCACCGAAGTCCGTTCACTGGCAGCGCGGTTGGCCGCCGAAGGACCGCTCGGGGTGCTGGTCAACAACGTCGGCGCGATGTTCGCCGAACGGCAGCGGAACGTCGACGGCGTCGAGGCGTCGTTCGCCGTGAACCACCTCTCGCCGTACCTGCTGACCGAGTCGCTCCTCGACCGGCTCCGGGCCGACGCGCCCAGCCGGATCGTCAACGTCTCCTCCGCCGCGATCAGGAGCGCCAAGCGCACCTTCGACGCGGTGGAACCCCCGGGCGGTTACTACGGCTTCCACTGGTACGGCCGGGCCAAGCTCGCCAACCTCGCCTACACCGTGCATCTGGCCGAACGCCTCCGCGACACCGGTGTGACGGTCTTCGCGGCCGACCCCGGGGGAGCGGCCACCGACATGACCGACGGCACCATGACGTCGCCGAAGATCGTCTCCCCGCCGCTGCGCCTGCTCTGGCCGCTGGTCCGCCGCGCCTTCGAACGCGGCACCGCCGGACCTGCGTCCGTGGCCGCCCGGTCCTCCGTCTTCGCCGCCACCGATGCCTCCCTCGACGGGCGTACCGGCCTCCTCGTCGGACCCGAGGCCCGGCCCGTACCCCTCTTCCGCGGCGCCGACGACCCCCGGACCGTCGAGAACGTACTCCGGCTCAGCCGGCGGCTGGCGCCCCTCGCTCAGGCGGACGCCCCGTAGCGGGCGGCGATCGCGGTGGCGCGGTCGTGCAGTGCGGTACGCGACCACGGCGCGGTCGACGGCACCCGAGCGACCGTCACCAGGCCTGGCCTCCCCGGCGGGTGAGCAGCGCCCCCGCCCAGGTGGTCGGCCCGGGCGGGGGCGCGTCGGGAGCGGCGGATCAGCGCGCCGGCCGGAGCTCCAGCGTGCAGCACTTCACGCTGCCGCCCGCTTTGAGGAGTTCGGACAGGTCCACCCCGACCGGGCGGAAGCCGCGGTCGCGGAGTTGCTCCACGAGCCCCGTGGCGTTCTGCGGCAGGACCACGTTCAGCCCGTCGGACGTGGCGTTGAGCCCGAACACCGCCGCGTCCTCGGCCGAGGCGAGGACCGCGTCCGGGAAGAGGCGTTGCAGGACCGCGAGGCTGCCGGGGGAGAAGGCCCCCGGATAGTAGGCGATCGTCCTCTCGTCCAGCACTGTGAGGGCGGTGTCCAGGTGGTAGTAGTCGGGGTCCACCAGGGTCAGCCCGATCACGGGCCGGCCGAAGAACTCCTGGGCCTCGTCGTGGGAGCGGGGATCGCTGCGGAACCCGGTCCCGGCGAGCAGGAGATCGCCCACCAGCAGATAGTCGCCCTCCCCTTCGTTGACGACGCTCGCGGTGCGCAGGTCGGGGAAGCCGTTGTCGCGCAGCCAGTCGTGGTACGCGGGCCCCTCGGCGATCCGTTCGGCGTCGCGGAAGCGCGCCACGAGGGCCCGCCCGTCGACGACCGTGGCGCCGTTGGCGGCGAAGACCATGTCGGGGAGACCGCGGACGGGTTCGATGGTGTCGACGGTGTGCCCGAGGCTCAGGTAGACCTCGCGCAGTCGCTCCCACTGGGCGATGGCCAGTGGAGTGTCGACAGGCTTCTTCGGGTCCATCCACGGGTTGATGGAGTAGACCACGTCGAAGTAGGTGGGCCGGCACATGAGGTAGTGCCGGGCACGTGCGGTACGCATGGGTGAGGGTCCCGATCGTCAGGGGCGGCCGGTGAGATAGCCGCCCATCGAGGTGAAGTGCTCGGTCGCGGGAAGTTCGCGGCCGTCCCCGGTCCGTACGCGGGTGATGGCCAGACCGTGGTTGCGGCCGGTTCGGGCATCGGCTCCGGCGACGATCACGACGCCGTCGCCCTCGCGGTAGAAGATCCGGCCCGGGGTGCCGCCGTAGCGGCCCTCGGACACGACAGCGGAGACGACTTCGAGCCGCTGCCCCTTGTGGAAGGTGAAGGCGCTCGGGTAGGGAGCGGACTGGGCGCGGATCAGACGCTCCAGGTCCTCGGCGGGCCAGCTCCAGTCGATACGGATGTCCTCCTCGGCCCGCTTGTGGAAGAAGCTGGCCTTGGAGCGGTCCTGCGGGGTGAACTCGGTCTGCCCCGAAGCGATCAGCCCCAGCGCCTCGGTGGTGACCGGGGCGATGAGGTCGACCGTCCGGTGGAAGAGGTCGGTGGCCGTGTCCGTCGGTCCGACGGTGACCGACCGCTGGACGACGATGTCGCCCGCGTCCAGTTCCTCGTCCATCAGATGGGCGGTGACGCCGACTTCCGGCTCGCCGTTGACGAGCGCCCAGATCAGCGGCGAGAAGCCCGCGTACGCGGGCAGCAGGGAGTCGTGGATGTTGAGCGTGCCGTGGACCGGCAGGTTGTAGATCTCCGGCGGCATCCACGTGCGCCAGTTGTTGGCGATGATGATGTCCGGGGCCACCTCCTTGAGGCGGTCCACCAGTTCGCCGTCCGGCCGGTTGCGGATGATCACGGGTATCCCGTGCTTCTCCGCGAGGTCGGCCACCGAGTCGCTCCAGATCTTCTCGTAGGCGTGCTCGCTTCTCGGGTGCGTCACGACCGTCACCACGTCGTGCTCGGAGTCCAGCAGCGCTTGCAGGGTGCGATGCCCCCAGGTCTGGTAACCGAACATGACGACCCGCATGAAGGTGCCTCCTTGGTAGTGCGATGACCGGCGACCCAGTAAAGCAAGGCTTACCTAAGAGCACAACGTGCCATGATTCACCGAGAGGTTGACAGCCCATTGCGGCTGGAAGAACACCCTGGCGTCGACAGGCCGGAGCGGGCGGGTTAGCTTGGCCCGGCCCGCTCTCCGGCCGTGCGCCGTGGGTCCGACCGCGACGGGGAGGGACCTCCCATGCTCTGTACGAGGCTGACGAACGCCCGCGTCCTCACGATGGACCCGCACCGTCCGGTCGCCCGCGATCTGGGCATCTGGCGCGGCCGGATCGTGGGCGTGGACGAGGCCGTGACCGCCCTCCCGGCCCGCGAGGTGGTCGACCTCCAGGGCGCGACCGTGCTGCCCGGCTTCATCGACAGCCATGTCCACCTGGCGTGGGCCGGGTTGAAGGCCCGTACGCCGAGCATCGCCCCGTGCGCGCGGATCGAGGACATCCTCGCCGTCGTGGACGAGGCCGCCCGCCGTCCCGCACCTCCCGGCGCTTGGCTGGATCTCGCCGGTTACGACCAGCGGGCCCTGGGCCGCCATCTGACCGCCGCCGAACTGGACCGGGTCAGCCATGGCCGCAAGGTCCTCCTGATGCACGACTCCGGACACGCCTGCGTCGTCAACACCGCCGTCCTGGAGCTTCTGCCGGCCGAGGTGGAGCACGAGGAGGGCTTCCTCGCCGAGAACGCCATGACCGCCGCCCGACGGCTGCGGCTGCCGTACTCCCAGGAGGAACTGGCCGACGCCATCGAACACGCCGCCCGGGCCTGCCTCGCCGAGGGGATCACCGCCTGCGCCGAGGCGGGCATCGGCGGCGGGCTGCTGGGCCACAGCCCCGTCGAACTCGGGGCCTACCAACTTCTCCGCGACCGGGGCCGACTGCCGCTGCGCGTGCAGCTGATGGCCTCCGGGGACACCCTGCGTACGCGAGCGGCCCACGCCGCCGACGGCTTCACCCAGGCCCTGGACCTCGGGGTGCGCACCGGATTCGGCGACGACTGGCTCTCCCTGGGCGCCCTGAAGATCTACACCGACGGCGGCATGATGGCGCGCACGGCCGCGCTCACCTCCCCGTACGAGGGAACGGACGACACGGGCCGGCTCCAGGACGACCCCGACCGCCTCACCCGCCTCATCGTCGACGGCCACCTCGCAGGCTGGCAGCTCGCCGTCCACGCCATCGGGGACCGCGCCGCCGACCTCGCCCTGGACGCCCTGGAGCAGGCCCAGAAGCTGAAGCCCCGGCCCGACGCCCGCCACCGCATCGAACACGCCGGACTGATCCGCCCCGACCAGCTGCCCCGCTTCGCCGCGCTCGGGGTGAGCGCGGTGATCCAGCCCAACTTCCTGCGTTACTTCGGCGACGACTACGCGACGGTGATGGGGGAGGGGCGGTCCGGCTGGATGTACCGGGGCCGGGGGTTCCTGGACCACGGCGTCACCCTCGTCGGCTCCTCCGACCGGCCCGTCACCGACGGCTCCCCGCTGCGCGCGATCCAGTTCATGGTCGAACGGGCCTCCGTGTCCGGCCGGCTCATCGGTGCTCACGAGGCGATCGGCGTCGCGGAGGCGGTCCGCGCATACACGGTCGCCGGTGCCCACGCCTGCCGCTGGGAGGACACGGCGGGCACCCTCTCCCCGGGCAAGCGCGCCGACTTGGTGGTCCTCGGCGACGATCCGCACCGGGTGGACCCCGCGCGGATCGGTGACATCGAGATCGTGACGACGTACGTGGACGGCCGGGACACCCGCGGGGTTCCGCGCGCCTGAAGTGCGCGGGCGGAGGAGCGCGTCCCTCCGCCCCTCCCGGCCGGGAGATCAGGGAATCGACACCTTTTTCGTGTTATTCAGGGTGAATATGGACATCGGCCCCGTAGGTTGGGGAGAACCGCCACTCGACTGGCGTCCCACGTCACCCCGACACCGCGACCGGACGAGCGCCGGGCCGCCGCGTTCCACCGGTCGCCCGGCGCCCCGCGCGCCGCTGTTCACGAACGAGGAAAGGCAGGGCAGGTGAACGTGCTTGGGATCATCGCCCCCGGTGTGGCCGCGCTGTTCATCACGGTCGTACTCGCCAAGGGCGTCCGCCGTACGGCGCTCCGCTCCGGCACCGGCCGCGAGCCGGGCGCGCGCCCCTCGCGCGCCGGGGTGGTGCGCAGACTGGGCGGCGCCACGGTCGTCCTCGGCGTCGGTACGGCTGCCGCCGCCGGCTCGGCACTCGGCGCGGCGGGCGACGGCGGACGGGCCGTCACCGGACTGCTGGCCGGGGCCGGGATCGTTGCCGCCCTGGGGCTCGTCCACGATGTGCGGCCGCTCGGGGTGCCCCTGCGGGCGGCGGTCCAGACGGGTGCCGCCACGCTCGCCGTGTGCCTCGCCGGGTTCTCGCCGGTGGCGGGCGTCCTGGCCGTGATCTGGATCGTCCTCGCCACCCAGGCCTTCGCCCTTCTCGACACCTCCGACGGGGTCCTGGCCACCGTCGGTGCCGTCACCGCGGCCGGGCTGCTCGCCTGCGCGGCCGTCGAGGGCCGCGCGGAACTCGCCCTGCTCCCCGCCGTCCTGCTCGCCGGGCTCATCGGTTTCCTGCTCCACAACTGGCACCCCGCACGCATCCGCCCCGGTGCGTGCGGCTCGCTCTTCACCGGCTTCGCCCTGTCGTCCTCGGGCGCGTTGATCCATGTGGCGGCCCCGTCGGAACGCGCATCCGTGGTCGCGCTGCCCGTCCTGGCCGCCGTCGCCCTCGCCGACGCCGCCCTCGTCCTGATCTCGCGGCGTCGCGTCTCACGCCCCCTGCTCCAGGACTGCGGCGACCACATCACGCACCGCCTGCGCCGCCTCCGCGTCACCGTGCCGGGGACGGCTGTCCTCCTCGGCCTGTGGGCGGCCGTGGCGGTGGCGGTCGGCACGCTGGTGTACGCGGGCGTGCTGCACCCCGCCTTCGCCCTCGTACCGCTCGCGGGCAGTGCCCTGGCCGTCCTCGCCCTGCTCAGGATCCCGGCGTACGTGGCCCCGCCGGGCACCGCCACCCGCCGTCCGGCCACCGCCGCCCCGCGCACACCTCCCGCACCACCCACGTCACCCGCACCTGCGGGCACCGCTCCGAGGGGCGCCGACGCCGCCAGGACCGCGACCGGCCGCCCCACCGTGCCCCCGCCGCCCACCGGCCGCCCCGCCGTCGGCCTCACCGCCGACAGGAGCTGACCCGGAGGCGGTGGTTCCCCTCACCCCCGCCACCGCCCCAGCGTGGCCCGCGCCGCCGTCCGCGCGTACGGGGACACCATCAGGAACGGCGCCCACGGCCAGGTGTGGCGCAGGCAGTACACCCACCACTGCTGCGGTGGCAGCTCGGCCACGGAGGTGACCCGCCGCAGCGCCTCCCGCACCCCGATCCCCGGCTCCCTGGAGCCGGGGGAGTCCGGCCCCCGCGCGCATACGCCGACGGGCGAGGGGGCGACGAAGGCGGGGACCCCGGCGCGCCGGGCGCGGAAACCGTGGTCGTAGTCGCCCATCCGGTGTGGGAAGACCTTGTCCAGGTCCCCGACCACGTCGTACGCGGCCCGGGGGAGCAGCACCACCCGGCCGTCGTACGTGTCGCACGGCTCGGGCCGCTCGCCGCCCGGCTCCACCAGCGTCAGGGACCGGCCGCGCCGCCCCGAGTACACCGTGGACCCGTCCGCGCCCCGGACCGCCCCCACGACCACCGCCCCCGCCCCGACCGCGTCCGCCGCGCCCAGGAGCCCGGCGAGGGCGTCCGGGAAGAGCTCCACCCCGTCGTCCAGCCACAGCTGGTGCGTCCACCGGTGGCTCGGGCCGCCCGGCCTGCCGCTGTGCGAGCCACCGCCGCCTCCGCCGCTGCGGCTGTTGCGGCTGGCGATGCGCAACGCCTGGTTACGGGGGACGTCCGCGCCCACCGACATGACCTCGACGGCCGGATGGTGGAGGCGGACGGCCTGCGGGGTGCCGTCGGTGGAGCCCGTGTCCACCAGGTGCACGCCCATCGTGGCGTGGGCCGGAAGGCCCTGCTGGTACGCCAGGGCGTTCAGCGCCGACAGGGTCCGCGCGCGCCTGTTGTGACTCGTCATCAGTACGGCCAGGTGGACGGAGTGCACGGCGGAGCTCCTCACTACATGAATCTCATCATTCATGCATAAAAGCCGATAATCCGCATAGGCTGAGTGAGTGATCGCCGCACCGATGGAGTACCCGCTTCCCCCGCAGCCCGGCCTCATGTCCCCGGGCCGGGCCAGGCGGACGGTGCGCGTGGTGGCGTTCGTGCTGGCCGCGCTCAGCGTGCTGACGGTGGCGCTCACCTCGACGGTCCGCGCCACCGTCCTGTCGCCGGGCTACTACCGGTCGGTCCTGGACGAGGAGTCGGCGTACGACCGGCTCTACAGCGAGGTGCTCGTCGACCCGGCGATCGCCCCGGTCACCCGCGACCTCCTCGCCCACCTGCCCGTGCCCGAGGCGCTGGTGACCTCCAACATCAAGGTCGTCCTGCCCCCGGAGACGGTCCGCTCCCTGACCGACCAGCAGATCCTCGCCCTCACCGACCACCTGCGCGGCGACACCGACGAACTGCGGCTGAACGTGGACATCGACCCGGTGCTGCAGAATCTGGCCGACCTGGCCCGGATCTACTTCGGCGACCTGGTCGCCAGCCTCCAGGACCAGGACGAACCGGACTTCGCCCGGTTCACCGACGACCTCACCACCGCCCTCGAAGCCCTCAGGGAAGGCCGCGCGCCCACCCTGCCCGCCCTGCCGCTCACCGACGGCCAGGCGGCCCGCGCCACCGATGTCCTGCTGAGGCTGGTGCCCGAGCGGGACCGGACGGAGCTGCGCCCCGACATCGAAGTGTCCCTGCGGCGGGGCGACGTATCGTCCGCCCTGGCGACGACCGCGGCCGCCGCACTCGCCGACGGGTCACGGACCGCCGCCGCCGGCCTGCGCACCACACTCCGGGGCGGTACGTGGGACCTCACCGCGACCCTGACGGCCGCGGGCAACGACCTCGACGCCCTGGAGCAGGCGCGCGAGCGGGTCCAGTGGCTGACGTACCTCCAGATCCTCGCCACCGCGCTGGCGCTGACCTCCCTCGCGGTGCTCTGGGCCACCGGCCCCCGCGCCTCCGCCCGGCGGCTGATGGTGCTGGGACAGGCCGTCGCCTGCGGCGGCATCCTCACGGCGGCGGCCGTCCTGCTGACCCGGTGGGCCACGGGGGGCCGCTTCCTCACCCTCCCGGCCTCCTGGCCGCCGAGCGTCACCGCCCTCGCCGGGGACCTCCAGCGCAACGCCGTGGACCAGGCGGTGGCCACCGGACTGACCGCCGCCCTCACGGCTCTCGTCGGCGGGGCCCTCCTCACCGCCACCGGCTGGGCCGTCCTGATCCGCCCGCGCACCCTGCCCACACCCACCGCCGTACGCGGCGTGGCCGCGGGCGTCACCTGCGCCGCACTGGCCGGCGCCCTGCTCGTCCCGCCCGTACTCGGCCCGTCCGCGCCCCGCCGCTGCCAGGGCAGCGCCGAACTCTGCGAACTCCGCTACGACGAGGTCGCCCACCTCACGGCCCACAACGCCATGTCCACCACCGCCGACCGGTTCATCGGCCCCCTCCAGGACCCCGACATCACCACCCAGCTCAACACCGGTGTGCGGGCGCTCATGCTGGACACGTACCACTGGGAGAGCCCGCAGGACATCGCCGCCCGACTGGACAACCCCGAGTTCACCCCCGAACAGCGCCGGCTGATCTCCGCCGCGATCGACAAGGCCAACCCGCCGCGCGAGGGCCTCTGGCTCTGCCACAGCGTCTGCCGGGCCGGCGCGATCGAACTGGGCCCCGCACTGGAGGACATCGGCGCCTGGCTGCGCGCCCACCCCACCGAGATCGTGACGCTGATCGTCCAGGACGACATCGGCGCCGAGGAGACCGCCGAGGCGTTCCGCCGGGCGGGGCTCGGGGAGTTGCTGCACACCCCGTCCGAGGACCCCGAGGAGCCGTGGCCGACGCTGGAGGAGATGATCGACAGCGGCCGCCGGCTGGTGGTGTTCGCGGAGAAGGCGGACGGCCCGGCGCCCTGGTACCGCAACTTCTACCGGTACGGCATGGAGACCCCGTTCGCCTTCCGCAGCCCCGCCGAGATGAGCTGCGCACCGAACCGCGGCGGCACCGGCAAACGCCTCTTCCTGCTCAACCACTTCGTCACGAACGGCGGCGGCAGCCGGCCGGACGCGGGCCGGATCAACTCCCGTGACTGGCTGCTGGAGCGGGCCCGGGAGTGCGAGGCGGAGCGCGGCAGCCCGGTGAACTTCGTCGCCGTCGACTACACGACCGTCGGCGACGCGCTCGGCGCGGTGGAGGAGCTGAACAGACGCCGTACGCAGAAGGACCGCTGACCCCGCCTCAGCCTGGCCGGAACGCGCTCCCGGCCGAACCCTGAGGCGGCTGTCGGAGGCTCATGAGAGGCTGACCCCCCAGTGGCTCCCGACCCTGCGGACGGAGCCCCTCGACGGCCGACAGAACGGGGAACCAGCGCACATGACCGCTCCGAGCGATCCCGCACCGCCCAGTGCCCTTTCAGCCGTTCCGTCGCCCGGCACCGACCCCGCCCCACGGGGTGACGGCCGCCTGCTGGCCGTGAGCGACCTCCACGCGGCGGTCTCCGACAACCGGCCCATCGTGGAGTCCCTCCGCCCCACGTCCGACGAGGACTGGCTCATCGTCGCGGGCGATGTGGCGGAGCGCCCCGACGACATACGCTGGGCGCTGAGCCTCCTCGCGGAACGTTTCGGTCAGGTGATCTGGACCCCCGGCAACCACGAGCTGTGGACCCTGGACAAGGATCCGGTCCAGCTGCGCGGCCAGGCCCGGTACGAACACCTCGTCGAGATCTGCCGCGAGCTCGGCGTGATCACCCCCGAGGACCCGTTCCCCCGCTGGCCCGGCCCCGACGGCCCGGTGGCGATCGCGCCGCTGTTCCTCCTGTACGACTACACCTTCCGCGCCCCGGGCACGCACACGAAGGAGGAGTCGCTGGCCGTCGCCCACGAGTCCGGCATCGTCTGCAACGACGAGTACCTCCTCCACCCCGACCCCCACCCGACCCGCGACGACTGGTGCCGGGCCCGGGTCGCGGAGACGGAGCGCAGACTCGCCGAGCACGACCCCGAGATCCCGCTCGTCCTCGCCGGTCACTGGCCGCTCGTCCGGGAACCCACGTCGGTCATGTGGTATCCGGAGTTCGCCCAGTGGTGCGGCACCGAACTCACCGCCGACTGGCACCGCCGCTTCAACGTCACCGCCGTCGTCTACGGGCACCTCCACATCCCCCGGACGACCTGGTACGACGGCGTCCGCTTCGAGGAGGTCTCGATCGGCTACCCACGGGAGTGGCGCGAGCGCGGCCACCCGCGCGGTCTGCTTCGCCAGATCCTCCCGTACGAGCAGGAGTCCACGCCTCCCGCCCGTACCGGCACCGCCACCTCCGGAGGCTCCCTGTGATCGAGAGGCTGCTGCCCGCGTACGTCTCCTGCGCGGCGACCCGCGAGGAGAGCCTGCCGGGGGAGACCCTGTTCCCCGAGGAGGAGGAGCTGGTCGCCCGGAGCGTGCCCAAACGCCGCAACGACTTCACGACCGCGCGGGCCTGCGCGCGGCGGGCCATGCGCCCGCTCGGCCTGGAACCCGTCGCCGTACTCCACGGCAGACGCGGCATGCCCCTGTGGCCCGACGGAATCGTCGGCAGCCTCACCCACTGCGACGGCTACCGGGCGGCGGCACTGGCCCGCGCGGCGGACGTGCTGTCGCTGGGGATCGACGCCGAGCCGCACGCCCCGCTGCCCGAAGGCGTGGGGGAGTTGGTGGTGCGCCCCTCGGAGCGTGCGCGGTTCACCGCGGCGGCCGGGATCCACTGGGACCGGCTGGTGTTCAGCGCCAAGGAGAGCGTCTTCAAGACCTGGTACCCGCTCACCCTGACCGAGCTGGACTTCGACGAGGCGGACCTGACGTTCCACCGGGAGGGCGAGGACCGGCCCGGCGACGGGGCGGCGGGCGGGACCTTCACCGCCCGGCTGCTGCGCACCGATCCCGCCGTGCCGCCGGTGCTGGACGGGACATGGCGGGTGGAGGACGGCATCGTCGCCACGGCGGTGCTGCTGCGGCCCGACTGGCAGGAGGCGGGCGGCGCTCAGGAGGGCTGAGGCGCGGCGAGCGGGCGCCCCAGCCGGACGTTCACCCGGCCCGACCGCCCGCTCAGCTCGGTGAGGACCAACGGCGCGACATCGAGTCGCCAGAACGTCTCCGGCGGCAGCGCCAGAGCGTGCACGACGGCGGCCCGTACGACGGCGGGCTCGGCGACCGCGAGGACGCCCCCCTTCTCGGTGCCCAGGACTCCGTCCAGCCAGCCGCCCACCCGCTCCACCAGCGCCCGCAGTGACTCGCCCCCGTGCGGAGCCGCCGAGGGGTCACCCATCCAGGCGGCCACCGCGGCGGGTTCGGCGGCACCCACCTCGTCGAGGCGCCGGCCGCTCCAGCGCCCCAGGTCCCAGCCGGTGAGCGCCGGTTCGGGGCGGGCGGCGAGACCGAGAGCGGCCGCGGTTCCGAGGCACCGTTCGGACGGGCCGCTGAGAACGGCGTCGGACCTCGGCACGGCGGCGGCCGCCGCCCGCGCGCTCCGCTCACCGGCCCGATCCAGCGGGGCGTCACCGTCGAAGCGGGCCTGCCGGAGCGCCGCGTTCATCGCCGGTGAGACCAACATCACCCGTACTGTCATGTTCCTGCCTCAAGTTGTCCCGGGCAGGCCCCAACGCCCTTGACCGTCAGGCGTTTCGGGGCCCCGAACTCCGCAGATTGCACCATGGCGGCGCCTGCGTACAGGCGGTATGGTCACGTCGAACTTGACGAGGGTGTGACGGAAGTCCGGTGAGAGTCCGGCACGGTCGCGCCACTGTGTACCCGTACCTGTGCGGGAAGTCAGACCCAGCGCCCTCGTCCGACGCACCACGACAGGGACGCGTGTTCCCACAGGAGGTTCCGCCATGGCGCAGTCCGCCGCTCCCGCAACCGGCGCACCCGCGATCACCCCGATCTCGGCGAAGGCCATCGCTCCCTGGGCTGTCTTCGTCGGCATCCTGGCGCTCGTACTGCTGTACTTCGTCGGCGCCGAACAGGGCGCCACCGCCCTCATCTCGGGTGAAGGCGTCCACGAATGGGTCCACGACGGCCGTCACCTGCTCGGTTTCCCCTGCCACTGAGCCACCCGCGACATCCGGTTCAGCGAAGGAATCAAGGGAAACAGGGAAAGTCTCGTGAACTCCATATCTGTCAGAGCTCTGCTCGTGCGCGGCATGATCGCGGGCGTGATCGCGGGTGCGCTGGCCCTCGCCGTCGCGTACTTCCTCGGCGAGTCGCAGGTGGACGCCGCCATCGCGCTCGAAGAGGCGCACAGCCACGCCGCCCACGGTGGCGGTGAGGAAGAGGAGCTGGTCAGCCGCACCATGCAGGCGACCGGCGGGCTCGCCACCGCACTGCTGGTCTTCGGCGTCGCGGCGGGCGGCATCGCCGCCCTCGTGTTCGCCTACGCGCTGGGCCGCATCGGCAGGTTCGGCCCCCGGGCCACGGCCGCGCTGGTCGCGGGAGCGGCCCTGCTCACCGTCTACGTCGTGCCGTTCCTGAAGTACCCGGCCAACCCGCCGGCCGTCGGCGACCCCGACACCATCGGGAAGCGCACCACGCTGTTCTTCCTGATGGTCGCCCTCAGTCTGCTGCTGGCCGTCGCCGCCGTGATCATCGGCAAGCGGCTCGCACCGGGCCTGGGCAACTGGAACGCGACCATCGCGGCGGCCGCCGGCTTCGTCCTGGTGATCGGCCTCGCCTACGCCTTCCTGCCCTCGTTCGACGAGGTGGGCAAGGACTTCCCGGCCACCCTGCTCTGGAAGTTCCGGCTCTCCACACTCGCCGTCCAGGCCACGTTCTGGACCGGCTTCGGCCTGATCTTCGGCTACCTCACCGAGCGGCTGCTGGTCTCCGCGAACGGTGCCGACGCGCCCCGCGCGGCGACGCCCGTGGGCTGACGGCTCGCGTTAAGCACAGAACCCGCCGGGGTCGACCCCGGCGGGTTCTCGCTGTTTCGGGCGGGCAGCCGCGGTGGCTTCCGGGCAGCGGTAGCGGTGTTACGCGCAGGAGACCCAGAGAGAGTAGCGACGCTACGGCAAAAGTGTTAACGTTGATGTCGTCGGGTTGCACGGAACCGCCGCGACCCCTGTCGCCAGGAGCAACGTCATGACCGTCGAACAGTCCGAGTCCGTCTCCACCACCAACGCTCCCCGCCGCGTGGCTGTCGTCACCGGAGGCTCCCGGGGCATCGGCCGGGAGAGCGCCGAGCGGCTCGCCGCCGACGGCCTCGCGGTCGTCGTCGGCTACGGGGGCAACCGGGCCGAGGCGGAGGCCGCCGTCGCCGCCATCACCGCCGCGGGCGGCGAGGCGATCGCCCACCGCGCGGATGTGGCCGACGAGACCGCCGTCGCGGATCTCTTCGACGCCGCGGAACAGGCATACGGCGGCGTCGACGTGGTCGTGCACGCGGCGGGCGTGATGGCGCTCGCCCCGCTGGCCGACCTCGACCTCGACGTACTGGACCGGATGCACCGCACCAACATCCGGGGCACCTTCGTCGTCGACCAGCAGGCGGCACGCCGGGTGCGCGCGGGCGGGGCCGTCATCAACTTCTCCAGCTCCGTGCTGTCGCTCGCCCTGCCCGGCTACACCGCCTACGCCGCCACCAAGGGGGCCGTCGAGGCGATGACCCTGATCCTCGCCCGCGAGCTGCGCGGCCGGGACATCACGGTCAACGCGGTCGCCCCCGGGCCGACCGCCACCGCCCTCTTCCTGGACGGCAAGGACGAGGAGACCGTCGCGCGGATGGCCGCCCAGCCCCCGCTGGAGCGGCTCGGGACCCCGCAGGACATAGCCGAGGTGGTCTCCTTCCTGGCCGGCCCCGCACGCTGGGTCAACGGCCAGGTCCTCCGGGCCAACGGCGGCATCGTCTGAGCGCCGTGTCCCGGCTTGATAGCGTCCGTCCGATGAGCACCACCACGAGCACACGGGCCCGCATCCTCCAGGTGGCCGCCGATCTGGTCGGCGAGTCACCCGACGGTGACATCTCCACACGCGCCGTGTGCGAGGCGGCCCAGGTCGGGGCCCCCGCGCTCTACCGCCACTTCGGGGACAAGGAAGGCCTTCTGTCGGCCGTCGTCGACCACGGCTTCGAGCGATATCTCGCGACGAAACGTGAGCGCGACGAGAGCGCGGACCCCGTGGAGGACCTGCGCCGGGGCTGGGACAGCCACGTGGAGTTCGCCGTCCGTAACCCGAACCTCTACCGCCTGATGAACTCCCCGGCGATGCGGACGCCTCCCGCCGCCGCCCTGGAATCGCACCGCATCCTGACCCGCGACCTGGAACGGGCGGCAGCCCAGGGCCGGATACGGGTCGCGCCCGAGCTGGCCGCGCAGATGGTCATGTCGGCCAATGTGGGGGTGGCGCTGATGCTCGTCGCCCGCCCCACGACCTTCGACGACCCCGGCCTGTCCCGCCGGGTGCGCGACGCCGTGCACGCTTCGATCCTCACCCCCGACGCGGCGGCGGGCACGCCGCAGGGTGCCGAAGTCCCGTCGGCGGCGGCGCGGTTGAGCGCCCTGCTCCGGGAGGCGCAGGGCTCGGGGCTCAGTACGGCCGAGGCGGCGCTGATGAAGGAGTGGCTGGGCCGGGTGGCGAACGCGGGCCCGGGGGACTGAGCGCCGGGCGGCCCCCCCGGCCGGGGTCAGGACGGCGTGGGGGAGGGTGCGTCACCGACACGCAGTCCGTCCTCCATGCGACGGGCGGTGTTCTCGACGATGCTCCCGAGGTCCTCGCGTACGTCGTGCTCCTCGCTGCCGTACGGGCCGTACGCGGTCACCGAGAGCAGGAGTTCGCCGTTCCATAGAAGGAGGGTGCGGCCGGGGCGCCCCTGGGCCTCGGCCGGTTTCTCGTACGCGGCGTCGTGGAGCCGCTCCGGCCCGCGCCCGTGGGCCCGGTCGAGGCCTTCCTCGATGCGGTACGCGCGGAGGGCGGGCCCGGCCTCCTCGTACACGGCGGCGGTCGCGCTGAGCTTCCACGACGCCCCGTCCGGGCCCGTGAGACCGGCCAGGCAGCCGGTCTGCCGGTAGCGGTGCCGGGTGCCCTTCTCACCGATGTCCTCCCGGCGATCCGGGTCGGCGGAATCGGTGGTGGAGCCGACGGTGAACCCCTCGGCGGGCGGCGCGCTCGCGAGCAGTTCGCAGGGGCGGCTCGTCCAGCTGTGCACCCCCGGTGCGCGGGCGCCAGGCTTTCCCCTGCCCTCGGCTCCGCCCTGGCCACCACCTGAGCAGCCGGAAACCGCGAGTGCCGCCGATGCGATGAGCGCGGCCACCCGCGCCCGGCGTAATTCGGCGTCCGTCGAGCTACACATTCCCCGCCCCCTGCCCCTTCGCCCGGAGAGCTCATTATCGAGTGCTCGTACCGGCGGGTAAAGGAGGACAGAGCCGCACCGGTACCGGTGCGGCCCTGTCCCTCCGCGCAGGTCGCATACGGACCGGGTCAGCTCTCCGGCGACCCGAAGTCGCCGTCGAACGCGGCGGCCATCCGCAGCTGCGTCGCCGCCTCGGCCCGCCGCCCCTGGCGTTCCAGCGTCCGCCCCAGCATGAGGCGCGCGTAGCTCTCCACCGGGTCGCGCTCCAGGACGGCGCGCAGCTCCTCCTCGGCGCGGCCGAGCCGGGCGGAGTGGTAGTAGGAGCGGGCCAGCAGCAGCCGAGGCGCGACCTGCTCCGGTGCCTCCTCGACGAGCCCACCCAGGATCCGGGCGGCCGTCAGGTACTCCTTGGCCTCGTAGAACATCTGAGCCCGGTCCCACCGGTCGGCGGCCGTGCCGAACTCGTAGTAGGTCTCGCTCACGCGTCCTCCTCGTCATCGTGCGGGCCCTGCCCGGTGCCGGCCACTGGGTTACCCTCCCGCCGTGCGTCCAGCCAGGACAACACCGCATAATGGTTGAACATTCCACTAAATCTTTGGCGTGGGTACCGACGCGCCACACCCGTACGGGAATAGGTTGAGCGCCATGAGCAATCTCGATCGCCAGGCCACTCCCTCTGTCTGCGGAGGGCGCGGCTTCGTCGTCGCCGAGCCGGTCCGTGAACTCCTCACCCCCCGCCGCGTACCGCTCGGAGAGTCCACCGAGGTGCGCCGCCTGCTGCCCAACCTGGGCCGCCGCATGGTGGGCGCGTGGGCTTTCGTCGACCACTACGGGCCCGACGACATCGCGGACGAGCCAGGTATGCAGGTGCCGCCGCACCCGCACATGGGGCTCCAGACCGTCAGCTGGCTCCATGACGGTGAGGTCCTGCACCGCGACAGCCTGGGCAGCCTGGAGACCGTACGCCCGCGAGAGCTCGGCCTCATGACCTCGGGCCGCGCCATCAGCCACTCCGAGGAGAGCCCGAGGCCGCACGCCAGGTTTCTCCACGGTGCCCAGCTCTGGGTGGCGCTGCCCGACGAATACCGCAACGTGGAGCCGCACTTCCAGCACCACACCGACCTCCCGGCGGTCACCGCCCCTGGCCTCACCGCCACCGTGATCCTCGGCGAACTGGACGGCGCCGCCTCACCCGGCACCGCCTACACCCCGATCGTCGGCGCCGACCTCACCCTGACCAGCGGCGCCGAGGCCCGCCTCCCGCTGGACCCGGACTTCGAGTACGCGGTCCTGTCGATGTCCGGAGAGGCCGAGGTGGACGGCGTAACGGTCCTGCCGGGCTCGATGCTCTACCTCGGCTGCGGCCGCACCGAACTGCCGCTGCGCGCCCTCTCCGACGCGGGCCTGATGCTCCTGGGCGGCGAGCCGTTCGAGGAGGAGATCGTGATGTTCTGGAACTTCATCGCTCGATCCGGTGAGGAGATCGCACAGGCGCGCAAGGACTGGGAAGAGGGCTCGAGGTTCGGCGAGGTGCAGGGCTACGCCGGTGCTCGCCTGTCCGCCCCGGAACTGCCCACGACCCCGCTGAAGCCACGCGGACGAGTGCGCTGACCTGGGGAAACCCAAGGGCGGGCTGGCCGTGCTTCCACTGGCGGCCGCTACTCCGTCCTGCCCGATTCGTATCTGTCTTGTGCTCGGGGCTCGGGGGCCTAGTGGATTTGAGGGGTGGTAGGTCGAGTCTCGTGTTCGAGCTTGTGGGTCAGGGTTCAATCGGATCGATGCTGACCATTTGCTGGCTTTCCTGATTGACAGTCAGGTGATGATGGCCATCTGTCGCCCGGATGCCGGAAAACCGGTTCAGGCGGAGTTACTGAGGGTGACGGGGTGCCTAGTTCATCCGGCTGATCGCCCAGCCGCCTTCGCCGAGAGCCTGCATGACCGCTCCAGCTGCCCCGCCAGGACCCCGCATCGGACACATCCGCCGAAGTCGAGGCGCAGGTCTGCCGCTGAGTCGGGACCGCAAGCTCGGACCGGCCCGCATCGGTCCGGTCATGGGCCTGCCCGCCTCGCCGGTGATCGGCTACTCCTAGTCCACTCCACCGTCGACGAAAGCCTGAACGACTCCGAGATCGCGGAGACCCGCAACGACGCCCGCCAGCGGCTGATGGTGGGCGACACCTCACCGATCACCGTCGCCGTCGACACCCTGGGCCGCGAGACAGCCGAACAGCTCTACGGCCCGGCCCTCGTCCGCCGCGGCCTCCAGCTCGCCTACGGGGCCCGCAGCTCGCTGATGACCTACGGAAGCAGGTAGGAGGCGGGACATGACCGAGACAAGCACCCCCGCCAGCAAGGCATGGCCCCGAAGCTGTCCCGCGTAGACCTCCTCATCTCCGCTCGAGCGGAGGTGAGCTGCTGCTCACGGACCAGGGGAGGGGCACGATGCAGTACTCTCCGCGCGAGCGGAGGCGAGCCGCACTGGATGGGCGCTCTCTGTTCTACAAGGCGGGTTCGTAATCGACGGTCGAGTCGGCGCACGGTTCGGCGAGTTCGAGGAGGGCTGCCTGCTCGGTCGCGTCCGCGCTCAGGTCCCAGCGGAGCTTCGTCGCGGTCCAGTCGACCAGGTACGTGCATGTCGCAGCCTCGGCGGGCGGCATCCATGCGGCCGGGTCCTTGTCGGCCTTCGACCGGTTCGTCCTCGCGGTGACCGCGACCAGGGAGCTTCGGGCGTCGACTTCGTTGGCGTAGGCGTCGCGGCGCTCGGGCGTCCGGTCGTGGGCGCCGCTGTCCCAGGCCTCGGCGAGCGGGACCATGTGGTCGGTGTCGAGCTGCTTCGCGTCGGTCACCTCTCCCTCGTCGTAGGAGGACAGTCAGCTGCCGCCACTGAGCGTGCACCGGGCACCCTGCTCCGGAGCGGTGACCGCTTCGGCGATCGGGACCTTCTGGCGGGTGGGGCAGTCGTCGTCCTCGCCGGCCCAGTGCTTGAAGGAGTCGCGCTCGTACCCGGTGCGTTTCTCCGCAGCGACGGGGATCTGCTTGATGGCGTCCGCGAGGAGCAGGCCGCCCTTGTCCGGCGCTCCGCCGGGCGCGCCGGACGGTGCGGTGGTGCTGCCGGATGCGGCGGGTTTGGGGTCGTCGGCCTCCACCGGCTCGGCACACGAGGCGGCGAGGGCGGTGGCGGTGAGCAGAGCGGCAGGCAGGAAGCTGAGGCGGCGGAACGACGTCAAGCATTTCAGTGGCTCAGGGGCTGATGCGGTCTCATGCATGGAGCTCAGTGCCTGATGGGAATCTCTGGTCGTAGCGCTCGGAGGCTTTGATGCCGGTCGTATGGGCTTGGGTGGGGTGGTGCGGCGGTATTGCCCGGAGTACGGGGTGCCGCTGGCGAGGACGAAGCCAGGGGTAGCGTGGCGACGCTTCCCTGCCGGATCAGCACCTACGCGCCTGTGGAAAAGTGCTCGCATGATGCGAGAGCCCAGTGCGGATGTTCATCCCCTCGATGAGCGTCGTGACCCGTTGCGCGTAGACCTTGTCCGGGGCTTGGCCACCCAGGTTGCAGCCCATTACGGCGGCGACCTCACGCGGATGCGACGAGCCAACGGGTACTCGAACGCGACGTGGGTCGGTGACGGTATCGCCGTGCGGATCGCGTATGCACCCGTCGACATGGCCCGGGAGGCCGCGCTCGCACGTGCCCTGCCGCGAGAGGTCGGGCACCCGGAGATCCTCGGAGAGGGCACCGCTGAGGGCCACGGATGGATCGTGACCGCGGAGGTTCGCGGCCAGAACCTGCACGAAGCGTGGCCGACGCTGACACCTGCGGAGCAACGACAGGCGATCCGTCAGCTGTGGGCCCGAAGCCTGATCGTGCACGACGCGACCCCGTCTCTCAGGACGCATGTCGCATCACACGGGGGTTTCGTCCCGGCGACGTTCGGCGATGCCACGGCCGCGGCCGGACGCGCCGAAGCCGCCCTGGGACTCTCCAGCGCCCAGCAGTCGCAGCTCCACAAAGTCATCGGGGGCTACTTCCGGGCTGCGCCCGAGGTCGCGCAGACCGTCAACCACGGGGACCTCGCCCTGATGAACGCCCTGTGGGACGGTGAGGTCGTCGCCCTGCTGGACTTCGAGTTCGCAGTGCTCGGTCCCATCGAGATCGATCTGTGCCGGCTGGTGTGCGAAGCCCGCGTGTCCGAGGAAGGCCATCACGTCGATTCGGAGGCAGGTGCCGCGGCGGTGGAGATCGCCGCTCGTCACATGGATCCGGTTCATGGCCCAGCCCTGATCCACGGCGCCGCCGTTCTCGACCAACTCCGCGACCTCGACATCTTCCTCACCCTCGACCCGGCCGAGGAACGCCGCGAGGACTGGCGCCCGAGCCGCCTGCTGACCGACCTCCTCGACAGCGAGGGCGGCTATCTCGCGCCCCTGCTCAGTGCCTGATCGGATACCTGCGGCGGGTCTCTGGAGCGCCCTTGCCGGAGCGCGCGCGGGGGCGGTACTGGTAGCTGGAGGGGCCTGGAGGAACTCGGCCGTCACCGTGATCATCAACCTTCCCGGCGTTGCGCCCATTACGGACGTGCGAGCCGTTCGGAAATGCCGTCACCCTGACGCTTTCCCAGAACGGCGACTCCTGCCCCGAGCGCCAGGAAGCCCCTTTCACCTGGTATTCAGAGGTATCCAATCATCCACTCAGAGGTGTCTCTGAGGGTGTGTCACTCGTTGGGGCCGCATGTGGTGACCTTGCTTCGTTGCGTCGGCCGCCGTGCGCCGGGGCTTCGTTACGGCCGGTGCTGAACGGCGTGGCGGGCACTGGAGGTTCGGAGGATGGTGCCGGGTGTTTGGGCGGGGTGCGGTGGCGTGCGTTCCGTGTCGATGGGCAGTGATGTGGGTCACTCTGTCTCTTTGCTTTTTTTGCGCGAATTCACGCTCTAGTGGGCTTCGTTGGAAGGTTTGCTGGTGGTGAGGTCGGCGTTCTGGTGGCGTGGGGTGGTTGTCGTCGCCGGATGAGCAGTCGGGAACACCGGTATGTCACCGGGGTTTCGCTGTGGGTGACATTCTTCGGGTTGCCACTGCACACCAGCGCGCTCGGGGTCGTCGTTGTGGTGAAGGCGCACTCCGGCGCACTCCCGGGCACTCCAGCCGCTGCCCGGACCTTTCCAGGAGAGGGGCCAACGTCTGTGACGTCCCAATTCGTAGGTGCCTTGATGATCCTCGCTCCGGTGCCACAGACCGTCGGTGCCGGCTCCAGGCTCGTGCTCCGGCATCTCGTCGCCGAAGGTGCGCGTGCCGGTGTCGGCGAGATGGCCCGTCACGGGCGGGGAGACGGCCGGTGACCCGAAGCCGCAGCCGGAACACCCCCGCCGCGCCTGCCGTGACCGCAGCCGACCGTCCGGACCTGTCCTTCACCGCGTTCCACCAGATGAACCGGGCCAGCTATGTCCGCTACGCCGAGACCTACCTCCGCCACCGCCAGGACGCCGAGGAGGCCATCGACAGCACCTTCGAGCACCTGCTACGCACCTGGGACCAGGTCCTGCTCACGGAGAACCCCGCTGCCTTCGCCTGGACGGTCATGCGGAACAAGGTCGTCGACCACGCCCGCGCCCGCACCCGCCGACCTCCGCTGATCGACGAGGCCGCCTTCGACACGGTCGCGCTGCGCGACGCGGTCGACCCGATCGGTCAGATCGCCGAGTCCCTCGCCTTGTTCCGTGCCCTGAGTCAGCTCACCGACCGGCAGCAGGACGTCATGGTGATGATCTACCTCCAGGGCATGAACGCCCCCGAGGCCGCGGCCGTACTCGGGATGACCAGTGCCACCGTCCGCTCCACGGTCCGTCACTCCCTGCGCCGGCTGCGGGAGATCCTCGGGCCCGACCGCACCATGGAAGGGCGGCGATGACCCCGCACATCGACGAATTCCTCTCCCGCGCCCGCCTCGTCACCGTTCCCTACACCCAGGCCGACGTCGACGCCGCCGAGGCCCGCGTTCTCGCCCGTTTCCAGGCGCTTGATCCCATCTCCGCCCCGGTAGCCGCGAGTTCCGAGCCCACCCCCGCAGCCGCCGAAGGCCTCTCGGCCGAGCCGACCGCCGCCGAGGCCGCCGAGAACCTCCACAACCTCTGCGCGGCCGTTGTCACCTGCTCCACCGCGCTGCCCACCTTGCGCACCTTCCTCACCCCGCAGCTGCCCGAGCCCCCCGGCGCCCGGGTCCTGGGCTGCATCCTTCAGCTCGCCGAGTCCGAGGAGAACGCCCGCTTCTGGTGGCAGTACGCCGCCGGAGCCGGCGACCCCGCCGCCTCCTACTGTCTCTACCTCCACCACCGCGCCCTGGGCGAACACGCCCCCGCGCGCTGGTGGCACGAGCAGACCGAGCTGCTGCGCAACACCCCGTCCACCGACCGCCCCGTCACCCGCGGCGTGGCACCCGGCGTCGAGCCCGACGTGGTCCCCGGCGCGGTCAGCGACGCTCTCGAGGAGGTTTCCACCACGGACGCGAGCCTGCTGCCCACCGCCCTGCGCATCCTCGGCGCTCTCAGAGCGGGCCCGGCCGCTGTGCCGGCCACTGTCGGGGCCGTCATCGACTACGCCCCGGCCGCCGTCGGCTACATCGACGACTTCGACCTGCCCCTGACCGACCCTGACTTCACCGACCACATCCGCATCCTCATCGCCACCGATACGACCCCGGCGCGCATCCGTAACCGGCTCCAGCCCCGGCCGAAGCTCTCCCGCTCTGTGATCGCGAGCGCCCGGCGGCATCGGACCTGGGCGTGGGGATGAGCAGGGGAGGTGCTCGGTCCGGTGCGGCTGTCTCGGATCACGGGTGGGTGAGGCTGTTGGACCTCCATGAGCAAGCCGGTCGTCTCCAACGAAGCACGGTGGCGCCGGGCCTTCCGCCTTCGCACCGCCTCTGGGTGACCGCAGCCCCCGGGGGGACGGATCCAGCACCACCGGCGGTTGACGGGGTCCGGCGTCCTTCAGGCCGGGTGGGTCCGGCGGCCAGACCCAGGTGTGGGTGTCCTCGGTGACGGCTTCGAGGGCTTGGAAGCCCGCAGGAGCACGCGGCGATGCGCACCTAGGTGTATCGAAAACGTTGTTCGCGGTGCTCACCGGCGGCTGCAGGCGACGCTGGATGCACGAGCCGGGTCGTACGCCCTGACTCTTCAGCCCCAAAGGTGAACACGTTCAACTGGTCTGGCAAGGTACCTCTCCGCGGCCCACTCCTATCGGTTGGCCGATGCGGGCTGAGGGTGGGAGGTCCTGGTGGTGGGCGGAAGCAGGCTGCGTGCGTGGAAAGCGACCCTCGGTGGCTTGATGGTGGTTTTGGCTGCTCCGACTGCGTGTGCCGGCCCCTATCAGTACTACGAGGGAACGGAGATCCACGACACCACCGCGGGCGAAGTCGCTGGGGGCTGGGAAAACGTCGAGGGAACCCGCGTGGTGCTTCGCAAGGACGGAACGGCTCTTCTCGAGAGGCTCGACGGCCAGGACTTCGACTTCGAGGATGGCTGGCGCCTCTCCGGCACGGGGACCTGGCAACTGACTGACGACAACGGCGGACAGGTCGTTCGACTTACGCTGACAGCCCGCACCCGGGCGGAGAGCCGGCCCACCGCGACGGCCACTGACACCTCGACTCCTGAACCCCCATCGACATACGCGTGGTCCTTCTATGTGGACCGCGATCAGAACGACGATCTGAAGCTGTTCTTCTTCCACGGCGATCCCGACATCGGGAACACCTACGTGATGACGCGCGAGACAGGGTCATAGCCATTCGTTGATCGCTGCGACCAGCACAGTCGCCTCGTAGCGGACCGCCAACTTGTCGTAGCGGGTGGCGACGGCGCGGTTCCTGAGGTGGTTGATCCCGCACTCGACCGCATGGCGCTCACGGTAGTCGGCCGGATCGAAGCGCGGCGGCCGGCCGCCGCGGAAGCCGAGATCCTAGTGGTTGCGAGCCTGATCCGCCTTGTCCGGGATGGTGCAGCGGATCCCGCGGCAGCGCAGGTAGGGACGGTTCTCGCGGGAGGCGTACGCCGTGTCGGCCTGCACGCGGTGGGGGGCGGACGAGTGGACGGCCCGGCCGATGCGTGGCACGCGGACCTTCTCCGCCACGGGTTCGAACTGCGGCGAGCCCCCGCGCTGCCCGGTCACCACGATCGATCTGGGCTTCTGGCTCTGCTCGACGGCCAGATCCAGCTTGGTGGTGATTCCACCGAGCGAGCGCCCAGCCCATGATCGCCAGGCTCGGTGAATACGCCGCCCGGCGGCTCCTTCTGCAGGTCACCCTCCTTCCGGGGCCCGGCCGCGCGCTGATGAGCGCGGCACACCGTGGAGTCGACGCTCAGGTCCCACGCGATCGCACCTTTCACATCGGCCAGGGACTGGCACCGGGTGAGGACCCGGTGCCAGGTGCCTTTCCGCTGCCATCGGCGGAACAGGTCGTAGATCCGGCCGCACGGCCGTACGCCGCGGGCACCTCCCGCCACGAAACACCGGTCCGGACCCGGAACCGTATGCCGTCGATCAGTTGCCGGCGGTGCCAGACCGGCGGCCGCCCCGTCCTGGCACCCTTCGGCAACAACGGCTCCCGCACCGCCCACTGCTCGTCCGTGAGATCTTCCCGCCCCGTGAACCGTGATCATTCACAGCCCAAGATCCACTTTCGATACACGGCCTAAAGGTTGTTGCAGAAGGGTGGGTGTGGGCAGGCCGGGGTGGTGTTTGGCCTGCCGGTTCAGCCGGTCATGGCGAGGTTGTGCATGGTGGCGACGGCTTGGACGGCGTGGTGGAGTCCGTCTCCTTTCTGGCGGCAGTCGCGGAGGATTTTCCAGTTCTTCATGCGGGCGAAGGTGTGCTCGACGCGGGCGCGGACGCGTCGGTGTTCGGCGTTGTCCTCCTCCTGGCCGCGCAGGAGCGGGCGTCCGGATCTCTTGCGGTGCGGGACGATCAGTCCGGTGCCCAGGTAAGCGCCGTCGGCGATGACCGTTGTCCCGGCCGCGATGGCGGGCAGGTCCGATTCCCGCCAGGCGTGGGCGTCGCCCTTGTTGCCGGGGACGGGGCGGGCTGAGGCGATCACCAGGCGGCTGTCCGCATCGATGATGACCTGCACGTTCGCCGAGAACCGGTAGTTGCGGGAGGACGCGGCGACCGTACGGTCACGGACCGGGACGAGGGTTCCGTCCGCGATCCACAACCGTTCGACGTCCGCGACGGGCCGCGGCGCCGGCTCGATCGCCAGGAGCGGCCGCAGGCGCTGGATGACCCGGCAGACGGTGGCCGGGGAGACCCCGAAGAGCGGGGCGAGCTGCCGCATCGTGAGGGTGGTGCGGTAGTAGACGGCCACCAGCAGGACCCGGTCCGCCAGCGGCAGGCACCACGGCCGGCCGCCACCGGGACCATTGCCTCCTCGCTCCCGTACCGCCTTCACCAACTTCTCGAACCGGCCCATCCGTAAGCCGGTGAACGTCTCCACCCACAACAGCTCAGCCCGCAACACCCCACCCATACAAGATGAATGCCCTAACTCAGGCGTTCTGCAACAACCTTTAGCTGCGACTACCACCAAGCGGTGCAGCCCGCGCCGCTCTTGCAGGCGCGGATAAGGAACTTGCGGACCCCGTCGTAGATCCCTTCGGATGCGAGATTCTTCACGGTCCCGTCGAAACTTCCCTGCAGGTACACGCCAGCAGTGGCGCCGCTGGAGGACCACTTGCCATAGAAGGTCCCGTCACCGTTGGGTGTCCAGCTCTTGCAGACGTTCACCGCACCCGACGACGGGTGGAGAGTGGTGCATGACAGCGCTCGGGTGCTGGGCTCCGCGGCGTGCGCGGGCCCCGAGCCTGCGGCCAGCAAACTGCCCGCGAGTACCAGGCCCGTGGTGAGGTTGAGTGCCTTCTGGTGCAGGGCTTTCCTCATGTCGGTCTCCTTCTTCGTAGTGACTGCGTTGATGTTGCTCGTACGCGAGTTCTGTCCTGGCGGACGGGACTCGGTGACGACGTCGGGAAGCATCCCGGGAGCTGTCCCCATGCCGGCATCGCCTCGTCACCACCGGCGTTGAGCGGGCTGTCCGCGCAGGACCACGGGTGGCTGGTATGGGGGAAGCATCCTGTGAGTGCTCGCACGCCGGGGAGCGGCTCAGAGGCCGGCTGCTGTGGCGGCCGATCAGGCACGTTCTGCGACGCGGGGGATGAGACCTCGGGTCGGCGTAGGCAGCCGCGGCCGGTGATGACGCGGTGATGACGTTATGGGGACGGCAGTCGAGACGGTGAGCGAAGTCGCCAGACAGCCCCGCGACGCGGGGCCAAGGCGCCGATCCCTGTCACTCACGCCCGGGGCCGACGGTCAAGCGCGTTCGAAGAGGAGCAGGGCGAGATCACTTCCGAGCACCATCAACGCAGAGGACGAAGAACAATGACGAAATTCGGGACCGCGACTCATCCCAACCAGGACCGGGCCACGTCGAAGAAGGCCGCGCGGTGGCGCTTCGCGACGACTGCGGCGGTACTGTCCGCGGTCAGTGCCGTAGGTCTGGTGACCGCAGCGCCGGCGAGCGCCGCAGCGAAGCAGACGTGCGGGACCTACATCTGCGTGGCCACCGCATACCAGGGCACCCGCTACGTCCAGGACATCACCGTCTTCACCAGGGACGGACTGCCGGGGACACTGCGGGCCTTCGCCGGCGACTATCGGAACTCCAGGGCCAACGACGACCGCCACGTGTTCAGCGTGAACCGGCAGCTCGGTCAGCCCGGCAGCGGCCGCTTGGCCGTCTGCGGGGGACTGGACCGTAGCGGCAGGGTCATCGAGAACCACTGCGTCCTGATCCCCTGACCCACAAGGTGCCGCAGAGTGGCCGTGGGCGGACACTCGCCCACGGCCACGCGCCACACTCACGCGCACCCCAAGAGCATCCACGCCGAAGGCCGGCAGCCTCGTCACACCCCTGCTTGCCTCACCCGCGGCCACCTCATGCGAGAGAGATCCCGCCGCGCGAACCCTGCGTGATCGCTATGCTGCGATTGGGTGACCGTCAGCGAGGAAGAGGTCGCAAGAGTGGAGTTCCAGGTGCTCGGGCCGCTTGAGGTTCGGGCCGACGGCAACCGCGTGCCGTTAGCGGGTGCCCGACGCCAGCGGCTGCTGGCAGGCCTGCTCACGGCCCCCAATTCGATGGTGCCGATGGGCCGACTGATCGAGGCGGTCTTCGGGGACGAGCCACCGGATACAGCGGTGAAGCAGGTGCAGAACTCCGTGTCGGTGCTGCGGGAGCGCCTGCACGACAGCGAGCGGCTGCTCATCGTCACCGAGGAGTCCGGCTACCGGATCTGCGTCCGTGAGAACGAACTCGACTCGCTCCAGTTCACTACGAGGCTCGCCGAGAGCCGCCGCCGCGCAGCAGAAGACGACCTCGACGGGGCCATCAGCATGATCGGGTCGGCTCTGGGCCTGTGGCGTGGGCCGGCCCTGGACGGGCTGGGAAGCGAGGCACTGATGGGTCCGGCCGCCCGGCTGGAGGAGCAGCGGCTCGGCGCTCTGGAACTGTGCGCGAGATGGCGGCTGGAATTCGGGCAGCACCAGGAAGTCGTCGATGAGCTCAGCGACCTCGCCCTCTCGCATCCCCTGCGTGAGGGCCTGCACGCGCAGCTCATCACCGCACTCGACCGATGCGGGCGGCGTGCCGAGGCGCTGCACGCCTTCCATCGGCTGAGTACGTCGCTCGTCCAAGAACTCGGAGTCGGCCCGGGAGCTGGCCTGCAGCGTCTGCACGAACAGATCCTGGCGGGACACTCCCAGCCCGGCCGGCCGCCTCGCCCCCGCCGGGGCGACAGCACCAGGCCCGTTACGACCCTGCCCACCCCCCGGACCGCCGCCGCCACGTCCGCGTCCCCCGCGCCGAGACAGCTACCGCACGCCATCCGCGACTTCACCGGTCGCACCGACCATCTGGCGGCCCTCGATGCTCTGCTCCCGCCGGGGGGTGAGGAGCTGGGTAGCGGGCAGGCGGTGGTGATCTCCGCGCTCGACGGTTCGGGTGGCGTGGGCAAGACGACCCTCGCGGTGTACTGGGCCCACCGGGTCCAGCACCGGTTCCCCGACGGAACACTCCACACTGACCTGCGCGGGTACGGGCCCGGCAGGCCCGCCACCGCGGCCGAGGTCCTCGACGACTTCCTCGTCGCGCTCGGTGTCCCTCCGGCGGCCGTACCGGCCGGGACCGGCGCCCGCTCCGGGCTCTACCGCACCATGGCCGCCGGACGGCGCATACTCATCGTCCTGGACAACGCCAACAGCTCCGAGCAAGTGAGAGCACTGTTACCGGGAACCCCTGGGTGCATGGTGCTGGTGACCAGCCGGGACAGCCTGAGCGGCCTGGTCGTCACTGAAGCAGCCCACCGGCTCACCGTCGACGTGCTGACCAACTCCGAGGCAACGGCCCTGGTCGTCGGCATCATCGGTCCCCACCGCGCCGCGACGGAATCCTCCGCGGTCGACGACCTCGTCGGCCTGTGCGCCGGGCTGCCGCTGGCCCTGCGCATCGCCGCCGGGCGCGCAGCCGCCCACCCGAACATCACCGTCGCCGACATCGTCGCCGAACTCACCGACGAGGACTCCGCCCTCGACGCGCTGAGCCGGAACCAGGACCCCCGGGCGGCGGTCCGCACCGTGTTCACCTGGTCCTACGACCAACTCACCCCGCCCCAGGCCCGCCTCTTCCGGCACCTGGGCCTCCACCCCGGCCCGGACATCTCCACACCCGCGGCCGCAGCCCTCGCCGGCCTGACACCCCGAGAAGCCCGATCCCTGCTCAGCGCGCTGGCCGACGCCCACCTCATCGAACCCGTCGCCCGCGACCGCTACCGCTTCCACGACCTCCTGCGGGCCTACGCAGCCGAACTCGCCCACCACCGCGATACCGAGCGGGACCACCAACACGCCCGTGAAGCGGTCCTCACCTGGTACACCCACACCGCCCACACCGCCGACCGCCAGATCTACCCCACCTGCACCCGCCTGACGACCACCCTCATCACGCCCCCTCACCCCCACCCCCATACTGACCGGGACCGGGCATGGGACTGGCTGACCACCGAGCGGACCAACCTCGTCGCCGCGCTCCACCACGCCGTCGACCACCGCCTCGACCAACACGCCGTGCAACTCATCGACGCCCTCGGCTTCCTCGTACTCACAGGCGCATGGGAGGACCGCATCAGCACCGCCACAGCAGCCCTTCACTCCGCACGGCGGACCGGCGCACCAGAACAGGAAGCCAACGTCCTCCTCGCCCGCGGAGAAGCACTGGCCCACCTACGCCGCCCCGAAGCCGAACCCGACCTCACCCACGCCGCCACCCTCGCCCAGGACACCGGCAACATCCACCTCCAGATCGCCGCACGCACCGAACTCGGCCAGGTCACGCGCCGCCAGAACCGTCTCACCGAAGCGCTCCGGCACTTCGAGAACGCACTCACACTCAGCCGCGGATTCGGCCCCGGACGATGGGAAGCGGTCACGGAAGGCAACCTCGCCGACCTCCACGCCGACCTCGGCAACCATCACCAGGCCATCGACCACGGCACCCGCAGCGCGCGCCTGCGCCGCGCCATCGGCGACACCGACGGAGAGGCCTGCGCCCTCGCCACCGTGGCCAGAGGCTGGCAAGGCACCGGCGACCACCACACAGCCCTCACCCACGCCCGGCACGCGGTCGACCTCGGCCGCACATCCATCGGATCCCACGAGGAGACACTCGCCCGGCCGCTGACGATCCTGGCCACCTCACTCCATCACCTCGGGCACGCGGCCGAAGCCGTCGCCTGCTGGAGAGAGGCAGCCCAGATCTACGCCGACAAGGGACTGGACGCCGACGCCAACGCGCTACACCGGCACATCCGGACCGCGACTCCACCCCCCAACAACAGCGTGCCAACGCCATGGTGAACAGCACTCCGCGGCTCGGGTGGAACGTACGTCCCTTACCGGGACCATCCCCGTGCGTACGGGGAGCAGCGTCCTGGATATGCAGGTGTACACCGGGGGCAGCCGTTCCCCGCGCCCGCAGGGATGTTCCGTTCGGGACGACTCCGGGTCGCTCCGCGGCCTGGTGCTCCCCGCCGACGCGGGGATGGTCCGGCTCGGACACATAGGTCACGAAGTCGCACTGTTCTAGCGGTGTTTGACGGTGTGTCATCCCCAAAAGGCGGGCGGTCGCCCTCACCTGTACGGGCGGAGCACGGAG
This sequence comes from Streptomyces griseus subsp. griseus, assembly GCF_003610995.1. Taxonomy (NCBI): domain Bacteria; kingdom Bacillati; phylum Actinomycetota; class Actinomycetes; order Kitasatosporales; family Streptomycetaceae; genus Streptomyces; species Streptomyces griseus. The sequence goes on from NZ_CP032543.1 coordinate 7,041,342, forward strand.
GCGTGGCGAAGTCGTTCATCGAGTTGGCTGCTCAACGTCAGGGCACGGCCGAGGTAGCTGCTGACGCGACGCGTGCGGATGTGGAGCTCGAAGCTGTCTCTGCGGTCCGTCAGGGTGAGGCGGTCGAGGAGGTCTCCGAAGTCTCAGGCATCGATGCCGCTGATCCCCGGTATGTGGAAAAGGCCGCAGGAGATTTGCCGCAGGGCTGAGAGCACTACCGCCTTTGGATGCCCGGAAAGCCGCAGTAGCCTTCCGGTCTTGGCGGCCATGGCGGCCATGGCGGCCTTGGCTCGGCCCAACAGCCGGTTACGGTGCCGCCTGCGTTCCCCGGTGGCGCGGGGCCCCTCAGTGCGGCCTGGCGCGTCCCCTCAGTGTCATCGGCTAATGGCTCTGTCGATCTGAGGGGGTGGGACAACAGTTCTCTTGGACTCGCGCCGTAGGTGAGGAGTCGTAACACGGCGCAGCGTCGCCGGAGGTGCTGGTCACTGCCCCGGGCACACCGCCTGGTGGAAGGCGGCCTGCGGCGGCCGCGTGGTCCTGGACTTCTCCTTCGCCCGTTTCCAGCCGTGCACTGGGCCATGTTCGCGGTGCCGGCGGCCCGGCCTGTGCTGCCGTCTCACCGGGGATTGGGCTGGTCGGGCAGCTGGGCCAGGGCGAGTGGCAGGGTGTTCTGGGTGTTGAAGAGTTCTTCGAGACCGGTGCGGTGCAGTCGGCGGGCGAAGCTGCCGGTGGCGGGGTTGATCAGGACGAGGCCTTCTAGGGAGGCGTGAGCCTGGATGAGGGCGCCGAGGAGGACTTCGTCGCCGAAGTCCAGGCCGGTGAGGTCGACCACGAGCGGGCGTTCCGTGGCCGCGGCGTCGTGGAACGCCTGCTCCAGCGCAGGTGTGTTCCACGCTCCGGTGCTGCCGAGCAGAGCCAGGACGCATGCGTGCGGACGGGTGTACTCGGTGATCCTGACGAGCAGACCATCGAGTCGGCGTTCCTGCATGTCATGTGCCTTCTGTCCGATGTGGCGCTGTTCATGTGCTTTTTGCGCCGGGAGTAGGCACGGCTGCCGCTCGTCCGTTCGGGGATCAGGGTCTGGGGGGCACTCGCAGGGAGAGGAGGGCGGTGTCGTCGCTGGCCCATCCGCCGTGGTGACCGGCCAGGATGTCGGCGATGTGGGCGTTGGTGTCACCCGCGTCCATGCCGCGGGTGTCGGCGAGGGCTTCGGCCAGGGCCTCCTCGTCGAAGATCGGCCGGTGGGGCAGGGGCTTGCTGGGGTCGGGGCGCGCTTCGCAGGCGCCGTCGGTGTAGAGGAACAGCAGGTCGTCCGGGGCGAGGCGGAAGCGGACATCGGTGAGGCGGACGGTGGGCATGACCCCGAGGAGGGTGCCGGGCAGGCCGGTGGGCTGGACGCGGCCGTCGGCCCGGCGGATGAGTGCGGGAGGATGGCCGGCCAGGCAGAGCCGGCCGGCCGCCCCGGCAGGGGTCGTGCGGAAGGTCGCCTGGACGGCGGTGAGGAAACGCGGTGCGCGCTGGGCGCGCATGGCGGTGTTGAGCCGGTCCAGGACCTCGGCGGGCGAGAGGTGGTCACCGGCGTCGGCGCGCAGGGTGTAGCGGGCCAGGGCGGTCACCTTCGCCGCTTCGAGGCCCTTGCCGCAGACGTCTCCCATCACGGCGGTCCACCACGGCCCGCGGGCGTTGAAGAGGTCGTAGAAGTCACCCACGACCTCGATGTCACCGGTGGCGGCCAGATAACGGGCCGAGGCATCCATCCCCGGCACCGGACGCAGCACCGGAGGCAGCAGGCTTTCCTGAAGGCTGCGGGCCAGACCCTGTGAGACCGACAGTGCGCGGTTGGCGGTGGCCAGAGCGCTCTGCGCGGTGCTCAGCGAGATCCGCAGGTTGATCTCGTTGCTCACCGCCCGGGCCAGGGTGGCGAGCGTCTCCAGTTCCTGGGGCTGCCACTGGCGTGGGTTCGCGTCGATGACGCACATGGTCCCGATGGCGTGCCCGTCGGTGGTGACGATCGGGAACCCGGCCCAGGATCCGACCCCCCACGGCCCGATCGCCTGGTGCCCCGCCGTCCGCGGGTCCTTCGCCGCGTCCTCCACGACGAAGGGGCCGTTCGCCCCGACGGCGAAGTAGCAGAAGCTCTCCCCGACCCCGTTCTGCCACTGCTCCGACCCGCCGTACGGCAGGTGCGGCACCGACTTCCAGTAGGTCCGAGCGCCTCCCACGAACGTGATCGCGGAGATCGCAGCACCCGTGACCGATACCGCCAGCCTGGCCAGGTCGTCGAAAACCTGCTCCGGAGCGCTGCCGACCATGCCGCTGGCCTCCAGCGCGGCCAGCCGCGCAGGGTCGGACAACACCGTCGGCAGCCCGTCATCCCGCATCCCCTCGGGATACTCCACCACGCCCAACGACTCGCCCTCTTTCCCCGGCTCCCCGCAGGAGCCCGCGAGCCACCCAACCACAGCTTGAACGGCCCCGTCACCCACGGATCCCCCCCCTGTGATCACCGCACGGTCAGTGCGTCGTCCCGCTTCGAGCGGCGCGGTGAGGGGTTAGCTACGATGGCGGCCGCGGTACGTGCGAAGGGGAGTCGGGGTTCCCCTGCCGACGCCCCCTTGCGGGTGGGTACCGCCCGGTGGAACCTGGGCCACGTCCTGCTCGCCCAGCTCGGCAGCGAACATGACGCGGCCGACGTCGCGATGGACACCTCCCACGACCTCGCCGCCCTGGACGCCCCTGGCGGGGCGGCACTCGGGGGTGCACTGGAAGTTGGTTGCGGTCGTTGCAGAGGCACGGTCCCGCCGCCCGTGGGCGGCCCGGGAACGCCTCGCCGCCGCCGCGGTGCCGCTCGCCCGGCAGACCGGCGAGAGCAATGTGCACTGGACCGTGTTCGCCCCCACCAACGTGATGCCGCACGCCCTGTACACCCACCTGCTCCGCTCTGCCGCCCCAGTAGACAGCACGGCGACCGCGCCCCGTGAACGACCGAGTCACAGGCTGCTCAGCTCAGCGTTGGACGCGGTCGTTCACGGACAGGACGGAGGGGCCCGGCGGGCCCTCTGCGATGGTTGGCGGGCGGACGACTCTCCTGGGGGTTACTTCACGTCGACGTAGTCCGCCGCGGAGGTGACCGCCGGGGTGGTGGACGTGCCCGCGAAGGAGTAGCGGAAGTAGCCGTCCGCCGTGGCCTTCGTCGTCGTCCTCACGTTGCCCTTGCTGTCCGTCGTGACGGTCTTGAGGGTCTTGTAGGTGCTGGTTCCCTTCTTCTTGAACTGGAGCTTCACCGGCTGCTTGGTGTAGCCCCCGTACTTGTAGGTCTGCCAGTTGGCGCGGGTCAGGGCGCCCGTGACGGTGATCGTCTTGTTCTTCTTCACCGGTTCCGGCGAGGCGTTGACCGTCAGCCTGGAGTTGCGCAGGACCTTCGCCTTCGCGGCGGAATCCTTGGTGTAGTAGTCACCGTCGTTGGCCAGGACGTGGGCTCTCACGGTCCAGGTCCCGGCCGTGGTGTTGTCCAGGTGGATACGGGGGTTCATTTTCAGCGTGTGGGTGCAGGTGGTCGTGGTGAAGCTCTGGCGCACGCACTTTCCCGCAATGTCGTCGGGGATGACGAGACCGTAATAGTCGCCGTTCGGCAGGGGCGTGTGCCCCATGACCGGGAAGGTATTTCCGACCTCGATGCCCGAGTTGTCCGTGGCGGTCACCACGATGGTGAACGTCTTCACGGCCGTGGTTCCCAGGACGATGTCCTTCCCCCCGTTGACGACTACCTTCGTGATCCTGATGTCGCCCGAGAAGTCATCCGCCTGGGCGGTCCCTCCAGCCGTGAGCATGGACAGGGCGAGTGCCCCGGCGAAGCCTGCCACAGCGGTGCGTTGACGCATGAAGTTGTTTCTCCCAAGCTCCAGGGCCCCGGGAACATCCCGAGGCAGGTTTGCCAGCGCCCACCCGGCACGCGGGTGGCGAGGACATGACCACCGAGTGGCAGGAATGGTTGCCCTTACACGCCTCGTTCGCTCCCGAGCGGGTATCAGGAGGTCCTGGCCCCGGAGCGACCAACCCATCGAGGCTCTGCCGATTCCCCACCCCTGGCAGAGCACGCGCTCCGGGGCCGGTGTCTCAGCCCCCTCGTGGTGTGGGTGCATGCCCAGCCGCTGCTGGGCGCCGCCCGCGCCCTATGACCTGCCCCGTACCCTGCGGGTGCTGCGGCGAGGACGGAGCGACCCCGCCTGCCTACAGGAGGCCGACGGGACCTGGTGGCGAACTTCCCGCACCACCAAAGGCCCGGTGACCCTGCGGATCACCGACCACCCGGACGCCACCACCGGGCGGCTGATCACCGGCACGGCATGGGGCCCCGGCGACGACTGGGCCCTGGGACAGCTCCCTGCCCTGCTCGGTGCCGACGACGACACTCAGGACTCCAGCGAGTACGGACGCGTCATCGTGCCCGGGGACGCAACCCGATGCGGTACCCGAATCGTCGTCTGCCTGAGCGAGTTCGGCTCAGTTGCCCTGGTCTGCGCCGACGACCCGGGCGCCGTCTTCGGAACGGATGAGGCCCAGACCGAGGGCGAGCCGGACGGCGCGGATCTTGCCAAGGCCAACCGGGTGCTGGTCGAGCTTGGCTATGTCGTGGTTGCCGAGGAACTGCTGGAGAGCGACTACGACGGGCCGAGCCGACTGCCCTGGCACGTTCAGCGGCCCAGCTGGTCAGATCGCTTCTTCGGCGTCTTTTGATGATCCCCGGGCAGGGTCAAGCTAGTGCCGGCCAGGCATTTATCGACCACATCCGACCTGTACTGCAGCATCTTGAGCTTGCGCTTCACGGCGCGGGTGACCTGGCCAAGGTCGGCGGCGGCCAGGTTCCCGATGTTGCGTTTGACCAGGGGCCAGATGCCCTCCTGCGGGTTGAGGTCCGGGACGTAAGTCGGCAGCTGAAACGGTGAGCCATGAGGCGTTGGCCTCGAAGAACTCCCTCAGTGGCGCGACCAGGTGCATGCGCAGGTTGTCCCACACAAGCACGATCGGGCTGCCGAGCTGTGTGTGGGCGCGGATGACCAGGTCGCGCTAGTCCTTCCAGCCGAAGCCCCTCGGTTCGTTCTCGCGGCCCCGTTACTCACGGATCGCGTAGAACAAACGGGACCGCCAACCGGCTTGTAGCAGGTCATTCCCGCCATGGTCACTCGGCCCGATCCCCGCCCGCGCACGCGGACGAGTCGGGGTGCTGCCCCTGCGGCCCCAGGTCCTGGCAGGCGGCGGCGTCATCGACTGACCGGCCTCGTCCTCGAAGACCACCCAACCGCTGTTCGCCGCCGCGGTGCCCTTACCCGCGGCCACACCTCTCGTTTCCACAACTCCACCGCGTCGTCGTCACGCTCGATCGCACGCCGCGCGGCTGCTGCCAGGACCAGCCATAGCGCCGCAGCAGTCGCCACGTTCCCTCCACGGTGTACGAGACGATGAACAGCCGACCGATCGCCGTCTTCACGCGGGCCGGCGTCCACCGCTGGTCAGCCCACCCCTGGGCCAGCGGACCGCGCTCCAACTCCCTCTCCACCCCCGCCATCTGCGCGTCAGATGGTCGGGGTCGACCGGGTGACCCCATGGAAGCCACTCCGGCGTGGCCGCCCTCGCGCCACTGGCGACGCCAACGCTCCACCGACCGTTCCGAGACCCGCAGCATGGCAGCGATCTCCCGGTTCTCCCCGCCAGCCTCGAAGCGCATCACGGCCTGGCGCCGGACCCGCTCCCGCGCATCTCTCTCGACGTCGGTCAGGCCGCCGCCCTGCGAATATCTCACCGAACGAGGACCACTGAGGCCACCTTCACGCTGTCCGGCGAACAGCCCGACATCACCCGATCAAGTTCAGTGGCGAGTCGAGTGTCGCCGAGAGCTGGGGCTGAGGTCGCGCCGGCTGGCCTTCCACCCGGTGGCGTACTGCTCGAACCGTATCGGGCCGTACTTCTGGATGCGCTCGGCTCTGTGCTGGTTCTGTGGGCTGTTCTTCCGGGCCTGGTAGACCTCGGCGAGGCGGGCCTTCGCCTTCTCCTGGGGGAAGAGAAGGTGGCTTCCTCGGCCTGCCGTCCGGCCGCGCTGCGGTAGCGGATCTTGTAATCGTGCGGGCACTTCGGCCATCGGCCTTCAGGGTGCTCGCACTCCTTGATGAAGCTTCCATGCCGCGGACGAGGTTGATGGCGGCCATGTTGTCGACTCCCGGGCGTCCTGCCGACCTGTTGCTGACCCCGGATCCCTTCCGCCCACGCAGCAGCGGCATCGACACGATCCACATGCGCCAGCAGGTGCTCCGTGGCAGGACCATCGCTGAAGTGCGCGAGAGAACCGTGAGCGTCCACCGCCCACCAATCCCACGTGAATCCAGGGCGGGGGTGCCGCAGGATCGTCGTCACGCAGCCACCGTATCCAGGCTGTACAAGGACCGGTGAGGACGATTCACAGGAAACGCCCTAGCTGCAGCTACCCCCTCACCGGTGCGGCCTGTGTCACCCGCGTCTACTCGGCGCACGCTCTCCTGCTCACCGGGCCGCACGGAGTCAACGCGCTGGGGACCTACGGCATCGGGGCCGTGGAACTCGGCGAGCGGCTGGGTCTGTCCCTGCGCCGGGCTTGAGGCCGACGCCACGGGAGGGAGCGAAGAGACACCGGTCATGAGCGGAGACGCTGAGAAGTCCGACGGGCCCGGACCGTTCTGCCGCCCGGGTCGCCCCTGACCGGCGGGACCAGGAACGGTCCCTACAACTCGGGTATCACGGCCGGTGGTTGCGTCATTCCCAGGGGGGAGACAAGTGCGGCTTGCCGACGGATCCACAGACGCGGCGTCTTCCTGAAGGGTCCTTCCTGTCCGACACATGCGACCGGAAGGATCGAATACGTGCGCAGACGACGTCTCGCGCCGCTGTTGGCCGTGAGTCTCACGGCCACGCTGGCTCCCGCGCTCGGCACCTCCACGGCCAACGCCGCCCCGGCCGCCGCCCCATCGGTCGCCTCCTCGTCCGCCGCCTCGCCCGCGGCCAAGGGCGGCGCGCTGGACCCGTACACGAAGCAGAAGCCGACGTGGAAGCGGTGCGGCCCCGGCACCCCGGCGGACTTCCAGTGCGCCACGATCAAGGTCCCGCTGGACTACCGGGTCCCCGGCGGCAAGCGGATCGACCTGGCGATATCCCGGATCAGGACCGCCGAGCCCGGCAAGCGCCACGGCGTGCTGCTCTCCAACCCCGGCGGCCCCGGAGGCTCAGGCACCTATATGCCCCTGGCGTTGCGTGAGGAGCTGCCGAAGTCCACCCTGCGGAAGTACGACCTCATCGGCTTCGACCCGCGCGGAGTGGGCGACAGCAGCCCGGTCACCTGCGGCCTGACGCCGGAGGAGGAGGACTGGCTGCGGCCGTACAAGAAGGAGACCTACGCCAAGGACGTCGCCTGGGCCCGCAAGGTGGCGGACAAGTGCCGGGCGAAGGCGGGCGCCACGCTCCCGCACATCACCACGCGCAACACCGCCCGCGATCTGGACGTGCTCCGGGCGGTCCTCGGCGAGAAGAAGATCTCGTACCTCGGGTACTCGTACGGCACCTACCTGGGCGCCGTCTACACCCAGCTCTTCCCGGGCCGGGCCGACCGGTTCGTCCTCGACAGCGCGGTCGATCCGGCGCTCGCCTGGCGGGGCATGGTCCAGTGGTGGGCGTGGGGCGCCGAGCCCGCGTTCGACCGGTGGACCGCGTGGGCCGCCGCGCGTTCGGGGACGTACGGCCTCGGTGACACCCCGAAGAAGGTCGACCGCACCTTCTGGGAGCTGGTCGCGCGGGCCGACCGGAAGCCGGTCGATCTGGACGGGCTCCTCGTCACCGGTGACGACATCCGCAGCGGTATGCGGGGAGCGGTCTTCAGCCCGCTGACCGCGACCGAGGCGTTCGTGGAGCTGAAGAAGGCAGCTGACGGTCAGCCTGCCGCCGCGCGGAAGCTCACGGCGTTCACCGGCGCAACCGGGACAGGGGTGGCGCGCAAGGCCGCGGAGCCGCCGGCGGACAACATGACGGCGAGCTTCTGGGCCGTGGTCTGCGGCGACAACTCGGCCGCCTGGCCGCGAAACCCCGAGCGCTACCGGAAGGACGCCATCGCGGACAAGGGCCGCTACCCGCTCTTCGGCGACTTCGCGTCCAGCATCAAGCCCTGTGCGTTCTGGAACAGGTCGGTGGAACCTGCGACGAAGGTGAACAACAAGGCCGGCTCCCTGATCGTCCAGAACGAATGGGACTCCCAGACCCCACTGCCCAGCGCCCAGGCCCTGCACAAGGTCCTGAAGCGCTCGAAGATGGTCACCGTCCTCGGCGGCGAGGGCCACGGCGTCTACCCGAGCGGCAACGCGTGCACCGACGGCGCGGTCACCGGCTACCTGCTCACCGGGAAGCTCCCGGCCAAGGACGTGTTCTGCCGGGCGACCGCCGGCTCGAACGCGGACGCGCGACAGAACCAGAAGCGGGACCAGCTCCCCGGATCTCCGCTCCCGGAGCGCGCTCCGGACCGGTTCTGAGTCCGGCGGCGGGGACCGGGGCCGTCTGACCCCGGGTCGTACGGCCTGTAGAAGCGGGGCGGGACCTCCCGGCGAGGTCCCGCCCCGTCGTACGCCGTCGGCTCAGACAGGACCGGCCATGTCCCGCAGAATCCATCTTGCCCCGCATCCCCACGGTGTCGACGGTCGCCACCCACACCCGCCACATCGGCCTCGTCGCCACGGCGAGTTCGACGTACAACTCACCGTTCAACCTCGCCCGCCGCCTCGCCTCACTCGACCTCATCAGCGGCGGCCGCGCCGGCTGGAACGTGGTGACCAGCTTCGACACCGGCACCTCGAAGAACTTCGGCCGCGACGAACACCTCGACTACGCCACCCGCTACGGCCGGGCCCTGGAGTTCGTCCGGGTCGCCCGGGGCCTGTGGGACTTCTACGAGGACGACGCCTTCCCCGCCGACGTGGACAGCGGCCTCTTCCTCGACCCCGGCCGGCTGCACGCCCTCGACCACGTGGGCGAGCACTTCAAGGTCGCCGGACCGCTCAACATCTCCCCCTCGCCGCAGGGGCAGCCGGTCATCTTCCAGGCCGGGGTCTCCGCCGAGGGCCGCGACCTCGCCGCCCGGGTGGCCGAGGGCATCTACGCACCCGGCGTCACGCTGGAGCAGGCACAGGAGTATTACGCCGACATCAAGAAGCGCACCGCCGCCCACGGCCGCGACCCCGACCACATCAAGGTCTTCATCCATGGCGGCGCCGTCGTCGGCTCCATCGACGAGGTGGCCCGCCGCCGCGAGCGGGAGATATTCGAGGAGGACAACGACTTCGAGCGCAACCCCGCGCTGCTCGGCCGGTCCTTCGGCGCCTACGACTTCAGCGTCCACGACCTGGACGTGCCCTTCCCCGACGTCGCCCACCTCGCCGAGAAGGACGGCCGCACCGGAGCCGCGAGGATCATCGAACGCGCCCCGGAGCAGCAGCTGACCCTGCGTCAAGTGATTCAGTAGGCCAACGCGTTCCGGCAGTCGCCGTTCACCGGGGCGCCCGACACCGTCGCCGACACCATCGAGAAGTGGTACGACGCGGGCACGCTCGACGGCATCAACCTCGCCTTCCGCAACAACGACGATCTGAACCTCTTCGACGGTGTCGTGCCGCTGCTCCAGAAGCGCGGGCTGTTCCGCACCGAGTAGGAGGCCGAGACCCTGCGCGGCAACCTCGGCCTGCCGATCCCCGCCAACCGCCACACCCGCGAGCGCGAACTCGCGGGCGGCTGAGGCCCGCCATGCCCCGACTCCCCGCGACGGGCGGCCGCGACGTCCACACCGTCCGCTTCCCCGTCGGCCGCCCCCCCGGCCACCGCCGACGTCCTCATCGTCGGCGCGGGCCCGGTCGGCCTCGCCGCCGCGACCGAACTCACCGCCCGGGGTATCCGGATCGCCGTCGTCGACCGCGCCCGCACCGCGACCCTCGCCACCGGCGGCAGCACCGCCCATGTCCTCGCCATCGACTACGCGTTGCGCCCGGTGCTGACCTCGATGGGCGCCGCCCATGTCGTACCGGGCTGGTTCACCCTGGATCAGGACATCACCGTCCGCGTCGACGGCACGGTCGCTCTCGCGGCGCCCACGGCCGAGGCCCTGGGCGAGATCACGGACCGGTTCTCCGCTGTACTCCGGGAACGTACGGCACTCCAGGAGCGTACGGCGGTGCTGGCCCCCAGCGCCTGAACGGCCCGGTACCGCAGGGAAGTCACCGCTTCCCCACTCGATCGAGTGGATCTTGCTCCTGATCCATGCGGTTCGGGCGGGGAAGCGGGTCCGGCGACGCGATCATTCGGCGGTGATCAACTCGATTCGGACGGCACACCGTCCCAACTCCCTGTTCCCGGCCGGGATCGGCGCCCTCGCCCTCCTCACCCTGCTCCCCACGGTCCCGGCCGCCGCCGCACCCGCGCCGGACCCGGCCACCACCTCGGCCGTCCAGCCTCGACACCGTGCCACCACCCAGGCCGAGCGCCGGACCGCCGCCCACCTCGACGCCCTGAGGAGCGACCCGGAACGGCTGAAGGGCTTCTTCGCCGCGCTGCCCAAGGGCGGCGACCTCCACAACCACCTGTCGGGCGCGGTCACCACCGAGTACCTGATCCAGCTGGCGGGCGAGAACGGGCTCTGCATCGACGCCACGGACACCGCCGTACGTCCGCCCTGCGGACCGGGCACGCGACCGGCCGCCGACGCCCGTACGGACGCCGCGTTCCGGCAGCGCGTCGTCCGCGCGTGGTCGATGCAGGACTTCCCCGCCGATCAGTCCGGTCACGACCACTTCTTCGACACGTTCGGCAAGTTCGGCGAGGCGACGCGCGATCGCGGGAAGCTGCTCGCCAATGTCGCCAACACCGTGGTGGAGCAGAACCAGTTCTATCTGGAGACCCTGGTCACCCCCGCCTCCGACAGCGCGCGCAAGCTCGCCGAGTCCGTCGGCTACGACGCCGACCTCGCCTCCTTCCACCGGAAGCTGGTCGCCGGCGGAAAGCTGGACAAGGTCGTCACCGAGGCCGTCCGCGAGGCCGACGCCTCCGACGCCCAGTTCCGGGAGGCCGCGCACTGCGACACCCGCCGCCCCGACCCGGGCTGCCGGCTCCCCGTACGGTGGATCTCCCAGGTCTCCCGGGGCAGTTCCAACGAGCGCGTGTTCACCCAGATGGCCGTCGGCCTGCGGCTCGCCGAGCGCGACCCGCGCTTCGTCGCGGTCAACCTCGTCCAGCCGGAGGACGGCGAGAGCGCGCTGCGCAACTACAGCCTCCAGATGCGGATGCTCCAGTACCTGCGCACCCAGTACCCGGACGTCCGCATCACCCTGCACGCCGGTGAGCTGACCCCCGGCCTCGTCAAGCCCGAGGACCTGACCTTCCACATCCGCGAGGCCGTGCTCGTGGCCGGAGCCGAACGCGTCGGCCACGGCGTCGACCTGGTCCACGAGGACGACTGGCGCGGCCTCGCCCGGACGATGGCCCGGCGCGATGTCGCCGTCGAGGTGCCGTTCAGCAGCAACAAGCAGATCCTGGGCGTGGCGGGTGACGACCACCCGTTCAACGCCTACCGCCACTACGGCGTCCCCGTGGTCCTGGCCACCGACGACCCCGGTGTCTCGCGCATCGACATCAGCCACGAGTACCGGTACGCCCGGGAGACCTACGGCCTGAGCTACCCCGAGCTGAAGGACCTGGCCCGCGCCTCGCTGGAGTACGCGTTCCTCGAAGGCGACGGCCTGTGGGCCACCGGTTCCGCCCGTTCCGGCTACCGCCCGGTGCGCGCCTGCTCCGGAGCCCGGCCGGGCGTCGTCCCGCCCGCCCCGGACTGTGTCCGCCACCTGGAGGGCGACCCGAAGGCCGCGGCCCAGTGGCGCCAGGAGGCGGCGTTCGCCGGATTCGAACGGCGGTACGGCGGATCGCGCTGACGCACCGTCGCCGCTGAGGTACGGGGGCGGGGATCGCGGATCATGGACTGCGGCCCCCGCCCCCACGGCTACGCTCGAGAAATGGCCGACAGCCAAGACTGTCCCGGGCCGCTCCCGGACAGCCCCGAAGACACCGTGACGTACGCGCTCCTCGCCTCGGCCGTGGACGGTCGGGCCGCGGCGATCGTCGCGAACGACGCCGACCGGATCGCCGCCCTCATGGCGCACGGGTGGGGCATCGTCCCCGAGTCCGGCATCACCGATCGCGCCACGTTCCTGGCTCGCGTCACCTCCGGCGATCCGACCCACTCGGCGATGCGGGCCGTCACCCCGCCGGGGAGCCGCGGCCACGGCGATACCGCCTCCGTCACCGCGCGCAGCACGGACACCGCCCACCACGGCGGCGACCGCCTCGACGCCGACGAAGAGACCACGGACGTCCTCGTACGGCGCGGCGGCCACCGGCGGTGCGTGCTGACCCCATCACCCCCGCCGCCCCGCCCGAGGGTTCATGAGCCGGCTCGGCTACCCGGCGGCCGCCGCCGTCTTCGCCATCGGTATGGCCGGCACCACCCTGCCGACCCCGCTCTACGGGCTCTACCGGCAGGAGCTCGGCTTCTCCGAGCTGATGGTGACGGTCGTCTTCGCCGTCTACGCCCTCGGTGTCATCGCCACTCTCCTCCTCGCCGGGAACGTCTCCGACGAGACGGGCCGGCGACCCGTCCTGCTGGCCGCCCTGGGCTTCTCGGCGGCCAGTGCCCTCTGTTTCCTCTTCGAGGGCGGGCTCCCCGCGCTCTTCGCGGGCCGCCTGCTGTCGGGGTTCGCCGCCGGGCTGCTCAGCGGCGCGGCGACGGTCACGGTGATGGAGCTCGCACCACCGGGGCGGGCGGCGAGAGCAGGTCTCGCCGCGACCGCCGCCAACATGGGCGGCCTCGGGTGCGGCCCGCTGCTGGCGGGGCTGCTCGCCGAGTACGCCCCCCGGCCCCTGACGCTCCCCTTCGTCGTTCACCTGGCGCTGATCACCGTGGCGACCGTGCTGACCTGGCTCCTGCCCGAGACCGTCACCTCCCCCGTACGCCGCTTCCGGCCGCACCCGCAAGGGCTCACGGTCCCGCCCCAGGTGCGCGGCGTCTTCGCCCCCTCCGCGCTGGCCGCCTTCGCCGGGTTCTCCTTGCTGGGCCTCTTCACCGCCGTCGCCCCGGCGTTCATGGCCGAGACACTCGACGTGCACAACCTCGCCCTCGCCGGTCTCGTCGTCTTCTCCGTCTTCCTCGCTTCGACGGCCGGGCAGGCGCTGATGGGACGTGTGGGGGAGCGGCGGGCGCTGCCGGGCGGGTGTTTCGTCCTGGTCGCCGGGCTCGTGCTGGTGGCGGCCTCGCTGCTGCTCGCCTCGCTCCCTCTGCTCGTCGCCGGGGCGCTCTGCGGGGGTCTGGGGCAGGGGCTGGCGTTCCGGGGCGCGGTGACGGCGATCAGTGGAGCGGCACCGGCCGAGCACCGGGCCGCGACGGTGTCCGCGTTCTTCGTCGTCGCCTACCTGGGCATCTCGCTGCCGGTGGTGGGTGTGGGCGCCCTGACCCTCTGGATCGGGCTCAGGAACGCCGGGCTGACCTTCGCCGGCTGTGTGCTCGCCCTGGCGCTCGGCGTTGGCCTGCACCTGGCCCGGAGACCTGCCGTCCGAGGCTGACGGCTCAGCGCGCGGAGAGGCTGGAGCGCCGCACCACCAGCTCCGGCTGGAGCACCACCCGCCGGTGCTCGTGCGCCGCGGGATCCCCTCCGGCGCCGGTCTCCTCCAGCAGCAGCCCGGCCGCCAGCGCCCCCATCGCCGCCGCGGGCTGCCGTACGGAAGTGAGCGGTACGGCGGCGGCCGCCGCGAACTCGATGTCGTCGTACCCCACCAGAGCCAGATCGCCGGGGACGGAGACCCCCGCCCCGAACAGGGACTGCAGCACCCCCAGCGCGAGCAGATCGTTGGCGCAGAAGACGGCGGTGGGCCGGTCGGCGAGCCCCAGCAGCCGCGCCCCCGCGTCCCGCCCCGCCGCCACATCGAGGCGCTCCGTCGGCAGCTCCCGCAGGGCCTCCGGGCCCAGGCCCGCCTCGGCCAGCGCGGTGAGCGCCCCCGTACGGCGGTCCCGGACCTGGTTGAAACCGGGCGGCCCGCTGACGTAGGCGATGGAGCGGTGCCCGGCCTCCACCAGATGCCGTACCGCGAGCGCGCCGCCCGCCACGTCGTCCACCGACACCGAGCACTCCGTCGTCCCCTCGGCGACCCGGTCGACGAGGACGAACGGGATGCCGTGGCGCCGGAAGGCGTCGATGTTGCGCCCGGTGGCGTCGGCGGGCGTGAGCAGCACCCCGCGCACCCGCTGCTCGGCGAAGAGCGACAGGTATTCGGCCTCCTCGCCGGGGCTCTGCGCGCTGTTGCAGACCATGACGCCGAGCCCCGCCTCCCGCGCGGCCCGCTCGGCACCGCGCGCCACGTCAACGAAGAACGGGTTGCCCATGTCGAGGACGAGCAGCCCCATGATCCGGCTGCGCCCCGCCCGCAGCTGCCGCGCCGATTCGCTGCGGACGTAGCCGAGCCGGTCGATCGCCGACAGGACCCGGGCCCGGGTGTCGGGGCCGACCGTGTCCGGGCGGTTGATGACGTTCGAGACCGTGCCCACCGATACTCCGGCGACCCGGGCCACGTCCTTGATACCCACCGACTGGGCCATCAGACGGAGTCCTCCACAAGGGCTAGGGGTGCTCTCAGCCTACCCGCGCCCATCAGAAGTCGAAGTCGTCGATGTTGCCCTGGTCGAAGACCGTCGGCTTGCCCAGACTCACCACACCGTCCTTACCGATCGTGTACGTGCCCAGCTCGCCGGCCTCGAAGGTCTGGCCCTCCGCGCCGCTGATCTGCCCCGAGGCCAGCGCGATCGACGCGTGGCCTGCAAGGGCGCCGAGCTTGGCCGGGTCCCACAGCTCGAACGCCTCCACCGTGCCGTTCTTGACGTACTTGCGGAGGTCGTTGGGGGTGCCGAGCCCCGAGAGCTTCACCTTGCCCTTGTACTTCGAGCCGGAGAGGTACTGGGCCGCCGCCTTGATCCCCACCGTGGTCGGCGAGACGATCCCGGCGAGCTTCGGGTACTCCTGGAGCAGGCCCTGCGTCTGCTGGAACGACTGCTGGGCGTCGTCGTTGCCGTACGCGACCTTGACCAGCTTGACGTCCTTGTACTTCGGGTCCTTCAACTCGTCCTTCATGTAGTCGATCCAGAGGTTCTGGTTCGTCGCGGTCTGCGCGGCGGACAGGATCGCGATCTCGCCCTTGAACCCGATCTGTTCGGCGAGCAGTTGGATCTGGGTGCGGCCCAGGTCCTCCGCCCCCGCCTGCGAGATGAACACGTCGCGGCAGCCGGGCGTGGTGTCGGAGTCGTACGTGACGACCTTGACGCCGTTCTTCATGGCCTGCTTGAGCGCGGTGCACAGGGCGCCCGGGTCCTGGGCGGAGACGGCGATGGCGTCGACCTGCTGCTGGGTCAGGGTGTTGACGTAGGAGACCTGCCCCGCGGTGTCGGTGGCGCTGGTCGGGCCGACCTCCTTGAAGGCGGAGCCCAGAGCCTCGACGGCCTTCCGGCCGCCCTTGTCGGCGGTGGTGAAGTAGGGGTTGTTGACCTGCTTGGGCAGGAAGCCCACGGTCAGCCCCTTCTTGGTGGGCGCGTTCGGGTCGGCCTCACCGGCCGGGGCGGCGGCGCCGTTCTCCTTCTTCACATCGTTCTTGGTGGTGCCGCCGCAGGCCGTGACGGCCAGGGCGAGGGAGGTGACGGCGGCGACGGCCGCACCGGTGCGGCGGAGCGTTGACCTACGCATGGCAAGGGTCCTTTACGGAGGAGGGGGAAGGGTCACGGTGCCGGGGTCGGCGCGGACGCGGCTCGCCGCCCGGCCTTCGCGGCGGAGAGCTGCCGTGCGACCCGGGGGCCGAGCACGGAGACGACGAGCAGCACGCCGGTGACGACGATCTGCGACTGAGCGGAGACGTTCAGCAGGCTCATCACGTTCTGCGCCGCGCCGAGCAGGAACACACCGGCGATCGCCCCGCCGAGCGTGCCCTTGCCACCGTCGAAGTCGATGCCGCCGAGCAACACGGCCGCCACGACGGAGAGTTCGAGGCCCGTCGCGTTGTCGAATCGGGCGCTGGCGTAGTGCAGCGCCCAGAACACCCCGGTGAGCGAGGCCATCAGCCCGGTCACCGTGAACAGGATCAGCTTCTGCCGCCTGACCCGCACCCCGGCGAACCTGGCAGCCTCCTCGTTGGCGCCGGTCGCGAAGAGGGACCGGCCGAACGGCGTCGCGTGCAGGGCGAGTACGGCGATGGCGAGGAGCACCAGGAAGGGCAGGAGGGCGTACGGGACGAAGGTGTCCCCGATCCGTCCGGCGGCGAAGTCCAGATAGGGGGTGGGGAAGTCGGTGACGGCGTCGGAGCCCAGGACGATCTGCGCGATGCCCCGGTAGGCGGCCAGTGTGCCGATGGTGACGGCGAGCGAGGGCAGCCCGAGCCGGGTGACGAGCAGCCCGTTGACCAGACCGCAGACCACGCCGAGCAGCAGACAGACCGGGATGATCGCCTCGATCGGCAGCCCCTGGTTCCACAGCGCGCCCATCACCGCGCCCGACAGGCCGGCCGTGGAGGCGACCGACAGGTCGATCTCCCCGGAGACCACGAGCAGCGTCATCGGCAGGGCGATCAGTGCGATCGGCAGCGTGTTGCCGATCAGGAACGACAGGTTGAGCGCGTTGCCGAAGCCGTCGACGAAGCCGAAGGAGAGCAGCAGCACGACGATGAGGAGGGCGCCGACGACGGTGTCCCAGCGGACGGCGCGCATGAGTGCGGAGTCAGCCATGGCGGGCGTTCCTCTTCTTCAGGGCGGTCGCCACGCGCAGGGCCACGATCCGGTCGACCGCGATGGCGAGGATGAGCAGGAGGCCGTTGATCGCCAGCACCCAGACGGAGCTGACACCGAGCGCGGGCAGCACGCTGTTGACCGAGGTCAGCAGGAGCGCGCCGAGCGCGGCCCCGTACACGCTGCCGGAACCCCCGGTGAAGACCACGCCGCCGACCACGACCGCGCTGACGACGGTGAGTTCGTACCCGGAGCCCGTACCGGAGTCGACGTTGCCGAACCGCGCGAGGTACAGCGCACCGGCGAGACCGGCCAGCGCCCCGCAGAACGTGTACGCGAGGAGGATCCGCCTGCGGACCGGGATGCCGGCCAGCCGGGCCGCTTCCGGGTTGGAGCCCAGCGCGTACAACTCCCGCCCGCTGCCGAAGTGTTTGAGGTAGTACGCCGTCGCCATCAGCACCGTCAGCGCGATCAGGGCGAGCCACGGCACGGCGGAGAGGCCGCCGGAGCCGAAGTCGACGAACCCGCCCGGGAGATCGGCCGCCGTGATCTGCCGGGAACCGACCCAGATGGAGTCGATGCCCCGGATGACGTAGAGCGTGCCCAGCGTGACGACGAGCGCGGGGACCTGGCCCAGGCTGACCAGGAGCCCGTTCAGCAGGCCGAAGCCGACCCCGAGAAGCACGGCCAGGGCCACGGCCACCACCGGGTGGCCGCCGCCCTGGAGATACGTACCGGCGGCGAAGGCGCTGATGCCGAGCGTCGAGCCCACCGACAGGTCGACGTTCTTCGCGATGACGACGAGCGACTGGCCGGTGGCGACCAGCACCAGGATGGTCGCGTTGAGGAGCAGGTCCTTGATGCCCTGCTCGGAGAGGAATTCGCTGTTGCCCAGCTGGGTGACGGCGATCATCACCAGGAAGACCAGCAGGATGGCGAGTTCGCGCATCTTGAAGACGCGGTCGACGAGCCGGGTGGAGGCGGATTCGGGTATCGCGGCGGCGGGCGCCTGGCCGGGTGCGGTCACCGTCATGCGGCGGCCCTCCCGGTGGCCGCCGCCATCACCGTCTCCTCGGTGGCTTCGGAGCGGGGGAGTTCGGCGGTGAGGCGGCCCTCGTGCATGACGAGGACCCGGTCGGCCATGCCGAGGATCTCGGGCAGGTCGGAGGAGATCATCAGCACGGCCACCCCGTCGGCCGCCAACTGGCTGAGCAGCCGGTGCACTTCGGCCTTCGTCCCGACGTCGATGCCGCGCGTGGGCTCGTCGACGATCAGCACGGAAGGACCGGTGGCCAGCCACTTGGCGAGCACCACCTTCTGCTGGTTGCCGCCCGACAGCGTGCCGACGGTGTCGGCGATCCGCGCGTACTTCACCTGGAGCCTCACCGCCCAGTCGAGGGAGCGGCTGCGCTCGGCGCCCCGGTCCATCAGACCGGCCTTCACGGTGGTGCGCAGCCCCGTCAGCCCGATGTTCCGTTCGACGGACATGCCCATCACCAGCCCCTGTGCCCTGCGGTCCTCCGGTACGAGGGCGAGCCCGGCGGCCATGGCGGTGGACGGGGCGCCGTTGGTCAGCGCCCGCCCCGCGACCTCCACCTCACCCGCGTCCCACCGGTCGACGCCGAAGACCGCCCGGGCCACCTCGGTGCGCCCGGCCCCCACGAGCCCCGCCAGGCCGACGATCTCGCCGCACCGGACGTCGAAGGAGACATCGGTGAAGACGCCCTCCCGGGTCAGCCGCCGTACGCTCAGCGCGACCGGACCCGCCGCCACCTCCTGCTTCGGGTACAGCTCCGCCAGGTCCCGGCCGACCATCCGGCGGACGAGATCCTCCTCGGTCATGCCCTCCAGCGGCTCACTGGAGATCAGGGCGCCGTCCCGCAAGGTGGTCACCCGCTCGCAGATCCGGAAGATTTCCTCCAGCCGGTGCGAGATGAACAGCACGGCCGCCCCCTGCTCGCGCAGGGTGCGGACCACGCCGAAGAGGCGGGCCACCTCGCTGCCGGTCAGCGCCGCCGTCGGCTCATCCATGATCAGGACACGGGCGTCGAAGGAGAGCGCCTTGGCGATCTCGACGATCTGCTGGTCCGCGATGGACAGGCCGCGCGCCGGGCGGTCGGGGTCGAGCGCGACGCCGAGCCGCCGCATCAGCGCGGCCGTGGCGGTGCGGGTGGCCCGGTGGTCGATGCGGCCGAGCGCGCGGCGCGGCTGCCTGCCCATGAAGATGTTCTCGGCGATCGACAGGTCGGGGAAGAGCGTGGGCTCCTGGTAGATGACGGCGATACCGGCGTCCCGGGCATCGGCCGGCCCGTGGAACACGGTGGGCTCACCGTCCAGCAGGACCAGACCCGCATCGGGCCGGTGCACCCCGGCGAGCGTCTTGATCAGGGTCGACTTGCCCGCGCCGTTCTCGCCGGCGAGGGCGTGCACCTCGCCCGGGAACAGGTCGAGGGACACCTCCCGCAGGGCACGCACGGCGCCGAAGGACTTGGAGATGTCCCGCAGGGCCAGCACGGGGGCCGGATCCTTGGCGGACCGGTGGGTCATGGGGGCTCCTCAACGATGCGGAGGGGGGCCTCACACCATCGTGAAAGGTTTCAAATGAGTTGCCGGGACGTTAGACACGTGACGCAGGTCGCGTCAATGGGGGCGGCGGGAAAATCTCGCACCGCGCTTCCCTCGGCCCAACTACCTTGGTCGGCATGGTGCTCAAAGGGTTGACAGGTCTTTGGCGCACTCCTAGTTTCACGACGTGAATCGTTTCAGATCCATTCGTGTTCGCATCTGTCGTGTGCGCACCCGAAGTCACTCGTTCATCCCCGAAGTCACAGGAGCGCCGCAGTGACCGACCTCGCCGCAGTGAAGGCCGCCCTCACCTCCCAGGCCGTGGAGACGGCCTCATGGGCGTACGGGAATGCGGGGACCCGCTTCAAGGTCTTCACCCAGCCCGGCGTGCCCCGCACCCCCCGGGAGAAACTCGACGACGCCGCCAAGGTGCACGAGTTCACCGGCGCCGCGCCGACCGTGGCGCTGCACATCCCCTGGGACACCGTCGACGACTACGCGGCGCTCGCCGCGTATGCCCAGGACCGGGGCCTGACGCTCGGCGCCATCAACTCCAACACCTTCCAGGACGACGACTTCAGGCTCGGCAGCGTCTGCCACCCGGACCCCGCCGTACGCCGCAAGGCGGTCGACCACCTCCTCGCCTGCGTCGACATCATGGACGCGACGGGCTCCCGGGACCTCAAGCTCTGGTTCGCCGACGGCACCAACTACCCGGGCCAGGACGACATCCACGCACGGCAGGACCGGCTGGCCGAGGCCCTCGCCACGGTGTACGAGCGGCTCGGCGAGGACCAACGCATGCTGCTGGAGTACAAGTTCTTCGAGCCCGCCTTCTACGCCACCGATGTCCCCGACTGGGGGACGGCCTACGCCCACTGCCTCCGGCTCGGCCCGCGCGCCCAGGTCGTCGTCGACACCGGCCACCACGCACCCGGCACCAACATCGAGTTCATCGTCGCCACCCTGCTGCGGGAACGGAAGCTCGGCGGCTTCGACTTCAACTCGCGCTTCTACGCCGACGACGACCTCATGGTGGGCGCGGCCGACCCCTTCCAGCTCTTCCGGATCATGTACGAGGTCGTCCGCGGCGGCGGGCTCACCGCCGACGTGGCGTTCATGCTGGACCAGTGCCACAACATCGAGGCGAAGATCCCCGCGATCATCCGCTCGGTGATGAACGTCCAGGAGGCCACGGCGAAGGCGCTGCTCGTCGACCGGGAGGCCCTGGCCGCCGCCCAGCGGGCGGGCGATGTGCTGGAGGCCAACGCCGCGCTGATGGACGCGTACAACACCGACGTACGGCCGCTCCTCGCCGAGGTCCGTGAGGAGCAGGGGCTGGACGGGGACCCGATGGGCGCCTACCGCCGCTCGGGCTGGGCGGAGAGGACCGCGGCCGAACGGGTCGGCGGACAGCAGGCGGGCTGGGGCGCGTGACCCCGTAACCCCTGAACCCCCGAAACCGCCTCCTCCACCGCGAAGGACACCATGGCACTCCACCGCCAGGCCCAAGCCCTCCTCGCCCGCTCCCACCGCCTCGGCGCCGACCCCCGCAACACCAACTACGCCGGCGGCAACGCCTCCGCCAAGGGCTCCGCACCCGACCCGGTGACCGGCCGCGATGTCGAACTGCTCTGGGTCAAGGGCTCCGGCGGCGACCTCGGCACACTCACCGCCGAGGGCCTCGCCGTCCTCCGCCTCGACCGGCTGCGCGCGCTCCGCGACGTCTACCCGGGTGTGGAGCGCGAGGACGAGATGGTCGCCGCGTTCGACTACTGCCTGCACGGCAAGGGTGGCGCGGCCCCCTCCATCGACACCGCCATGCACGGCCTGGTGGACGCCCCGCACGTCGACCACCTCCACCCCGACTCCGGCATCGCGCTCGCCTGCGCCGCCGACGGCGAGAAGCTGACCGCCGACTGTTTCGGCGACACCGTCGTCTGGGTCCCGTGGCGCCGTCCCGGCTTCCAACTCGGCCTGGACATAGCCGCGGTGAAGGAGGCCAACCCGCAGGCGATCGGCTGCGTCCTCGGCGGCCACGGCATCACGGCCTGGGGCGGGACCTCCGAGGAGTGCGAGGCCAACGCGCTCCACATCATCCGCACCGCCGAGGCGTTCCTCGCCGAGCACGGGAAGGCCGAGCCGTTCGGGCCGCCGATCGAGGGGTACGGGGCGCTGCCCGACGCCGAGCGCCGTGAGCGGGCCGCCGCCCTGGCCCCGCACATCCGCGCCCTCGCCTCGCGGGACCGCCCCCAGACCGGCCACTTCGACGACTCCCCGGCGGTCCTCGACTTCCTCGCCCGCGCCGAGCACCCGAGGCTGGCGGCGCTGGGCACCTCCTGCCCGGACCACTTCCTCCGTACGAAGGTCAGGCCGCTGGTGCTCGACCTGCCACCGACCGCCGGACTGGCGGAAGTGGTGGAGCGACTGGGCCGGCTGCATGCCGACTACCGGGCGGAGTACGCCGCCTACTACGCGCGCCACGCGGACCCCGGCTCGCCTCCGATGCGGGGTGCCGATCCAGCGGTCGTCCTCGTCCCCGGTGTCGGCATGTTCAGCTTCGGCAAGGACAAGCAGACGGCGCGGGCGGCAGGGGAGTTCTACCTCAACGCGATCAACGTGATGCGCGGCGCCGAAGCCGTCTCGGCCTATGCGCCGATCGAGGAGGCCGAGAAGTTCCGTATCGAATACTGGGAGTTGGAGGAGGCCAAGCTCCGGCGCCTGCCGAAGGCGAAGCCGCTCGCGACCCGGATCGCGCTCGTGACGGGCGCGGGCAGCGGCATCGGCCGGGCGATCGCCCACCGCCTCGTCGCGGAGGGCGCCTGCGTGGTGGTCGCGGACCTGGACGCGGAGCGCGCGGCGGCCGTTGCCGACGAGCTCGGCGGCTCCGACCGGGCGGTCGCCGTCACCGTCGACGTCACCAGCGAGGCGCAGGTGGTGGACGCGTTCAAGGCGGCGGCCCTCGCCTTCGGCGGTGTCGACCTCGTCGTGAACAACGCGGGGATCTCCATCTCCAGGCCCCTGCTGGAGACCACGGTCCGGGACTGGGACCTCCAGCACGACATCATGGCCCGCGGCTCCTTCCTGGTCTCCCGGGAGGCGGCCCGGATGATGAGGGCCCAGAAGCTCGGCGGCGACATCGTCTACATCGCCTCCAAGAACGCCGTCTTCGCCGGTCCCGACAACGTCGCCTACTCCGCCGCCAAGGCCGACCAGGCTCACCAGGTGCGTCTCTTGGCAGCCGAGTTGGGTGAACACGGCATCCGGGTCAACGGCGTCAACCCGGACGGGGTCGTCCGAGGGTCCGGCATCTTCGCCGGCGGCTGGGGGGCCCAGCGAGCGGCGACGTACGGGATCGAGGAGGAGAAGCTCGGCGAGTTCTACGCCCAGCGCACCCTCCTCAAGCGGGAAGTCCTCCCCGAGCATGTCGCGAACGCCGTCCTCGCCCTCACCGGTGGCGACCTGACGCACACCACCGGCCTCCACATCCCCGTCGACGCGGGGGTCGCGGGAGCCTTCCTGCGATGAGCGAGCGTACGAAGACGTTCGCCGCGGTCGACCTCGGCGCCTCCAACGGACGCGTCATGGTCGGCCGCGTCGGCCCGGACACCCTGCACCTCACCGAGGCCCACCGCTTCCCCAACCGGCCGGTCCAGCTGCCGGAGGGGCTGCGCTGGGACATCCTGGCGCTGTACGGGGGCGTCCTCGACGGCCTCCGGGCCGCCGGTCAGGTGGACTCCCTCGGCGTCGACAGCTGGGCCGTGGACTACGGGCTCCTCGACGCGGACGGCGCCCTGCTCGCCAACCCCGTCCACTACCGGGACCACCGGACGGACGGCGTGGCCGCGAAGGTGTGGGCCACCGTCCCGCCCGACGAGCTCTACCGGGCGACGGGCATCCAGCACGCCCCGTTCAACACCCTCTACCAGCTCGTCGCCGCTCGGAGCACCCCCCAACTGGCCTTGGCGCGGCGGCTTCTGCTGATCCCCGACCTGATCACGTACTGGCTGACCGGTGAGCAGGGCACCGAGCTCACCAACGCCTCCACCACGCAGCTCATCGACCCCCGCACCCGCGACTGGGCCCGGGGCCCGGCCGCCCGGCTCTCCGTCGACCTGGACCTCTTCCCCCCGCTGCGCCACCCCGGCGACCCCGCCGGGGTGCTGCTCCCGCGCATCCTGGAGGCGACCGGACTGCGCGGCCCGGTGCCGGTCACGACGGTGGCCTCGCACGACACCGCGTCCGCCGTGGCCGCCGTCCCCACCCGACCCGGGGAGCGGTTCGCCTACCTCTGCACCGGCACCTGGTCCCTGGCCGGGCTCGAACTGGACGCCCCCGTCACCACCGAGGCGGGCCGCGCGGCGAACTTCACCAACGAGCTGGGCGTGGACGGCACCATCCGCTTCCTGCGCAACATCATGGGCATGTGGCTCCTCCAGGAGTGCATGCGCACCTGGGGCCAGAGCGACATCGCCCCCCTGCTGGCCGAAGCCGCCCGGCTGCCGGCGCTGCGGTCCGTCGTCGACGCCGCCGACCCGGCCTTCCTCGCCCCGGGCGCCATGCCCGAACGTATCGCCACCGCCTGCCGGGCCTCGGGGCAGCCGGCTCCCGGGACCCGCGCCGAGACCACCCGCTGCATCCTCGACTCCCTCGCCCTCGCCCACCGGCGCGCGATCCACGAGGCGCAGCACCTGGCGGACCGCCCGGTCGACGTCGTGCATGTGGTCGGCGGCGGGGCGCGCAACGAGCTGCTCTGCCAACTCACCGCCGACGCCTGCGGTCTGCCGGTCGTGGCGGGTCCCGCCGAGGCGGCCGCGCTCGGCAACGTACTGGTGCAGGCGCGCGCCCACGGCGTGGTCGGTGGCGGCGCGGCGCTACGTGAACTCGTCGCCGCCACACAGCCCTTGACCCGGTACGAGCCGTCCGGCGACCTGGCCGTGTGGGACGCGGCGGCGCGGCGGACGGGGAGGTGGTCCGGCCCCTCCTGAACCGATCAGCCCGACCCCCTCACCCCGCACCCCGAAGGAGCCGACCGTGATCAGCAGACGACGACTGCTCAGCACCACCGCCACCGCCGTGGGAACGTCCCTCATCGCCGGAGCCATGCCGGCCGCCGCCGCCCCGGCGACGAACGCCGCTCCGGGCGGCAAGGCGCTCCGGGTGGGCCGCCCCACGGCCGAGTACGTACGGCAGCCCCTGGGCCTCGGCCCCGACCGCCCCCGGCTCAGCTGGCCGCTGGCGGCCACCGGCACCGGCCGGACGCAGAGCGCCTACCAGGTACGCGTCGCCCTCAGCGAGCGGGCGCTGGAGAAGCCCGACGTGTGGGACAGCGGCAAGGTCGTCTCCGGGCAGTCGGTCCACGTGACCTACGGCGGGCCCGCGCTGCGCTCCCGTACCCGCTACTACTGGTCCGTCCGGGTCTGGGACGGTCAGGGCAAGGTGTCCGCCTGGTCCGCGCCCACCTGGTGGGAGACCGGCCTCACGGCCTCGTCGGACTGGTCGGCCCGCTGGGTCGGCGCCCCGGCCGCCCTCGTCGGCGCGCCCGCACTCGACGAGGCCTCCTGGATCTGGTTCCCCGAGGGCGATCCGGCCGGCAGCGCCCCCGCCGCGACGCGCTGGTTCCGCGGTGCCTTCGACGTCCCGGAAGGCGTGACCCGGGCCCGGCTGGTGCTCACCGCCGACGACGGCTACACCGCCCACCTGGACGGCACCGAGATCGCCTCGGCCGCCGCCGACCACGCCGCCGACGCCTGGCGCCGCCCCTCACTCATCGATGTGACACAGGAGTTGGGCCCCGGCCGCCATGTCCTCGCGGTCTCCGCGACCAACGGGGTGGAGGGCCCGGCCGGACTCCTCGGACTCCTGGAGCTGACCACCGCCGACGGCGTACGCGCCATCGCCACCGGGGAGGGCTGGAAGGCGGTGGACGAGGAACCGGCGGGCGACTGGAGGGCGTTGGCGTACGACGACGGCTCCTGGCCCGCCGCGAAGGTCCTCGCGCCGTGGGGCGGCGGCCCCTGGGGCAAGGTCTCCGTCGTGCACGCCCCCGTGGCACAGCTGCGCCACGAGTTCCGGCTGCGGAGCACCCCGGTCGCCCGGGCCCGCCTGTACTCCACGGCGCTCGGCGTGTACGAGGCGCACCTCAACGGCAAGAAGGTCGGCACGGACGTGCTCGCGCCCGGCTGGACCGACTACGACAAGCGTATCCAGTACCAGAGTTACGACGTCACCGCGCTGCTGAAGCCGGGTGCCAACGCCCTCGGGGTGGAGCTCGCGGCGGGCTGGTACGCGGGCAACGTCGGCATGTTCGGCCCGCACCAGTACGGCGAACGCCCGTCCTTCATCGGCCAGTTGGAGGTCACCTACCGGGACGGATCGACCGAGCGGGTGCTCTCCGGGACGGACTGGCGGGCCGCCACCGGGCCCATCACCCTGGCCGACCTCCTCACCGGGGAGGACCACGACGCCCGCCTGGAGACGGACGGCTGGCTGCGCGCCGGATTCGACGACCGGGCGTGGGCGCGGGCCGAGGAACCGGAGAAGGCGGTCACCGCCGAGCTGGTCGCGGCCGTCGACGCGCCCTCCCGCGTCGTCTCCGAGATCAAGGCCCGCGCGGTCACCGAACCGAAGCCCGGCGTCCACGTCTTCG
Organism: Streptomyces griseus subsp. griseus; assembly: GCF_003610995.1. Taxonomy (NCBI): domain Bacteria; kingdom Bacillati; phylum Actinomycetota; class Actinomycetes; order Kitasatosporales; family Streptomycetaceae; genus Streptomyces; species Streptomyces griseus. The sequence continues at coordinate 7,067,417 of NZ_CP032543.1, forward strand.
ACCTCGGACAGAACATGGTCGGGGCCGTCCGGCTCCGTGTCTCCGGCCGCGCCGGAACCACCGTACGCCTGCGCCACGCCGAGGTCCTGAACCCCGATGGCACGATCTACACCGCCAACCTCCGCTCCGCCGCCGCGACCGACCACTACACCCTCAAGGGCGGCGGCCGGGAGACCTTTGAGCCGCGCTTCACCTTTCACGGCTTCCGGTACGTCGAGGTGACCGGCTATCCGGGACGGCCGCCCCGCGACGCCGTCGTCGGGCGCGTCATCCACACCGACGCACCCTTCACCATGGAGTTCGAGACGAACGTCCCCCTGCTCAACCAGCTGCACAGCAACATCACGTGGGGCCAGCGCGGCAACTTCCTCTCCGTCCCCACCGACACCCCCGCCCGCGACGAACGCCTCGGCTGGACCGGCGACATCAACGTCTTCGCGCCCACCGCCGCCTATGTGATGGAGTCGGGGCGCTTCCTCTCCAAGTGGCTCCGGGACCTCCAGGACGACCAGACCCCCGACGGCGCCTTCACCGATGTCGCCCCGCAGGTCGGCGGTCTCGGCGCGGGATCGGCCGGCTGGGGCGACGCCGGAGTCACCGTGCCGTGGGCGCTCCACCAGGCGTACGGGGACACCCGCGTACTGGAGCGGGCCTGGCCCTCGATGCTCAGGTGGCTGGAGTATCTCGACGCCCACAGCACCGGGCGGCTGCGGCCCGCCACCGGTTACGGCGACTGGCTCAACATCCAGGACGACACCCCCAAGGATGTCATCGCCACCGCCTACTACGCCCACAGCGCCGACCTCGTCGCCCGCATCGCCGACGTGCTGGGCAAGGACCCCGCCCCGTACACCGCCCTGTTCGGCGAGATCCGGGACGCCTTCCGCGCCGCCTACGTCACCGGCGGCGGCCGGGTGAAGGGCGACACCCAGACGGCGTACGTCCTGGCCCTCTCCATGGACCTGCTGAGCGAACAGGAACGGACGACGGCCGCCGACCGGCTCGTCGCCCTCATCGAGGCGAAGGACTGGCACCTGTCCACGGGCTTCCTCGGCACCCCGCGCCTGCTGCCCGTGCTCACGGAGACCGGGCACACCGATGTGGCCTACCGGCTGCTGCTCCAGCGCACCTTCCCCAGCTGGGGCTACCAGATCGACCGGGGCGCCACGACGATGTGGGAGCGCTGGGACTCCATCCGGCCGGACGGCAGCTTCCAGGACGCCGGGATGAACTCCTTCAACCACTACGCGTACGGCTCGGTGGGGGAGTGGATGTACGCCCATATCGCCGGGATCGCCCCCGCCGCCCCCGGCTTCCGCAAGGTCACCGTGAGGCCCCGGCCGGGCGGTGGGGTCACCCGGGCGCGGGGCGCCTTCCAGACCCGGTACGGCACCGTCGTCACCGAGTGGACGGTGGAGCGCGGCCGGTTCCGTCTGGCGGTGAGCCTGCCCGTGAACACCACCGCCGAGGTGTGGGTCCCGGCCGCGGGCGCCGGGGAGGTCACGCACAGCGGGGCCCGGCATCTGCGCATGGAGGACGGCTGCGCCGTCTTCGCGGTCGGCTCCGGGGACCACCGCTTCACGGCCTGACCTCGCGAGGACGCCGCCGGGCCCGGTGCGTTCCGTACGCCGCCGGGCCCGGTCTCACCCTTCGCCGCGCGACCGCCAGAGCAGCCAGATGAAGTACGGCGCGCCGATGACCGCCGTGAGCAGGCCCACCGGGATCTGCGCCGGGGCGATGACCGTGCGGCCGACCGTGTCCGAGACGACCACCAGCAGCGCGCCGAGCAGCGCACTCACCGGGAGCACCCGCGCATGCCGCCGGCCCACCAGGGCCCGGGCCGCGTGCGGGGCGACGAGCCCGACGAAACCGATCACGCCGACCGCCGCCACGGCCCCGGCGGTCAGCACCACGGCGATGGACAGCAGCCCCAGCCGGGTGGTGCCCAGGCGGATGCCCAGCAGTCGGGGCGTGTCGCCGTCCAGCCCGATGAGGTCGAGGTCGCGGCGCATCACGGCCAGGACCGGCAGCGCGACGACGAGCGCCACCAGCACCGGGATCAGCTCCGGGAACGTACGCCCGTAGGTCGAACCGCCCAGCCAGGCCAGCGCCTTCGTCGCGTTGTACGGGTCCGTCAGCACGATCAGCAGGCTCACGAACGCGCCGCCGCCCGCCTGGACCCCGATACCGATCAGCACCAGCCGGTTCTGCTCCAGCCCACGGCGTGCGGCCAGACCGAAGACCAGCGCGGCGGCCGCCGCCGCACCCGCCAGTGCGGAACCCCCGATCAGCCAGAAGCTCGCCAGCGGTACGACGGTGAGGACGGCGACGGCCCCGACCCCCGCCCCGCTGACCACGCCGAGGACACCCGGCTCCGCGAGGGGGTTGCGCGACACCGCCTGGACGACGGCACCGGCCGCCGCCAGCGCCGCTCCGGCCAGGAGAGCGGCGGCGACCCGGGGGACGCGCGTGTCGAGAACGTACGTCGTGAACTGCCCCGCCCGTCCGGCGAGCCAGTTGACCACATCGCCCAGAAGCAGCGTGGCGTCACCGAGGAGCGTCGCCGCCACCACCGCACCGAGCAGCGCCACGACCGTCACCACCAGCGTGACGACGAACGCCCGCCGGCTGCGCAGCCGGGCGAACGCCGTCGCCCCGCCGTCCGTGCCCATGTCCCGCGACCGGTAGGCCAGGAAGACCAGAACGAGCGCGCCGAAGCAGGTCGTGACGATCCCGGTCGGCACCTCGGCCCCCGCCTGCCCGCCGAACACCGCACGCAGCAGCACATCCGCGCCGAGCACCACGAGCACACCCGCGAGCGCCGACGCCGGGATGAACGCGCGGTGGCGGACCAGGACCGGGACCCAGGCACTGAGCAGGCGGACCACGGCCGGCGCGCACAGCCCGACGAAGCCGATCGGCCCCGCCACGGTCACGGCGACCGCCGCGAGGAGCACGGCGAGGACCACGGCGATGGAGCGGGTCAGCCGGGGACTCACGCCGACGACCGCCGCACCGTCGTCGCCCAGGGCGAGGATGTCCAGCCGGCGGCCCATCAGCAGCAGCCCGGCGAACGCCACGAGCGCCACGGGCGCGAGCCGGTCGATGGACTGCATCCCGATCTGCGCGAGCGAGCCGTTGCCCCAGGCGAAGAGACCGGTCGTCTGCTGGGAGCGCAGCAGCAGGAGCATCCCGCTCAGCCCGGAGAGCGCGAGGGTGAGCGCGGAGCCCGCCAGCACCAGCCGGATCGGACCGGCCCCGGCCCGCGACAGGCCGAGGACGACCCCCGCCGCGAGGAGTCCGCCCAGGAACGCCGTACCGCCCGCCGGGAGCGCGGGCAGCGAGATGCCGAACGCGGCGACGGCGACGACCGCGAGGTACGCCCCCGCGTTGACGGCGAGCGTGTCGGGCGAGGCCAGCATGTTGCGCGACACCGACTGGAGCGCCGCGCCCGCCGCGCCGAGCGCGCAGCCGACGAGGAGCCCCGCCGCGAGCCGGGGCAGCCGGGAGTCCAGGACGACGGCGGCGCTCTGCTCGTCGGCGGTCCGGTCCGAGGCCGGACCGGTGAGCAACTGCCAGAGGGTGTGCAGGTCGACGGCGGCCGTGCCCTGGCTCAGGTGGACGACAGCGAGGGCGCAGAGGGCCAGGAGCGCGGCGAGCGCGAGGAGGAGCAGGCGGCCGCGGCGGCCGGGCGCGGCGGGGGAGGGTGCCTCGGCCGGGCCGGCCGCGCCCGCCACCGTGTCGACGGCGGCGGGCGGTGCGGGAGCGGTGCGGGTGCTCATCGTCAGGAGGTCAGCGCGCCGACGACGGCGTCGATGTACGCGCGCATGGCCGCGGTCCCGCCGAACATCCAGATGCCGTCGGGCAGCCGGTGGGCCTGGCCGCTCTTCACGAACGGCAGCGACTTCCACACCGCGTTGTCCTTGAGCCCGCCGGCGAACGGGTCACCGCCGTCGGAGTCGTTGGCGATGTACGTGAACCGCGCGTCGCCGATCTTCGTCAGCCCCTCGACATCGGTGGCCGCGAGACCGTAGGCCTTGTCGCCCTTGAGCTTCCACGGGTCGGCCAGGCCGAGTTCGGTGTTGACGTCGGAGATCAGCGAGCCCTTGACGTACGGGCGCACCGAGACCTGGTTGCCCTCCTGCCAGCCGTCGGCGAAAGCCACTTCCTTGCCGGCGAGACCGGCCGCCGCGAGCTTCTTCCTGCCGTCCTCGACCGCCTTGCGGAAGGAGGCGATCTCGCTCTCCGCCTTCTCCTCGGTGCCGGTGGCCTCCGCGATGAGGTTGACGTTGTCGACCATCTGGTCGATCTGCCGGCTCGCGTCGGCCGAGCGCACCACGACGACCGGTGCGGCCTTGGACAGCTGCGCGACGGCCGAGTCGGAGAGGTCGGTGGTGGCGACGATGAGGTCGGGCTTCAGACCGGCCACGGTGGCGACGCTGGGCTCGCCGCGGGTGCCTATGTCCTTGACGTCGCCGGTGAGCGGCGCGGACTTGTCGTACGCCGTGTAGCCCTTGACGTCGGCGACGCCGACCGGCTGCACGCCGAGCGTCACGAGCGTCTCGACGACGTTCCACTCGGTGCCGACGACCCGCTTGGCCGGACCGTCGAGGGTGACCTTCTTGCCGCGGGAGTCGGTGACGGTCACCGAGGTCTCCTTGGCGGACTCCTTCTTCGGCGCCTCGGTGGTGCCGCAGCCGGCGAGGGAGAGGGCGGCCGTGGCGGCGAGGGCGGGCCAGACCAGGTGCTGGTTCTTCATGAGGAGGTTCGGGGCCTTTCGGTACGGAGGTGGTGGCGGCCCACCGCGCGGGTGCGCGGGATGCCGGTGGAGGGGTCCGGTTCGACGTCGATCCGGATGCCGTAGGTCTGGGTGAGCCGCTCGGATTCGTAGACCTCGGCGGGGGTGCCGGAGGCGGCGATGCGCCCCGACGAGAGCAGGACGACCTGGTCGGCGACGGCGGCGGCCTGGTCCAGGTCGTGCAGGACCACCCCGACGGTCACGCCGTGGGTGTCGGCGAGGTCGCGGACGAGATCGAGGATCTCCACCTGGTAGCGCAGGTCGAGGTAGGTCGTCGGCTCGTCCAGCAGCAGCACGTCGGTGTCCTGCGCGAGACAGCAGGCGAACCAGACGCGCTGCAACTGGCCGCCGGAGAGGCTCTCGACACCGCGCTCGGCGAAGTCGGTGAGATGGGTGACGGCGAGCGCGTGGTCGATGGTCCGGGCGCCTTCGGGGTCGCTCCCGCGCAGCCGTCCCCGGTAGGGGTGGCGGCCGAATCCGACCACGTCCCGCACGCTGAGCCCCGCAGGTGCGTTGCGGCTCTGGGCGAGCAGGGTGATGCGTCGGGCGAAGTCGTTACGTGACAGGGCCAGGGCGTCGACCGGCTCGTCGTCGCCCGGGGCGGAGACGGTCACCGTGCCGGTACGGGCCCTGTGGAGCCGGGCGACGGCCCGGAGCAGGGTGGACTTCCCGCTGCCGTTCGGCCCGATGAGGGCGGTGACCCGGCCGCGCGGCAGCCGCAGATCTGCCCCGTGGACGACGTCGGCCCGGTCGTAGGCGACGGTCATGTCACGGGCGTCCAGGCCGACGTGGCCGGAGGGGCCTATGTGGCTGTCGGGACCCGAGGAGGGGTCGGGCGCGGTACGCCGGAGCGGTGGGCTGTCTTCACGGGCGTGGGCAGGAGCGATCACGTCGGTGAGGGTAGCCTAACCTTAATTCGGCGGTTCACCCGGTATGCGGAAGTCTCAGTTCCGGGGGTCGCGAAGGGGTGCCGCCGGTCGCTCACGTGCTCCGGCGGGTGGCGTCGCAGGGGTCCGGAGCCGCCCCGGATGGCGTTGCTTTCCAGTCGAAGCGGCTCGTGGAGGTTTCCGGTCGCTTCGGAGTCATTGCAGGTCAGGCGGTAGTTTTCCGTTGAACCGTCGACGGCTGTCCATATGCTGGACGAACCTCGCGGCCCATGTGAGCTGCCCGAACGACCATCCGGTCGGCTCGAACGAACGTCTGCGGCTGGAAGCGGGCCGTCGATGTGCGCCTACTTTCCGCATACGCAAGACTCCTGACCGCAATCAGCACCCGAGCGAGGAGTTTTCACTCATGCGACACAACCGTCACGCTATCTTCGCAACAGTCGCCGCGAGCGCCCTGGTCCTCGGCGGTGTCGCCGCCACCTCCGCCCACGCGGCACCGGCGAGGGCGCAGAGCCTCTACGCGCCCTCCGCCCTCGTCCTCACCGTGGCCCAGGGCGAGGACCCGCTCACCGCGACGGTCCAGCGGGCGGTCACGCTCACCTGCGCCCCTAGCGCCCGGGGGACCCACCCGGACCCGAAGGCCGCGTGCGCCGAACTCGATTCGGTGGGGGGTCAGTTCACCGCGCTGGCCAAGACCTCGCCGGACCGCATGTGTACCCGGCAGTGGGACCCGGTCGTCATCACCGCCCACGGTGTCTGGCACGGCAAGCGCGTGATGTTCTCGACGACGTACGGCAACGCCTGCGAACTGGCCGGCAGCATGAACGACAGCGCCGTCTACTCGTTCTGAGCCTGTTCGGCACTCTTGGGGGAATCCTGCGTCACCCGGGTCCCCGGGTGACGCAGTGCGAACAGGAACGCGATGGCCAGCACGATCGCCATCCCGTAGAACACCCACTGGTTGGCCTGGGCGAAGTCCATCCGGATCGCCTGCATCGAGTCCTTCACCGCATCGGCCACCGGCCCCGTCCCGGAAGGGCCGCGGGTATCGGCCTGGCCGGTCACCGCCTGTGCGACCGACTGAGCGGCATCGCCAGCCGCACCTTCCGGCACGCCCTTGCCGACCAGCGTGCCTTCCACATTGGTGATCGTCCGATGCGTCAACACCGTGCCGAACACGGCGAGTCCGATGCTGGCCGCGAAGTTCCGCACGGTCTGGGTGATCCCGGTGACCTCACCGTACGAAGCGCCGATCGCCCGGTTCACCGCGTCCGTGGAGGCCGGCGCCAGCAGCAGCCCGATCCCGGCGCCGGCCATGGCCGCGTAGAGCCACTGGTCGTGCATGGAGAGCGTCGTCAACTTCTGGGCCCACAGGAAGAATCCGACCGCACCGAGCGCGGTGCCCAGCTTCAGCGCCGGGCGGGCACCGCGCTTGTCCAGGATGCGGCCGCCCCACTGGGAGGCGAGGCCGAAGCCGATGAAGAAGTACAGCAGGTAGAGCGCCGCCTGGTTCGGCGAGGCGCTCAACGAGACCTGCGCGTACACGGAGGCGAAGAAGAAGACCGGCACGAACGCCATCATCGAGAAGAACAGCACCGCGTTGTCGATCCGGAACGCCCGGTCGCGGAACACCTGGAGCTTGATGAGCGGGAACCGCACCCGCAGTTCGAACCGGCAGAAGAACCCCAGCACCAGCAGCCCGACCACGATGCACGCCCACGTGACGACGGAGCTCCAGCCCCAGGTCGACGCCTGTTGCAGGCCCAGCACCGTCAGTCCCATCCCGACCGCGACGAGCGCGGCACCGGGAAGATCCAACGGCTCGCGCCGCGACCGGTCCGGGATGCGTGCCAGCAGCGTCAGCACGATGGCGATGACGGCGACGGGCACGTTGACCCAGAAGATCGCACGCCACGTCCACGCGGTGAGCCAGCCGCCGAGCAGCGGGCCGACGGCCGTGAGAGCCCCGGAGAGCCCGAAGAACAGCGCCAGCGCCCGCCCCCGCCGCTCCACCGGGAACACGGCGATGACCACGGCCAGCGCGGCCGGGAACATCAGGGCCGCGCCGATGCCCTGCACGGCACGGAACCCGATCAGCCAGGCCTGCGCGAAGTCCCCGGCCGGCACGGCACCGCACATCGCGGAGGAGATGACGAACACCAGGGTGCCGATCAGCATCACGCGGCGGTGCCCGTAGATGTCGGACAGCCGCCCGCCCAGCGCGAAGAACGCGGCCAGGGTGAGCAGATAGGCATTGACCACCCACTGCATCTGCGTTGAGGTGAGGCCCAGTTCGTGAATGATGTCCGGTGCTGCGATGGCGACGATCGTCTGGTCGATGAACGTCATCGACACGGCGAACAGCATGGCCGCGAGAGCGAGGCTCTGATTCGGGGATCCGGCCCGGCGACCCGTGGCCGCCGAGCCTGACGACGCCGACTCCGGGCCGTCCCCCTGGGAGGTGTCTGTGCCCATACGTTCATGGTGCTCGGCCTGCCACGGTGCTGCATCCCGAGCGCCCGTCGCCCCTGCCGTGACAGGGGCGACGGCGGGCTACTTGCCCGAACCTGAGTACGGCAGCAGTGCCATCTCGCGGGCGTTCTTGATGGCCGTGGCGAGCTGCCGCTGCTGCTGGGCGCTCACCCGGCTCACCCTGCGGCTGCGGATCTTCCCGCGGTCGGAGATGAACCGCCGCAGCAGGTCGGTGTCCTTGTAGTCGATGTACGTGATCTTCGCCGCGTCGAGCGGGTTGGGACGGGCCTTGACGGGCTTACGGGGGTCCTGCGTGCGTGCCATCGGGGCTCCTTGTGCGGGTGGTCGGGGGTACGGGGTGGCCTGCCGGTTCACACCGGGTCGAGGAGTGCGTCGAACGCGGCGGGGAGGCTCTTCCACGCCTCCCGCCCCGCCCGGTACTCCTCGTCGCTGAGCAGGCACGACTCCAGCAGCCCGGTCAGCCCGTCACGGTCGAGACCGGGGGAGACGAAGACCAGGTGCTGGCAGCGGTCGCCGTGCTCGGGGTGCCAGTCCAGCGCGGCGGCGGCCCGCCGGTAGGGCGGCACCAGGGCCCAGGCGGCATCGGGGAGGGAGGCGAGCCAGGGGCCGGTGTTCTCCACGCAGAGGGCGCCGCCCGCCGCGTCCCAGGAGAGGAGGGTGTCGGGCCGGTCCGCGAGCCAGAACCGGCCCCGGCTGCGGGCCGCCGCACAGCACAGGTCTTCCAGCGCCTGATAGAGCCGCTCGGGGTGGAAAGGGCGGTGGCACCGCCAGACGAGCGTGGAGACCCCGGCCTCCTCCGCCTCCTGCGGCAGCAGCGCACAGGCCGGATGCTGACCTGCGGCAGCCGCCTCCACATCGAAACCGGCGACCGCGAGACGCGCCAACTCAGTTGCCTCCGAAGTGACCTGACGCGCCATCGGGTTCAGCTGACGGATCAGCGCCCGGTCCTCGTCGTCGGCGGCCGGGCTGTCGGCCACGGCGAGGACGGGGGCGTACTCCACCTGCCGGGCCCAGGTGTCCCCGATGGTCCGCTGGTCGGCGGGGGCCGCCGCGAGACCGGCCTCCGCCAGGTCGTCGCCGTTGGTGAGGCACGGCAGGACGAGGGTGGGATCGACCGCGGTGATCACATTGGTCACCTCGAAGCTGTCGGCCCCGTGCACCGCGATGACTTCGGCCATCGACTTCGGCTCCACGGAGTCCCAGAGCTCCAGGACGGCCAGCCGGGCCAGCCCGCTGTCCGCCAGCCGTTGCAGTTCGGGGATCAGGTCCTCCCGCAGCGCGCAGCACGCGCAGTCGTTGACCAGCGGCGTCTCCCCGGCCGACAGCTCCCCGGCGGCGTCCCGCAGGGTGCGGCGTACGGTCCCGTCGGTCGCCGTGGCCAGGTCGTGGTGGAGCGCGACGCTGTGCGGCACCTGGGTGAGCAGTGCTTCCACCACTTCGCGCCGCACCTCGGAGTGCAGCCCGCAGACGATGACGACGGGCAGCTTCCGCCGCTGTTCCTCCGTCACCGTGCCTCACCGCGCCCGTACCGGCGCTCGAAGCGCTCCACGCGGCCGGCGGTGTCCAGGACGCGAGCGGTGCCGGTGTAGAAGGGGTGGCTCGCGGAGGAGATCTCCACATCGACGACCGGGTAGGTGCGGCCGTCCTCCCACTCGACGGTCTTGTCGCTGGTGAGCGTGGAGCGGGTGAGGAAGGCGAAGTCGGCGGCCTTGTCACGGAAGACGACGGGGCCGTAGGCGGGGTGGATTCCGGGCTTCATGAGGGGGTCCTAGCGGGTCGGGGGGTTTGCTGCGAGGCGGGCCGGGGTGACCTCAGCGCTCCTCGCGGAAGTCGACATGGCGACGGGCGACCGGGTCGTACTTGCGCAGCACCATGCGGTCCGGGTCGTTCCTGCGGTTCTTGCGGGTGACGTAGGTGTAGCCGGTCCCCGCCGTGGAGCGGAGCTTGATGACCGGGCGTACTTCGTTGCGAGCCATGGGCGCTACTATATGGCAATGGTTTCCATTTTCAATAATGGATGCATCGATGAGAGGCAGGTAACTTCCGTGTCCGCCCACTGCCAACTGACCGGCTCCAAGCCGGGATTCGGCAACGCCATCTCCCACTCGCACCGCCGTACGTCACGCCGGTTCGACCCGAATGTCCAGCGCAAGCGGTACTGGCTCCCCGGTGAGGGCCGTCATGTACGGCTGACGCTCAGTGCCCGCGCGATCAAGACGATCGACGCGATCGGCATCGAGGCCGCCGTCGCGCGCATCCGCGCCCGGGGAGGGAAGGTCTGATGGCCAAGAAGAGCAAGATCGCGCAGAACGAGAAGCGCAAGGCGATCGTCCAGCGGTACGCGGCCCGCCGGGCCGAACTGAAGGAGATCGTCCGTCGCCCGGGCACTCCGGCGGCCGAACGTGACGCGGCAGTGGCGGAGTTGAGGCGTCAGCCGCGCGACGCCAGCGCCACGCGGGTCCGCAATCGGGACAGCGTAGACGGCAGGCCCCGGGGGTACCTGCGCACCTTCGGCCTCTCCCGGGTCCGGATGCGCGAACAGGCGCACGCCGGATTCCTGCCCGGAGTGACCAAGTCCTCCTGGTGACGCGGGCCTGAGTGCGTGAGGGGCGGGTGGTGGCGCGGCGATCGTGCCGCGTCACCACCCGCCCCTCGTCCTGTCCTCCGGGCTCAGCCCTCCGGCCGGATCAGGCCGCGCTCGTACGCCTTCACCAGCCGCTGCGGCACCTGGTGCACGGTGCCCTCGATCGTCACCGGAACGAGCTGCGGCGCGGTGGCCTTCCACTGGGCCCGCCGGTGGCGGGTGTTGCTCCGGGACATCTTCCGCTTCGGAACTGCCATGGATCTCTCCTGGGGTGTGCGGGCCGCCGTCCGTGCGGATGGCGGCTGGGGGTGGGCCGATGACGTCGACCGTATATGGAAATGGAAGTCGTTTCCAAGTTGTGATCCGGGGGGGGTCGGTCACCTCCCCACGGGGTCGGCGTGCGCGCCGTCGCCGGGGGTGATCAGCGCGAGGTGGCCGCCGTCGTCGAGTGGGGTGGGGAGGGTGAGGGTGGTGACCGGCTCGGCGCGGTCGGCGTCGAAGACGTGCACCTCGCCATGGCCGCCCCGGCTGACCGCGACCAGCCCGGCGCCGGGCGAGGCGGCGATCGCCCGCCGCTGGACACCGTCCCAGGGGGTGCCGCCGCGCCGGGGCGCGCCGGACATGGCGGGCAGCGGGAGGCGGGCGGTGATGTGCGGCCGGGTGCCCGGGGTGGCGGGCGCGGCGAGCAGGATCAGCTCGTCCCCGTCGGGGTGGACGCGGGAGTACGCGATGTGCCGGGCGGTCACGGCGAGCCGGAACACCAGCCCGGGCCCCAGCTCCAGCCTCCCCGTGGTGCCCGAGTCCAGGCCGTGCCACCAGGCGTCGTTGGTCCACTCCGGCCACTGCCCGGGCGCGGTGGGCCCGCCGCGTACGCAGGACCAGAGGGTGCGCCGTACGGGGTCGAGTCGCAGGTAGTAGCCCCGGCCTCCCGTACGTCCGTCGGCGGCCCATGGCAGAGGTGGCTCCGGTGTGAGCCCCGGCCCGTCGTTCCGGACGCGGTGCACACCCGAGCCCGCCGCGGCGAACACCTGCCCGGTGGCCGGGTCGTGGGCATCCCCGTGTCCGTCGGCGTCCGGCAGCCCGATGCGCTGGACGGGCTCCACCGGCGGGCACGACGGGGGTGCGGCCATCAGGTCGCGGTGCCGGTGGACCAGGAGTTCGCCCGGCTCGCGGTGGCGCAGCACCACGAGCGGCGACGGCCCGCCGAGGACCGTCACCCCCGGCTCGCCGATCCGCCCCCGCACGCGTACGGCGACGGCGCCGTCCGGTGCGTCGAGGTCGACGGCGGTCAGCAGTCCGGTCCAGGCCTCCTCGTTACGTCCGAGGCCGGTGGTCACCGCGAGGTGCCGGCCACCGGGTGCCCCCGCCAGATGTTCGGCGGGCACCGCGACCGGTATCCGGCGCCGGACCAGGGGGTGGCCGGTGTCGGGGCCGTACGGATCGAGGACCAGCAGTTCGCCCGCCCGGTCGTCCACGCAGGCGACCAGGTCGTCGGGGAGCGCGAGGAACCCCGCGTGCTCGGCGAGGTGCCGGTGGTGCAGTGCCGCCCGCTCGTCACCGTCGGGGAGGTCCAACAGGCTGATGCGACCGGCGACCTGGTCGGCGACCAGGAGGCGGGGTGGCAGGTGGGGGACGTGGGGCATGGCGGTCTCCTGGGGTGGGTTGATGGGTCGGCCGTCGCGGCGGGAGGTCTTGGCCCGCTTTATTGGAAATGATAATCATGTGTAAGGTTCCGGTCTGTGGTGGGGATGGCTCCCGGGGCCCCGCCGTCGCACCTGCCTTCTCCCCGGGGCCGTACAGAATCTGAGAGACAGCTGATGCCACGCACCGCACTGAGAGTCCGCCGCTGGGCCGCGATCGCCGTACTGGGAGGGCTGCTGGCCGGCTGCGGCACGACGGGCGGCGAGTCCGGGACCGCCGAACCGGCGGCCGGGGCCGGACCCCGTACGAGTACCGAGGTGCGGCCCATCAAGGCCACCACCCGGATCACCGACGCCAAGGGCGTCACGGTCTCCCTGGAGGAGCCGCCGCAGAAGATCGTCTGCCTGGTGGCCCTCTGTGACGACATCCTCGTGGAGCTGGGCATGAGCCCGGCCGCCACCAACTCCGCGGTGCTGGCGCACCCCGAGTTCCTGGGCAGGGAGAAGGCGGCGAAGGTCCCCGTCGTGCCCGGCGGCTTCCTGAGCCCCGAGGTCGAGGCGATACTCTCCCACCGCCCCGACCTCGTGATCGGCCTGGAGGACACCCACGGCAAGCTCGCCCCCGCCCTGAAGGGCGCCACCACCTTCTGGCCGGTACAGCCCGGCTCCTGGAAGGACAGCGTCGGCTACCTGCGGGACCTCGCCGCGCTCACCGGCCGTACGGCAGAGGGGGAGAAGGCCGAGAGGGCGTTCCGCACCCGGCTGGCCGAGGCGGAGGAAGCGAGGAGCGACAAGACCGCGCTGATCATCTTCGGCAGCGACGAGAACTTCGGCGTGGCCACCCCGGAGACCGATGTGGCGGCCGGGCTCTTCCCGAAGATCTCCCACTACCCCTGGAAGAGCAGGGGAGTTGACGGCTCCTACAGCCTGGAGGAGATCCTTGCCCGGGATGTCGACGTGCTGTTCGTGGAGACGCTCTCCTTCGGCGCCCCGGACGGCAAGCTCTCCGACAAGCTCGCCAAGAACCCGCTCTGGTCGCGGATCCCGGCGGTGAGGAACGGCAAGGTCATCGAGGTCGATTCCGAGGTCTGGGCCAAGGGGCGCGGCACCCGGTCCCTGGGCATCGTCCTCGACGAGGCGACGGCCGCACTGCGGTGAGGGCCGGCACCGGAGCACCCGGCCGCACAGGGGACACCACGGGGGGACGCGGTGCGGTGAGGGGCGGCCCCATGCGGCCCGGGCGGCTGCCCGTGGCCGCCGTCTGCCTGACGGTCGCGGCTGTGGTGAGCGGGGTGTGCGCGCTCAGCCTCGGTACGCCCCACGTCCCGCCCGGACAGCTCCTCACCACGCTGGGCTCCGACGGCCTCGCGGGGCTCGTCGTCACCGAACTACGACTGCCCCGCATGGTGTTGGCGCTGGTCGCCGGTGCCTGCCTGGGCGCCGCGGGCCTCGTCCTCCAGGAGGCGCTACGCAATCCGCTCGCCGTCCCGGAGATGCTCGGCGTCTCCTCCGGCGCCGCGCTGGGGGTGGCGGCGCCGCTGGTGCTCGCCCTCTCCGTACCGCTCGGCCTCCAGCCCTTCCTGGCCCTGGCCGGGGCCGCGTTCGGCGGGCTGCTCACGCTGGTGGCCGCCGGGTTCGGGCGCAGCCCGTCCTCCGTGCTGCTGACGGGGGCCGCCGTCGCCGCCGCGCTCCAGGCCGGGCTGCTGGTGCTGATGGTGATGGCCGACCAACTGGACCTCCAGCTCATCTACCGCTATCTGCTGGGCAGTCTGTCCGCCCGCACCTGGGACGACGTCACCGGGCTGCTGCCCTGGCTGGCCGTGGCGGTGCCCGCGCTCGTGCTCTGTGTGCCGGTGCTCGGCGTGCTGCGGCTCGGCGACGACGACGCCCGTGCGCTCGGGGTACGCGTCGAACGTGCCCGGGTCGCCGCGCTGGGCATCGCCGTCGTCCTGATCGCCCCCGTCGTGGCGGTCTGCGGCCCGGTCGCCTGGGTCGGCTTCCTCGCGCCCCACCTGGCCCGACGGCTGCGGCCGGACGGCGGGGCGGCGGGCTGGCTCGTCCGGTCCGCGCTGTGCGGGGCGGTCGTGGTGCTCTGCGCGGACCAGCCCGCACGGCTGGCACTCGCACCGGTCGAGACGCCCGTCGGGGCGTGGACGGCCCTGGTCGGGGTGCCGGTCGGGGTGGTGCTGCTGAAGCGGGGGCGGCGGGCGGCGAAGGTCCGGGGGCCCATCGGGCCTGTCCTGCCGGTTCGGAGCGGGCCGGTCGAGTCGTCACCTCTCCTGCGGAAGGCGGAGCGATGAGCGTCATGGAAGCGGCGCCCGCGCCACCCCGGCCGGTGTGGCGCTCGCCCGGCGTCCGGATGGGAGCCTTGGCGGTGCTCGTCTGCGCCGCCGCCTGCGCGGACCTGTTCGCGGGGCGGGGCGTCACCGGCGAGGGGGTACGGGCCGTACTCCTCGGCGGGGGCGGCGACCCGATGGCCGAGCACATCGTTCTCCAACTCCGGCTTCCGCGGCTGCTGGTGGCGCTGGTCGCCGGGGCGAGCCTGGGTGTCGCCGGGCTCGTCCTCCAGTCGGCCCTGCGCAATCCGCTGGCCGGGCCCGAGGTCACCGGGGTCACCCCCGGCGCGGTCCTCGGCGCGGTCGCCGCCACCGGTCTCGGCCTGGCCGGCTGGGGCTCCCCGACGGCCGTCGTCGTGGCGGCCTGCCTCGGCGGGTTCGCGGGCGCGGGGCTGCTGTGGCTGCTCGCGGGACGGGAGAAGGGCGACCCCGAGCAGACCGCCGTGTACGGGGTCCTGGTGTCGGCGGTCCTCGCCGGACTCACCGCCGTCGTCCTCCTGGTTGCCCCGGGTGAACTCGGCAGCGTGGTCCAGTGGTTGATCGGCTCCACCGAGGGCCGTGTCTGGCAGCACTGGCACCTGCTCTGGCCGTGGGCGCTGGTGTGGGGTGCCGCCGCGTGGCTGCTCTCCGCGCCGCTGACCCTGCTGCGCTGCGGCGACGAACAGGCCTCTGCCGCCGGGCTGAACCCGGGGCGCGGCCGCGCCGCCGCACTCGTGTGCGCCGTGGCGCTGACGGCGGGAGCGGTCTCCGCCGTGGGGGCGCTCGGCTTCGTGGGCCTGCTGGTGCCGCATCTGGCGCTGGCCGTCTTCGGGGCCGACCTGCGCATCGCCCTTCCCGGGGCCGCGCTGCTCGGTGCGGTGGTGGTGTGCGGGGCGGACGCGGCGGCCCAACTGCTCTCCCGGCTCCTGGTGGTGGCCCTCGACGCGGACCGGCTCACCCTGCCGGTCGGCGCGCTGACCACCTTCGTCGGGGCCGGGCTGCTGCTGGTCGTGGCGCGGCGACGGACGGACGAACGATGACGGGGAGGAGGCCGGAGATGGCAGCACGTACGAGAGATGTCACGACGGACGGGGGCAGGGGCGTGGCGGAGGCAGCGGACGGGAGGAACGACGCGGCGCGAGCACCGGACGTGGTCCGGGCGGAACGGCTGAGCTTCGGCTATCCGGGGCGTGAGGTGCTGCGCGGGATCGACCTGGGCATCGGAGCGGGCGAACTCGTGGCCCTCATCGGCCTGAACGGCTGCGGCAAGAGCACCTTCCTCAAGCTCGCCGCCGGCCTGCTCACTCCGAGCGGTGGCCGGGTCCTGCTCGAAGGGGACGACGCGGCGCACCTGCCCAGACGGGCCGCCGCCCGCCGCGTGGCCCTGCTCCACCAGTCGGCCCCGGCCGTACCGGCGCTGACGGTACGGCAGTTGGTCCGCCAGGGCCGTTACGCCGCCCGGGGGCCGCTCGGCATGCTGCGGGACGGCGACGACGAGGTGACGGCCCGGGCCTTGGCCGATGTCGGCGTCACCGGCTGGGCGGACCGGCCGGTGGACGCGCTGTCGGGCGGTGAACGGCAGCGGGTGCGGCTGGCCATGGCGCTGGCGCAGGATGCCCCGGTCCTCTTCCTGGACGAGCCCACCACGTATCTGGATCTGCGGCACCAACTGGAGGTGCTCCAGACGGTCGTACGGCTGCGCGGTGAGCGGCGGCTCACGGTGGTGATGGTGCTGCACGACCTCAACCACGCGGCGCGGTTCGCGGACCGGATCGTCGCGCTGCGCGAGGGGCGCATCGCCGCCGACGGCCCGCCCGGAGAGGTGGTCACGGAGCGGCTGCTGGCCGAAGTGCTGGGAGTTCAGGGGCGGGTGGGGACCGATGCCGAGGGCGGCTGGCCCGTCTGTTACCCAGATCACCCTCTCGATCCGCTCCAGCTATTGCGGAATGAAAATCATATTCATTAGTGTCTGTGGTGCGGCAGAGAACAGCGTCGCAACCATCACCAACCGATCCGAATGGAGGCTTCAACTCATGGAGCACAACAAGGTGTTCAGCCCGATCGCGGACCAGGGCCAGCTCGCCCACCTCTCCGCCACCCACTCGAACGCCCTCGTCGAGAACCCCTTCGACGACGCCGTCGAGGCCGACACCGCGGACGAGAAGTAAGCGGAACCTGCCGCTGAGGCAGGCTCCCGTTCCTCGCGTGGCGGGCCCGTCCGGGCGAAACCCCGGACGGGCCCGTCCCGTTCGCACCGCACGCTCATTCCCGTACGACGCCCATCGGAGGCTCCCCGTGAACCGCAGTCGACTCGCCCCCGGCGCCGGGATCGTCACCGTCCCCGGTGGCCGGCCCGTGCTCCGCACCTCCGACGGGGAGTTCCTCCGCATCGACACCGGACGCGTCGGCACCGAAGAGCTGGTCGGCCGACTGGCACCGGGAGAGGGGGCGCCTGTGGAGTCAGCCGAACTCGACGACCTGGTAACGGCGTTCGAGGAGGCCGGGCACGCGGTGACCGAACCCCGCCGCCCTCCGCTCACCGGCCGGACCGTCCATCTCCTGGGTGACCCCGTACTCACCGGGCCGCTGTCCCGCTTCGCCGCGGCGGAAGGGGCCGAGGTCCGTCCCGCCACCGCCGACGGCGTGGCCGCACTCGCGGGGGAGCGGGACACCGCCGTGGTCTGGTGTCTCGACTCACCCGTACCGGAAGGGCTGTGGGACGCGGCCGACCGGCTGCCCGCCGGGCACACCGCCTGGCTCCGCTGCCATCGCGAAGGCGCCCACGCCTGGATCGAACCCCTCGCCTCGGCCCCCGGCGATGTCACCGCCGCCCATGTCCGCCTGCGCAGACTCGCGGCGACCGCCGCCCACCGCGAACTCGCCGCCTACTGGGCCGGCCACCGCACCCCCGACACCGGACCCCATCCCACCCAGGCGTCCGCCGCCCTGATCGCCGCACTGCTCACCGCCGACCTGATCGCCTGGGCGAACGGCGAACCGCCCCGAGGGGCCACCCTCCCCGCCCGCCGCCGACTGCGCCGGGTCGATCTGCGCGATCTGACGGTGACCGAGCACCCCGCGCTCCCGGTCCCGGAGGTCGCCCCGCTGCCGGCCGCCACGGCACGAAGGTCACCTGCCGCGCGGGTGAACGCGTGAACGCCGTGGGCGGCGGCGTGGGCACGGCCCACCGCGAGGACGGCCGCCCGAACACCTCAACCGTGTACATCCCCGCCCCCGACGGCACCCCTCTCGCCACCGATCTCCACCTCCCGGACACGCCGGGTCCCCACCCCGCCGTCGTGATCCGCACCCCCTACGGCCGCGCCGCCCACCGTGCCGAGCTGCGCGGCTGGGCGGCCCACGGGTTCGCGGCCCTCGCCCAGGACGTACGCGGCCGGCACGGCTCGCCGGGACCGTGGCACCCCTACCGGGAGCACGAGGAGGGCGACGGTGCCGCGACCATGGCCTGGGTACGCGAGCAGGCGTGGAGCGGCGGCGGCCCGGTCGTCGCCGCAGGCGCCTCCTACGCCGCCCACTGCGCCCTCGCCGCCGCGCTCGGCCCGCCCGGCGACGGCCGGCCGGACGCCGTCATCGCCGCCGTCCCCGCCCTCGGCCTCGCCGAGACCGCCCGCGAACCCGGGGGGCCCGAACGGCTCTGGGCCCGCGCCGGCTGGTGGGCCGCGCACGGCGACCGCCCCGACTCGGCCCCCGGCGCGCTGACCCGCGCCCTGGCCGAGGACCCCCGCCTGCTGGAGCACCTCCCGCTCACCCGGCTGCCCGACCGCCTGGGCCGCGCCCTGCCCTCCTGGCCCGAGCTCTGGGGCGCCTGCCCCCGTGGCCGGACCGTGCTGCGGGGCTCCGCCTCCCCGCTCCCGCTTCTCGCCGTGGGCGGCACCCGCGATCCCTTCGCCGAGGACACCATGGCGCTGTGGTCCGGCTGGGGCGGCCCCGCCCGCCTGCTGCTCGGGCCCTGGGGCCACCGCCTCACCGCCGACCGGACCGAGATCGCAGCCGACCGTGTCAACCTCGGTGCGCTGTACGTACGGTGGGCCCGCGCCGCACTCGCCGGACGGCTGGAACCCGAGCGGCGCGGGGTCATCACCCTCGGTGGCAGCGGCCGTTGGCACGGCGTACGGGGAGGTGACGCGCAGGGACCGACGGACTCCTCGACGCGCACCACCACCTGGCCCTTCGACGCTCCATCCGGCCTACGTCTTCTGCACGGTGCCGAGTTCACCGCCGACCCGGCCCGCCCGGTCCGCTCCGACGACCTGTCCGTACCCGCCGACGCCACCCCCGCCGATCGCTGCCTCCTCCTCTCCCCGCCCCTGCCCCGCCCCCTCGACCTCCTCGGGCCCGCCACCGCCCGGCTCCACGCCACCGCCGACACTCCCGCCGCCGACTGGGCCGTACGCGTCACCGCCCTCGACCCGGCCGGCCGTGCGGAGCCGCTCGCGTTCGGGATCGTCCGGCGCACCGACCCGCCCGGGGAGACCGTGGAGATCACCGTGCCCCTCGGCACCCTGGGCCGCCGGCTGCCCGCCGGGACGAGGCTCCGCACGGAGATCGCCGGACACCACTTCCCGGCCCACGCCCGCAACCCGCACACCGGCGAGAACCCGGTGACCGCCACCCGCCTCGCCCCGTCCCGCAGAGCCGTCACGGCCCGGGGCAGCGCCCTGCACCTGACCGTCGTCGCCCGGCGTCGTTACGTCGAGCCCGTACCGGAGATATGCCGTTGACCAGCACCCTGCCCATCGAAGCCCTGGTCGACCCCGTCTGCGGGGTGATCCGGGGTGTGGAGCCCGTCCAACACCCGGAAGGCGCGCCGCCCCGCTACACCGCGATGACCGCCGAGGTCGCCGACGCCCGCCGCCTCGGCGCCTGGCCCGCCGACCGGGTCTCGCTCGGCACCACCTTCGGGGACCCCGAGGGCGCCTGGATCGCCGCCGTCGCCGAGGCCGTGGAACGGTACTGCGGCAACCGCGTCCCGCCGCCCGGTCACCCCGACGCACCGCGCAGGGCCACGGCCGCCGAGCTGGAGGCGGAGGGACTGCGGCTGTACGGACCCGGGGCGGTGCCCTCGTACGCCTCATGGCAGCACGAGCGCCCAGGATTCCCGTACGCCCAACTCACCCCCGACACACCGGCACTGTGGACACGGGCCACCGAGAACGGCCGACCCTGCTGGGCCCCCGTAGCGCTCACCCACCTCAACTGGCGCCAGGGCGAGCTGCGTTCACTGCCTCGAACCCACCACCTCAACTACGCGGGCATAGCCACCGGCCAAGGCCTCGACGACGCCGTTGAGCGAGGGCTGCTCGAAGTCGTGGAGCGCGACGCCCTGGAGCTGTGGTGGCACCTGGACGGGCCCACCCGGGGCATCGACCCGGCGAGCGTGCCGGGCCTCACCGAGGACATGGCGGGCGCCGAACTGGACGTCCACATCGTGGAGATGCCCTCCGAGTTCGCCCCTTGCATGGCCGCCCTGGTCCACGACCCCCGGCGCGGGATCCACGCCGCCGGCTTCGCCTGCCGGTACGACCCGGCGGAGGCGGCCCGCAAAGCGGTGCTGGAGGCGGTGCACACCTGGGTGTTCACGCAAGGGGCGGTGGACGCCGACGGCTGGGTCCACCGTTCGGTGGAGGCCGGTCTCTTCGCCCGGGGCCTCTACCTGGACCACCGGTCCGACCGGCGCTATCTCGACGACTGCGGACCGCAGTTCGCCGCCGTACGGGACCTCGGCGCCCATGTCCAGGTCTGGCTGGACGACCGGATGGCCCCGCTGGCCCGCCGCTTCACCGAACCCGTCTGGGGCACCGTCCCCGTCACCGAGGTCGCTCCCGGCAGCCGCTCCGGCCTGGACGCGGCCCTCCGCGCCGGCGGCCACCGCGTGATCACCGTGGACCTCACGACCGAGGACATCGCCGAGACCGCACTGCGCGTCGCCCGTGTCCTGGTCTCCGGTCTGGTCCCCAACGCTCCCGCGGCCTTCGGCTACTTCGGCTGCGCGCGCCTCGCCGAGGCCGCGCTCGCCCGGGGCTGGCGGACCGACGTCCCC
The DNA here is from genome assembly GCF_003610995.1 of Streptomyces griseus subsp. griseus. NCBI lineage: Bacteria > Bacillati > Actinomycetota > Actinomycetes > Kitasatosporales > Streptomycetaceae > Streptomyces > Streptomyces griseus. Next base: position 7,088,195 of record NZ_CP032543.1, read on the forward strand.
ACTGGCCCGGCGGACTTCACCCTCGCACCGCCACCCCACATGTGATGGAGCGCGTTCCCATGACCCAGGCTCCTCCCGGCCTCCTGCGCCGAGCCCTGGCCGACGCCAGGTCACTCCGTGTGCCGCCCACCGTGCCGTACCTGCCGGAGCGTGTGTTCCCGTGGGGCGGCCCGGCGCTCTCTTTGGCGGGGGCCGGTGGAGGGGTGGACCTGGATCGATTCCTGCGGCTGTCGCTCGCCGCCCCCGACGGGTCGACGACGGGTCGGCTGCGGCCCGTCGCCTCGGCGGGCGCGCTCCATCCCGTACGGGCGCACCTGCTCGTCGGCCCCGGCTGCACGCTGCCGCCCGGGCGGTATGCCTACGACCCGCGCACCCACCGCGCCCATCCGCGCGGCCCGGCCCCCGCCGACGCACCCCCGGGGGCGGTCGTCGTCCTCACCGTCACGGCGGCCCGTACCGTCGCGCACTACGGGCACCGCGCCTGGCCGCTGCTCCTGCTGGACGCGGGCCACGCCGCAGCCGCCCTGGCGCTCGCCGCCGCACCGCACGGCGCACGGGTCTGCCTCGACGCGGACGGCGCCCAGCTCTCCGCGGCGGCGGGGCTGCCCGGACCGGCTGAGTGGAGCGAGCGGTGGCCCGGAACGGAGCCCGAACTCCCGATCCTGGCCATGTGGTTGTCCACAGCTCACCAGCCGGTCCCCGCAACTGGCCCGTCGGCCGCCTGGGCTGCCCTGCCCCACGCCACCGCCCCGACGCCGCAACCCGATGCCGCGTCCGCGCCATCTGCTGAACTCGCGCACACCCGGCAAGTGCTGGAACACCTGACAGCGGCCCCCACCCACCCCGCTCCCACCTGGCACCCCGCCCGACGCCGACCCGCCCCGCTGACAAACGACACCCTCCGTACGCGAAGGAGCGCGCCCACTTCCGACCTGGCGCACCCGCCCGCCCCGGACCCGCTCGCCCGGATCCTGACCACCGCCGAGGAGGCCCGGCCGGACGGACCCGCCTGGGCCGCGGCGATCGGCGGCGAGGCTCCGGCGCTCCTCACCACCGCCGGGGTCCTCGCCTTCGGTGACGCCCGCCCCACCCTCGCCCGCTGGGCGGCGGGCCAGCGGTGGATCGGCACGGCGGGCGCGGTGCTGGTTGCCCACGGCTGCCCCGCCGACGCCTCGCCCGCCCTGATCCGCGGCAGCCACCTCGCCGCCGGTTACGCCGCCGGGGTCGCCCAGGCCCACGCGACCGCGCTCGGCCTCCGCTCGCGCCCCATCGGCTCCTGGCAACAGGCCGACCTCGGTGCCGCGCTCGCCGACGCCCCCGGACACGACTGGATCGTCCACGGCCTGGCCCTCGCCGGGCCGGCCGATCCCGCACCATCCGCCCCACCGCCCCCGTCGGGCAAGGAAGAACGCCCATGATGCTCCACCCCGAACTCCTGCGCGCCGCCCGGTCTGCCCGCCGTCCCCTCGGCCGGGCCACCGCGCTCCTCGCCGCCGTCACCCTCACCCACCTCGCCCAGGCCGTACTGCTCGCCGTCGTCCTCTCGCGGATCGCCCAGGGAGACACGTCCGGCCTGGCGCCGCTCCTCCTCTCCGTGCTCGCCGTCGTCCTTGTCCGCGCCGTGCTGGGCCGCGCCCAGCGGCTGACCGCCGTCACGGCGGGAGCCGCCGTCCGGATCCGGCTCCGCGACACCCTGCTGGCCCGCCTCGGCGAACTCGGGCCCACCGCGATCACCGGCGCGCGGGCCGGAGCCGTACGCGCCACGCTCGTGGACGGCGTCGAAGGAGTGGACGCGTACGTCTCCCGCTACCTCCCGCAGGCGCTGATCACCGCCGCCGTCCCGCCGCTCCTGCTCGTCGCCGTAGCGCTCATAGAGCCGTACGCCGCCCTCGCCCTGGGGCTCGCCCTGCTGCTCGCGCTCTTGGGGCCGCGTGGATGGGACCGGCTGCTCGCCCGGCGGGGCAAGGACCACTGGGACTCCTACGAGGCCCTCGCCGCCGACTACCTGGAGGCGTTGCAGGGCATGGCCACCCTGCGCGCGGCCGGTGCCGTGGGCCGCGTACGGGAGAAGCTGGAGAAGCGGTCGGCGGCGCTCCACCGGGCGACCGTCGCCAAACTGCGGGTCTCGCTCGCCGACACCGGCCTCACCGACCTCGCCGTGCAGGGCGGCACCGCGGCCGCCGTCCTGGTGGCGTGCTCCTCGGCGGCCACCGGACGCACCGCCGCCACCGGGACGTACCTCCTGCTCATGCTCGCCTCCGAGTGCTTCCGCCCCATCCGCGACCTCTCCCGCGAGTGGCACGCGGGCTACCTCGGGGTCTCGGCCGCCGACGGGATCGCCGCCCTGCGCACCGCCGACCCCGCCGTCGCGGACCGGGGAGGGCGCTCGCCCGCTGGGACACCGCGCCCCCATCCGCTTCGAGGACGTCCACTTCACCCACCCCGGGGCGGGCCGTCCCGCCCTCGACGGCATCACCTTCACCGCACCCGCCGGGCGCACGACGGCGATCGTCGGGCCCTCGGGTGCCGGAAAGTCCACCCTGCTGAGCCTGCTGCTGCGCCAGCGCGACCCCGACAGCGGGCGCGTCACGATCGGCGGGACCGAGACCGCCGCGTACACCCTCGCCTCGCTGCGGCGGGGGATCGCCGTCGTCTCGCAGGAGACGTACCTCTTCCACGCCACGATCGCCGAGAACCTGCGCGTCGCCCGCCCCGCCGCCACCGACCAACAGCTGCGCGGCGCCGCCCGGGCGGCGGGCATCGACCAGGAGATCACCGCCTTCCCCCAGGGGTACGACACCCTCGTCGGCGAACGCGGCGCCACGCTCTCCGGCGGCCAGCGCCAACGCCTCGCCCTCGCCCGCGCCCTGCTGGCCGACACACCGGTCCTGATCCTGGACGAGGCCACCAGCGCGGTGGACGAGCGCGGCGAGGCCCGGATCGTACGGGAGTTGCTCGCGGCGAGCCGGGGCCGGACCTGTCTCGTCGTCGCCCACCGACTCGACGCCGTACGCCACGCCGACCACATCGTCGTCCTCGACGGCGGCCGGGTCGAGGCGTCCGGCGACCACAGCGGACTGCTGGCGGACGGCGGCGTGTACGCCTCGCTCGTCGCCGCGGGCCGCACCGCCCAGGAGGAACACGCCGCATGACCCCGCCCGACCCGAGCCCTTCCGGGGCCTGTACGCCCGCATCCGACCCCAGCCCCACCGGCGCCCGTACGACCTCGTCCGACCGTGCCGCTGACCGGACCCGTGCCCCCCGCCACCCCCAGGGCTCCGGCGCCCTGCGCTCACTCCTCCCCGTCCTCGGAGCCCATCGCGCCACCGTCCTGCGTACCTGTCTCGCCGCCCTCGTCGACCAAGCGGCCCTCGTCGCCCTGGTCACCCTCGCCGCCCACACGGTCGGCACAGCCGTCATCGGACACCGGCCCCCATCACCCACCACCGTGGCCGTCCTCATCGGGCTCGTCCTCCTCCGGGCGCTCGCCACCTGGCGGGAGATGGACCTCTCGCACGACCTCGCCTACCGCGTCCTCGCCGAGCTGCGCGTCCGGGTCTTCGACGGGCTCGCCCGTTCCGCCCCCGCGCGGATCGCGGGGCGGCGCAGCGGTGACCTCGCGGCGACCGCGCTCGGCGATGTGGAGGCGCTGGAGTTCTTCTACGCCCACGCCATCGCCCAACTCCTCGCCTCCGGGCTCGTCTTCGCGGTGGCCGCCACCCTGCTGGGCGTCCTCGGGCCCTGGCTGCTGCTCGCCGTCGTGCCCGCCGCCCTGCTTCTGCTCTGGTCGCCCCTGCTGGAGGCGCGCGGCCGGGCCGAGCGCGGGGCCAGGACCCGGGCCGCGCTGGCCGATCTCTCCGCGGAGAGCGTGGAGAGCGTCGACGGCCTCCGGGAGCTGCTGATGGCGGGCGCCCTGGGCCGCACCCGGGCCCGGCTGCGCTCCGGCGGCCGGCGGCTCGCCCGGGCCCAGCGGGCCGAGCAGTCCTGGGAGACGGGGGCCGGCGCGGTCCGTGATCTGCTCGTCGTCGCGGCTGTCATCGGGGTGGTCGCCGCTGCCGCCCATGCGACGGGCGGCGGGCGTCTCGACGGGGCCTGGGCCCCGGCCGCCATGGCCCTGGCCCTCGGCGCCCTGGCCCCGGTGGCCGAATCGGCGGCCGCACTGGGCCGGGCGGGCAGCCTGCGCGCCGCCGCCGCCCGGGTCCGGGCGGCCGTGCACGCCCCGGCCGGGGCCCCCGCCCCCGCTTCCCCGCTTCCTGTCCCGCCGGGTCCGCTGGGACTGCGGCTGCGCGGGGTCCGGTTCGGCTACGGCTCCGGCCCCGTTCTGGACGGCCTCGACCTCACCGTACGGCCGGGGGAGACGGTGGCCCTGGTCGGCGCCTCGGGGGCCGGGAAGACCAGTTGCGCCCATCTCCTGGCCCGCTACTGGGACCCGCGGGACGGGGCGGTGGAGCTGCTCCCGGAGGGCCGGACCCACCCCGTCGACCTGCGGGATCTCACCGAGGACGGCCTGCGCGCCGCCGTGTGCGTGGTGGGCCAGGAGGCTCCGCTCTTCCATGGCACCCTCGCCGAGAACCTCCGCCTCGGTGCTCCCGACGCCACCGATCAGGAGCTGGCCGCTGTCGTACGTGTCTGCGGCCTGGCCTCGGTCGTCGACGCCCTGCCCCAGGGACTGGACACCCCGGTCGGCGAACGCGGCGCGGCCCTCTCCGGCGGTCAGCGCGCCCGGGTGGCCCTGGCCCGGGGGCTCCTCGGCCGGCCCCGGGTCCTCGTCCTCGACGAGACGACGGCCCATCTCGACCACCGGGGCGACGAGGAGCTGGCGCGGGCGCTCGCGGCGGACTCCCGGGCCCGTACCCGTACGACCCTGATCATCGCCCACCGGCCCGCCACCGTCCGCCGGGCCGACCGCATCGCCGTCCTCGACGGGGGCCGCATCGTCGAGGAGGGCACCTGGGACGGACTGATCCGGACCGGAGGCGCGCTGACCCGGCTGTTCAGCCGGGCGGGGGAGAACCGGGAGGCAGCGGCGACGGCAGATTCTGCTCCGCCCAGATGATCTTCCCCTGGTGCGTGTAGCGGGTGCCCCACCGCCGGGCGAGCTGGGCGATGAGGAACAGACCGCGCCCGCCCTCGTCCGTCGTACGGGCGTGCCGCAGCCGTGGGGTGGTGCTGCTGGCGTCGGACACCTCGCAGGTCAGCACGGACTGGCGCAGCAGCCGCAGCCGTACCGGACCGGAGGCGTACCGGATCGCGTTCGTCACCAGCTCGCTGACGATCAGCTCCGTGGTCATCGTCAGCTCGTCCAGACCCCACTCCTCCAGCTGGCGGGCCACCTTGTTCCGGGTCGCGCCGACGGCCGCCGGGTCCAGGGGCACGTCCCACGAGGCCAGCCGGTCGGGGCTGAGGGCGTGGGTGCGGGCGAGCAGGAGGGCGATGTCGTCCGGCTGCGGTACGGGCAGCAGCTCCTTGACCACCGAGGAGCACAGCTCGTCCAGCGGCAGCCCCTCCCGCGAGACCGCCCGGCCCAGCCGGACCATCCCCGCCTCGGTGTCCTTGTCGGTGCCCTCGACGAGGCCGTCGGTGTACAGGCCGAGCAGGCTCCCCTCGATCAGCTCCACCTCCATGGCTTCGAAGGGGAGTCCACCCAGGCCGAGCGGGGGGCCGGAGGGCAGGTCGGGGAAGCTGACCTCGCCCTGCGGGGTGACGACCACCGGCGGCGGATGCCCGGCCCGCGCCATCGTGCAGCAGCGGGTCGCCGGATCGTAGACGGCGTACAGGCAGGTGGCGCCCAGCACCGTCGTGCCGCCCCGGTCGGCCTGCCCGCCCGTCGGCTCCTCCTCGCTCAGCCGCATGACGAGATCGTCCAGGCGGGCCAGCAGTTCGTCCGGGGCGAGGTCCATGTCGGCGAGCGTCTGCACGGCGGTCCGCAGCCGTCCCATGGTCGCCGCCGCGCTGATCCCGTGGCCGACCACGTCCCCGATGACCAGGCCGACCCGGGCCCCGGACAGCGGGATCACATCGAACCAGTCGCCCCCGACCCCGTCCTTCGCGTCCGCCGGAAGGTAGGAGGAGGCCACGTCCAGCGCCGTCCCGCCGCGCAGGGTGTGCGGCAGCAGGCTCTCCTGGAGCACCAGCGCCGCCGTGTGCTCCCGGGTGTAGCGGCGGGCGTTGTCCACACAGACCGCCGCCCGGGCCACCAGCTCCCGGGCCGGGGCCACATCGTCCTCGTCGAACGGGACCGGGTTCTGCGACCGGAGGAACGTGGCGACCCCGAGAACGGTGTCCCGGGCCCGCATCGGCACGGAGATCAGCGAGTGCAGCCCGAACTCCCGGATCCGGGAGGCCCGCACCGGCTGGTCCACGGCCCACGTGTGAGCGTCCGCGTCGAGCAGCGGCAACAGGTAGGGGGAGCCGGTGGCCAGGAAGTGGAGATCGCGCGCGGGCGGCACGAAGTCGACGCTCTCACCGATCCCCACCACCGCCTCGGGGCACCCCTCGCGTACCGAACTCATCCCCATACGGCGCATCGCGGCCGAGTCACCCGGCCCGGTGGGAGCCGGAGACGCACCGGGCCTGCCCAGCTCCAGCGGTGTCTCCAGCAGGTCGACGAAGACGAAGTCGGCGAACCGGGGCACCGCGAAATCGGCCAGCTCCTGGGCCGTGCGCTGTACGTCCAGGGTGGAGCCGATACTGGCCCCCGCCTCGTTCACCAGCGCCAGCAGTCTGCGCGCGTTCCACCGGTCGGTCACGTCCTGGACCATGTAGCCGATGCCGATCCGGTTCTCCTCGGCGTCCGCCAGCGGGAAGAACGAGCTCGAATAGGCCCGCCGGCGGTTCGGGTCGGACCAGCTCCAGCCCAGGTACTCGTAGTCCGTGACCGGTACGCCGGTCGCCAGGACCTGCCGCATCAGCCTCTCGAGGGGCGCGGCCAGCAGCCCGGGCAGCACTTCCGCGGGCCGCTGCCCCAGGCGCTGGTCCCGGGGGACCCCGCCGAACCGCTCCAGGGTGTCGTTGAGCCAGATGTAGCGCAGCTCCGGATCCAGCACCGCCATGCCGACCGGCGACCGGGTCAGGAACCCCTCCAGCACCGATCCGTCCACCGTCCACTGCGGGGCGCGCTCCCGCCCGGAGACCAGGAAGCCCTCGCGCCCGGCGACCAGGAACGACGCGGAGACCCGTACGTCCACATCGATCCGCCGGTCGTCCCGGCCACGCAGGGCGATCAGCCCGCTCCATCCCGCCCCGCCCCGGCCCCGGGCGGCGACAGCGGCCGTACGCCGGGGTCCGGGGCCTCCGCCAGCAGCAGGGCGGCCGAACGGCCGACCACCTCGGCGGCCGGGTACCCGAGCAGGGCCTCCGCCCCACGGGTCCAGCCGATCACCGTGCCGTCCCCGGCGATCACCGCCACCGCGTCGTCGCTCAGCCGCACGGGGCCCCGCGGATCCGCGTCGGGCAGCGGGCCGGGCCCCGCCGGGGGGTCATCGTCGGCGGATGCCATGCACCTCACCACCATCTCTAGGTTTCCATGGTCGCGCGTCACCCCCGAGTGCGCACCGGCCCGCCTTCCCGCCGGCGCTCCCGCACGGGCTTTCGCCCGTTCGGCGGCGTGACGCGGCGGGCCGTGTGCCCGTTGGGGGAGTGGCAAGCGGTTGCTTGCCCACCTGCCCCCGCGCTGGACCCGTGTGGGTGGACGGCTCCGGCTCCCCCGAGGAGGGCCGGAGCCGTTTCCATGCGCGGGTCAGTACCGGACGCAGATCTTGCGTTCCTTGAGCCACTGCCCCAGCCAGTCCCCGAACGGCACGGTGACGCACCACCTGCGGGTGACCGGCGGTTCGGGTGCCGTGGGCGTGGGCTGCACCGACGGCGTGGGCGAGGGCTCCACGGCCGGCGGGACGGTCGGAGCCGGGGGCGGCGTGGGGGAAGGGGTCGGGGCCGTGGTGGGCGGCGCGCTCGGGGTGGGCTTCACCGGCGCGGCCATCTCGGCGAGCTTCGTCCGGAACACCTTCGAGGAGCGCGGATTGCTCTTGCACTGCCACACCCCGTGCGGGCAGTAGTCCGTGATCGTCTGGTACAGCGGCTGGTGCCGGTCGATCCAGTCCAGCATCCGCCGCATGTACTCCGGGTTGTCGCCGTTACGGAAGAGCCCCCACTCCGGGAACGAGATCGGCTTGCCGCGCTCCGCCGCGAAGTCGACATGCTTCTGGAGGCCGTACGGGTCGTTGATCTGGTCGTCGAACGACTGGCCCGGCGGCTGGTCGTAGGAGTCCATGCCGATGATGTCGACGACGTCGTCGCCCGGGTAGCACTCGGTCCACGGCACCGCGTCCCGTCCCCGGCTGGGCGTGAAGTCGAAGCGGAACTCCTGGCCCGGCACCGCGCGCATCGCCGTCACGATCCGCTGCCAGTACGCCTTCCAGGACGCCGGATCGGGACCGCAGCGATGGGTGTACGTGGTGCCGTTCATCTCCCAGCCGAGCACGATCACCGTGTCCGGCACCCCCAGCGAGACCAGGCGCTCCGCCAGCCTGGTGAAGTGCTGGTCGTAGTCGCCCACCGCCCCCGCCCGCAGCAGCCGGCGGACCTGCGCGTCCGGGACGCGCGCCTCGTTCCGCTCCAGCATGGGCACGTTGAGGACGAACATCCGGTCCTTGTCCGCCTTGCGCCAGTCGGCCCAGGAGTCCAGGAAGTCGGGCGTCCCCTCGATGTTCACCCACAGGTCGCCCGGCAGGTAGGTGTGCCCCACCCGCAGCTCCGCGCCGCCGAGCCAGCGGGACAGGTCGGCCATCCTGCGTACCCCGGCAGGCCCGTAGTCCAGATAGGCGCCGTGGGCCGTGGAACCGGCGCCCCTGCTGCCCTGCGGCCCGGGGGCCGCGCTGTCCACGGAATCGGTGCCCGGCGGCAGCTGGCCCGCGATGCCGCCGCCCGCCAGGAGACTGAGAACGGCCGCGGCGATGCATGTGGTGATGAGTCGGCGCTTGGCCGGCATGACTCCTCCTGGCTACAGGGAAATTCCGGCCGCTTCGGCCCGATGGGGAGAGAGTTTCATCATCCTGCACCGCACGCTAATAGAGTGGTCCATTTATCGCATTCGGCGTTGCGAACGGGCCGATCAGGTGACGGCCGGGCCGAAGGTGAACGGCAGCGAACCGACGCGGTTGTCGAAATTCGAATCGACCAGCTTCGGTTCGCCCGTCTGCCGGATGACGGGCCGTCGGGTGAGCAGCTCCCGGAACAGGGCCGTCATCTCCAGCCTGGCCAGATGGGCGCCGAGGCAGTGGTGCGGGCCGCCGCCCCCGTAACCCAGGTGCGGATTCGGCGACCGGGTGATGTCGAAGAGATCCGGACGGGTGAAAACTGTTTCATCGCGATTGGCGGACGCGTAGAGCAGTGCGACTTTCTCCCCCGGGAGGAAAGTCCGGCCGCCCAGCTCGAATTCCGAAACGACGGTCCTGCGGAACTGGATGATCGGCGTCGAATGGCGGACGATTTCCTCGACGGCACCCCCGATGTACCGGCCGAAGTCCGACCGCAGGAGTTCCAGCTGCTCCGGATGGCGGTCCAGCAGGGACAGCCCGTGCGCGATCGCGTTGCGGGTGGTCTCGACCCCGGCCACCAGCAACAGCGAGAAGAAGGCGCCGAGATCCCGCGAGGAGAGCCCTGCGCCGTCGATGTCCGCGCGCACCAGGGCCGAGACGAGATCGTCCTGCGGGTGGCGGCGGCGCTCGTGCGCCAGCCGCGCCATGACGCACTGCATCATCGCCAGCGACGCGATCCCGCGCCCGGGGATCCGCAGCCTGGCCCGGCCCCGGCGCGCGACCCCCACATGCTCGGAGGCGTGGTCGATCTGCCCGGCGATCCGCGGCCGGTGCTCGGCGGGGATACCCATCAGGTCGCAGATCACCTCCAGCGGCAGCCGTGAGGCCGCCGACGGCATGAAGTCGCCGGGACGCTCGGCGATCATCTCGTCCACCAGCCGGGCGGCCAGCCGGTCGATGTTCTCCTCGGTGGCGGCGAGCAGCCGGGGGGTGAAGCGCCGGGAGATGATGCGGCGCAGCGCCGCGTGCTCGGGCCCGTCCATGTTGACCATCGAGTTCCCGAACAGCGCCTTCGCCCAGCCGGCCGGCTCCGGGGTGGTGACCCCCGGGGCGCTCGCGAAGACCTTCGGGGTGCGGCTCGCGGTCAGCACGTCCGCGTGGCGCACCAGCGCGTAGAAGGGCTTTCCGGAGGTACGGGCGGTGCCCGGCCGGGGCGTGAACAGCACGGGTGCGTCCCGTTCCCGCAGCCGGGCGAAGGCGGCGAGCCGCTCCGGGCGCGGCAGTTGCCAGAAGACCGGGTCGGCCAGGTCGCAGTGGGCCGCACGATCACCGGACAGCTGATTCGGCACGGTCATGTCCATCCACCTCCACGAGTTCGCGAGGTCATCGTCCGGTCCGGTGCGCGCCCCGCCCTTCGCGACGCGGGCCCCCGGCGCGGATGGCCGCGCAAGGTCACGCGTTTGACGGAACGCGGGGCACGCCGCGCCCACAAGAACCGTTTCCCCTCCGGCTCGTTGCCACCATCGCCAGCAACAGCACCTCGAACGAGCCGAACGAGAGGCAGTCACCCATGAGCCGAACCACGGATCCGGGCGGCGCACCGCGTGGAGCACGCGGTCCGTCGCGCCGGATCGTCCTGCGTACCGCCTTCACCGCGGCCGTGGCCGCGGGCACCGCCGCGGTCCTCCTGCCGCTGTACGACGACGGACCGGGCAGTGCGCCCGCACCCGCGAAGGGGCCGGGCCACACCGCCGCCGGGGCGGAGGAGTTCGCCGAGATGTACCGGGGCCGGGAGATCCGCGGGTCGGTGACCGTCCTGGTCCCGGCCGGCGAGGCGGGCGGGACCGGCCAGGGGGAGCCGGTCACCGAGATCCGCATCGACGGCCGCCCGCTGCACGTCATGCGGCGCGCGGACGGCACGTACCTGAGCGATGTCACGCACTACGAGTCGTTCCCCACGCTCCGCGAGACGGCCCGCGCCGCCGTGGACGAGCTCGGCACCGCGCGGCTCGCGCTCTCCGCCTCGCACCACACGTGACCGTCGCACCGCAGGTGGAGGCCGCACGGCACGTGACCGTCGCAGCGCACCTGACCGTCGTACGGCACGTGAATGTCGCACCGCATGTCAACCAGGAGGACCGGAACCGGTGTACACCCGCAAGAACCAGCGCGACCTCACGCGCACCGAGAAGCGGCGCCTCGTCGACGCGATCCTGAAGCTCAAGCGCTCGGGCCGCTACGACGACTTCGTCGTCATGCACCGCGAGTACTACGTCATGGACACCGAGAACCGGCCGCGTCCCGCCCATATGACGTCGTCGTTCTTCCCCTGGCACCGCCGCTACCTGCTGGAGTTCGAGAAGGCCCTCCAGGCCGTCGACCCCGGCGTCAGCGTCCCCTACTGGGACTGGACCCAGGACCGTTCCACCACCTCCTCGCTCTGGGCGGAGGACTTCCTCGGCGGCAACGGCAGGCCCGGGGACCGGCGTGTCACCACCGGCCCGTTCGCCTTCGACGCGGGCAACTGGAGCGTGGGCCGCGGGGTCACCGACCAGAACTGGCTCACCCGCAACTTCGGCAGGCCCGGCAGGAACCCGGTCTCCCTCCCCACCGCCGAGGACGTGGCGCGGGCGCTGAAGGACCCGGTCTACGACACCGAGCCCTGGAACAGCATCAGCACCGAGGGGTTCCGCAACCGCATCGAGGGCTGGGGCATCCACCGGGTGCGCCCGGTCGGCAACCACAACCAGGTCCACCAGTGGGTCGGCGGCCCGATGGCCGGAGCCGCCTCCCCCGAGGACCCCGTCTTCTGGCTCCACCACTCCTTCATCGACCTGCTCTGGGACCGCTGGCGGAAGGCGCACCCCAAGGCCGCCTACCTGCCGGGCCGCAAACCCGCCTCACCCGGCCGGGACCGCGACTACGTCTTCGGCCTCGACGACCCGATGCCCCCGTGGAACGTCACCCCCAGGAAGCTCCTCGACCACAGCAAGGTCTACCGCTACGCCTGAGCGCGCACCACAGCGAAACGGCCGGCCCCTCCGGGAAGGAGGAGGCCGGCCGTCGCCGTGTTACGGGGAGATCAGCGGCCGTAGCCGTAGTCGCCGCCGTCGTCGTGGCCACCGTCAGCGTTGACGCAGGTGTTGCCGAAGGCCGGGTTCAGCAGGCCGACGACGTTGATGGTGTTGCCGCAGACGTTGACCGGCACGTGGACCGGGACCTGGAGGACGTTGCCGGAGGCGACACCGGGGGACCCGATGGCCGCACCCTGGGCACCGGCGTCCGCGGAGGCCATGCCGGCGCCGCCGGCGATGAGGGCACCGGTGCCCGCCATGACGGCGGCGACCTTCGTAATACGCGACATCAGAACTCCTTGTAAGGAAGGGGGGTTGCAGCGGAGCACGAGGCCCGCATGCCCTGACAACGCGTAAGAGGCCCGGCGGTAACGGATCAAAGGCCAGGCGACATCGCGGGTGTTGTCCTACGGCCTGTCGCCGCCCGCCTCACCGCCCGATGACCGGAAGCGTGGTAAGCCGCTCGTGCCAGTCCCGCGCGGCGGGGAACCGCGCCTTCACGGTCTCCACGGCCCGTTCCCGTACCGCCACCTGCGACTCCCGCAGCCGCAGCAGCGGCTCCAGACCCGGGCGGGCCAGCAGCAGCCGCTGGTTGACCACCGTGACCGGCTGCCAGTGGTTCTTGTACTGCTCGGCGCCGCGCAGCAGGCTCAGCACCTCCCGGCCGGTGTCCGAAGCCTGCTGGGCCACCTCGCGCAGCAGCATGGTCGACACATCGACCTTCCGCTCCCGCAGCCCTGGGTCGGCCCCGTACAGATAGCCGCCCGTCAGCTGCCCGGACTGGAGCGAGAGGTTGGCCGCCACGACCTCGCCACCGATACGGAACTCGGTGACGGCGGCCGTGCCGTTCCCCACCATCCGCCCCACCGACCGGACCAGGTGGTCGGAGAACCGGGCCCGCAGGTGCTCCGGGTTGACCCCCCGGTCACGCCACTGGAGCTCATGGAGCCGCAGCAGGGTGCCGATCGCCGCGGGCACCTGGTCCCGCGGGACCGTCCGCGCCTCCACACCGAGGGCCTCGACCCTGCGCAGCTTGGCCCGCAGCCGCTGGCCCCGCGAGCCGGTGAGCCGCGCCACCAGGTCGCCCAGCGGCTCGGCGGGCAGCTCCATGCAGGTCGAGTCCGTGAGCCGGCTCCGCGCGCCCGGCCACCGGCCGAACAGCAGCTGCGCCGACGCGTCCGGCCGGACCTCCCGCAGATCGACCACGGTGTGCCGGGCGGCCCGGTCCAGACCTCTCTGGAGTGCGCCGACCGCGTACCCGGCCTCCTCCTCGTCCAGCAGGATGTCGAAGAAGTCGGAGATGGCCCCGCCCATCGGCACCAGCAGCGGCATCGGACGGTGCACCAGCATCAGCGGCGCCGCCCCGATCAGCCGCCCCGAACGGCGCACCAGCAGGACCCGCAGCCTCCCCTCCTGGCCGTAGGAGATCCACCAGGAGTGGAGCCACGCATGGCTCTGGAACGGGGTGGCGGTGGCGCAGCGGCGGTGCAGCGCGTCCCACTCCCCGGCGAGCGCGCCGAACTCCCGGAAGTCCCGGCAGAGCGTCACGGTGAGGCTGCCCGCCCGGTCGGCCGTCATCGCACGAGCTCCCGGTCGTCGGTGGCCGCGTGGTCCTCGGCGGCGGTCGGCCCGGGCACCTGGGCGGAGACGCTCCAGCCCGCGCGCCGGGGCCGTACGAGCAGCACGAGGCCGCCCAGCAGACCGCCCGCGGCCGCCCCCACTGCGGTGCCCAGCGGCACCGACGGCGAGACCGGCTGGTCGGGCTTCATCGCGTGGGTGAACTTGATCAGCTTCACCCCGGTGTCCTTGGAGACATGGCCGCTGCTCACGATGACGGCCTCGATCACCGCGTTGGCGATGTCGGCCGCCTTGTCCGCGCTGTCCGACGTGCCCGTCACCGCGATCATCGGCGAGTCGGGGGAGGTCTCCGAGCGGACCTGGGAGCGCAGGGCACGCATCGGCTCACCGGCCGCGCCCTGGGCGTAGGAGAGCGTCGCGTCGCTGGTGACGAGGCGCCCGTAGGACTGGGCGTAGCCGAGCGCCGCCCCGGGGGCCGTCTCCTCCTCGGCGACCGCCATGGCGTAGCTGGTGGCCTCGTACTGGGGCGAGGCGAGCAGCCCGTACGACAGCCCGGACGCGGTGCCCAGCAGCACGCAGACGGGCAGGGGCCACCAGTGGGGCAGCCGGGTGAGGGCGGTGCGCAGCTGGGCGGGGGCGGTGCGCAGCCGCTCCCGCAGGACGGCGGGTCGCTGCTGCTCGGGAGACTCGGTCATGAAAGGGCTCTCCGGTTCGGTGGGGCGGTGTCGAGGGCGTACGCGTACACGTCCATCAGGCGCTCGCTGCTGCGCCGGATGTCGTAGTGGCCGACGGCCCGTGGTGGCGGGCGGCGGTCCGGGCGGGCCTGTATCCGCTGCCGCAGCACGGCGGTCAGCTCGTCGGGGCTGCCGGCGATCCGGGTGGCGCCCGGGGCGTGGGCGGCGGACAGGTCGTCGATGGCCGGGCAGGCGTCGTGCAGCACGGGCAGCCCGGCCGCGAGCGCCTCCACGGCGGCCAGCCCGAACGACTCCTCACGGGATGTCGATACGAAGGTGTCGACGGCGCTCAGCAGGGCCGGGACCCCGGGCACCGGGCCGCCTCCGCCCGCCCCGCACTCCCCGAGGAGCCGGATCCGGTCCGCCGCCCCCAGTTCGGCCGCCAGGGTCCTGAGCGGACCGCCCTCCGGCCCGTCGCCGGCCAGCAGCAGCCGGGCCTCCGGCAGTGCGGCGACCGCCCGGACCAGCACGTCGAACCGTTTGCCGGGCACCAGCCGGCCCACCCCGCCGACCACGAACGCGTCGTCGGGAATCCCCAGCGCCGCCCGCACGGCGAGCCGCCGGTCCGGGTCGAAGCGGTAGCGGTCCGCGTCGATGCCGTTGGGCACCAGCCGGATCCGCTCGGCGGGCACCCCCCAGTCCCGCAGCCGCCCGGCGACGGTGGAGGAGACCGCGACGGTGGCCGCGCCCAGCCGCTCCGTGGAGAGGTAGAGGGCGCGGATGCCCCGGGTCAGCGGGCGGCCCTCGATCTCGGCGCGCCCCAGGGAGTGTTCGGTCGCCACGGCCGCCCGCACACCCGCGAGGCGCGCCGCGATCCTCCCGTACACACAGGCCCGGTAGAGGTGTGTGTGGACCAGGTCGTAGCGGCCGTCGCGGATCAGCCGGGTCAGCCGCCCCACGGCCGAGAGGTCCCGGTTGCCGCGCATCCCCAGGTGGATGACGCGCACCCCGTCGGCCCGCAGGCCGTCCGCCACCGGGCCCGGGTTGGTGAGCGTCACCACGTCGCACTCCACCGGCAGATGGCGCAGCAGCAGCCGCAACTGCTGCTCGGCGCCGCCGACCCCGAGCCCGGTGATGACGTGCAGCGCCCTCACCGGGGGCCGCCCGCCCGCACCGGGGAGGCCGTACGCGAGCCCCCGCCGGGGACCGCTCCGTGGCGCAGCCCGTGCCGCAGGTCCTTCGCCCAGAGCCGTACGCCCCGGTCCGCCTGGCTGATGTGGGTGCGGGGGAGGGCGAACCGGCTGATCAGCGGGCCGGGGGCGAGCGCACAGCCGTACCCGTACCCGGCCCGGCGCACGGCTTCCGCCACCCGCCGGTCCAGTGTCCCGTACGGATAGCAGAAGCCCTCCGGCAGCGCCCCGGTCAGCTCACCGATCAACTCCCGGCTGCGGACCGTCTCGTGGCGCAGCTCCTCGTCCGCCAGCGTGGTGAGGTCCTGGTGCAGCAGACCGTGCGAGCCGACCTCCATCCCCGCCTCGGCGACCCGGCGGATCTCGTCGTGGGTGAGCAGCGGCTTGCGCGGACCCAGCGGGTCCCACTCGTTCACACCCCCCGGCCGCCCCGGCAGCACGAACACCGTCGCGGTGCAGCCGTGGACGCGCAGCACCGGCAGCGCCTCCTGGAGGAAGTCCCGGTACCCGTCGTCGAAGGTCAGCCCGACCAGATCCCGCCTCCCCGCCGCGTGCGCCCGCATCAGCTCCGACACCCCCACCCCGCGCAGCCCTCTGCCGCGCAGCCACGCCAGCTGCTCGCCGAGCCGCCGGGGGGCGACGGTGATGCCGTACGGGTCGTCGCCGGCGTCGGTGACCGAGTGGTACGTGAGGATCCAGGGCTGACGGCGGGTGTGCGGGCGGAGCCGGGACGAGGGAGCGTCGGCGCGAGGTGCCGAGGGGTCAGCGGCCATCTGTAAACCTCCGTCGGATGAGTGCCAGCAGGGAGACGACCTCGGGCGAGCGCAGGGCCAGCCCGGTCAGGAAGAAGACGACGGGGACGAGGACACACCCCGCGGCCAGGCTCAGGACCGCTTCGGGGAGCAGCGGCGCCGCCGCCCAGCCCGCCGCCCCGGCCACCAGCGCGGCGCCCGCGAGCCGGCCCAGGGACAGGGCGACCGCCCGGGCCCGGATCGGGACCACCCGGGTGCCCAGCCCCATCAGCAGGAGCAGCGCGGTCGTGCTGATCCCGATGGCGTTGGCCGTGGCGATGCCGTCGACGCCGAAGCGGTACGTGAGCGCGTACCCGGCGCCCATCGTGACGAGGAGCCCGGTGCCCATGGCGAACGCCGGGAACCAGGTGGGCCGCCCGGACGAGAAGAACGGCCGGCTCAGCGCGCCGACGAGACAGTGGCCGAGCAGCCCCGCCGCGTAGACCCGCATCACCTGGGCGGTGGCCTCGGTGTCGGCGGTGTCGAACGCGCCGCGCTGGAAGAGCAGATCGATGATCTGGGGCGCGTAACCGAGCACGACCGCCGTGCCGAGCAGCACGACCATGCCCGCCAGCGCGAGATCCCGCTCCACCCGCTGCCGGGCCTTCTCGTGGTCCCCGTCGGCCATCGCCCGCGCGACGACGGGGAACGTCACCGTGCAGATCATCAGCGAGAGCACCATCGGCATCTGCGCGACCTTCTGCGCGTAGTTGAGGTGCGAGATGGCGCCCGCCGGGAGCGTGGAGGCCAGGAACCGCTCCACCAGCACCTGCGACTGACGGCTCACCACGAACAGCACGACCGGGGCCAGGACGGTCACGCCCAGCAGGGGAGCGGTGCGCCGGGCACGCTTCCCGGGCCGCCTCAGGCGGGGGCGTGCCAGGGGCAGCAGCCGCAGGAAGGTGGGGAGTTGGGTGAGGATCATCAACAGGCTGCCGACGGCGACGCCCGCCGCCGCCGCCCGTACGCCCCACACCGAGTGCAGCGCCAGCGTCATGCCGATGATGCCGAGGTTGTACGCGACGTAGACCCCGGCGGGCGGCAGGAAGCTGCGGTGGGCGCGCAGGGCGGCGCTGAAGTAGCCGGTGATGCCGAAGGTGAGCACGGTGACGGCGGTCAGCCGGGTGCAGTCCACCGCGAGGCCCGGGTCGGCCAGTCCGGGGGCGAGGATTCCGACGACCCAGGGGGCGCCCGCCATCAGCAGCGCCGCACCGGCCATGAGCAGGACGCAGAGCCGGGGGAGGGTGGCCGCCACCAGTTCGCGTACGGGGTCGGGACCGGGCTCCCCGGCGGCGTCGGCCTCCCCGGCGGACTCGCCGCCCTTCGCGGCCTCGGCGTCCGCGCGGCGGGTGAGGGCGAGGCTGAAGGCGGGGACGAGGAGGAGCGCCATCCCGTCCTCGATCAGCAGCGTGGCCGCCATCTCCGGCACGGTCCAGGCGATCAGGAACGCGTCGCTGGCGTCGCTCGCGCCGAAGTAGCGGGCGATGGCCTGGTCCCGTACGAGGCCGAGTACGGCGCCGACCACGGTGAGCACCGCCGTGGCCGCCGCCGCGCGGGCGAGGAACGCCCCGAGTCCGGGAGCCTCGCCGCCGCTGGCGGGCTCCGGCGCGGCCTCGGCCGCAGTGGTTCCTGTGGGGCCGGAGCCGGGGGGCTGGCCGGGACCCGGGAGCAGGGGAGCGGCGGCGTGCTCGCGCGCGGAGGCATCGCCGGGAGGCGCCTCGCGGGACAGCGCTTCCGGGGCCGGGCCCTCCTGCGAGCGGGCTTTCGTGGAGAGGCCCTCCCGGGAGCGGGCCTCCGCCTCCGTTCCCGTACCGGTGTCGCTCACGCGGTGCCCGCCTTCTCCGGCTCGGCCAGCGCCCACCAGGCGGCGAGTCCCAGGACGACGCCGCCCAGCACGGTCGTGGGGCCGCCGATGTCGGAGTACAGGAAGTTGACGCTCTGCCAGGTCATCAGGGCGACCGCCACCAGCCCGCAGTCCACGGCCGTGTGGCCCCGCGAGCGGGCCCGGACCAGCCGGCGTACCGCGCCGACGAGGATCGCCGCCCAGCTGCCGGCGACCGCCGTCAGACCGATGAGGCCCTGCTCGCCGAGGACGAGCAGATACATGTTGTGGGGGGAGAGCAGGGCCTGCCTGCGGAACTCCTGGCCCGCCCCCGCCGTGTCGCTGCCGGAGGAGAGGCCGATCGAGGCGTGGGCGTCGCGGTGGGCGGGGAAGCCCTTGAGCCCGACCCCGGCCACGGGCCGCTCGCGCCACATGGAGCCCGCCGCGCTCCACATCGTGTAGCGGTCGTTGACCGACCGGTCGGGGGCCCGGGTCACCTGGGTCACGCTGGCGGCCCGCTCGGCGATCATCTCCGAGCCGATGCCGAACCCGCCGACCAGGACCACCCCGGTGGCCCCGAGGACCGCCAGCGAGGTCAGCGCCTGCCGACGGCCCGTCAGGGCCAGGGCGACCAGGAGGGCGACCGCCGTGGCGATCCACACCCCCCGGCTGAAGGAGAGGGCGAGCGGCACGGTCAGCCCGACGGCGACGACAGCGGCCGCGGGGCGGAGCCAGGCCGGAGCGTCACGCGGGGTCCGCAGCGCGAACGCGGCCGCCGCGAGCAGTCCGTAGGCGACGACCGTGGCCATCCCCATGATGTCGCTGGGCCCGAACGTGCCGACCGCCCGGACCTCCTCGCCCATGTACGAGGCGCCGGTCCCGGTGGCGTACTGGTCGATGCCCACGACACCCTGGACGAGGGCGAGGACCACCAGTGCGCCGGCCACGATCCGGAACTCCTGGGCGTCCTTGAGCAGCAGGCAGACGGCGGCCGGGACGAGCACGAAGACCTGGAGGTAGCGGACCAGGCCCGGCAGTGCGGCGGCCGGGTCGGCGGCCGTCACCGTCGCCACCGCGAAGCCCACGGCAGGCAGCCCCAGCACCAGGGCGGCGGCCCCGCCGAGCGGGCGCTGCCGGAGGTACAGCAGCCGTCCCACGCAGACCAGCACCGCGATGCCGGAGGCGATGTCGGCCGGTCCCACGCCGCCCCCGACGGCGTACGGCAGAGCGGGCAGCAGGACGGTCGCGATCAGCGGGAGCAGCGGCCACCGGCTCCGCCACCCGCCCCGGTTCGGACGCGGAACGGCACGGGCCGGGGCCAGGGGCGCCGGTGCGGTCAGGGTGGCGGCCATCGTCAGCTGCCCCCGAGCCGGAAGAAGGAGCCCGCGGTCCGCGCCAGCACGCACGCGTCCTGCCACAGGGACCAGGTCTCGATGTACCGGTTGTCGAACCGGGCCCGCTCCTCGATCGAGGTGTCACCGCGCAACCCGTTCACCTGCGCCAGCCCCGTGATGCCCACCGGCATCCGGTGCCGGTCCTGGTAGCCGGGGTGGGTGCGGCTGAACTGGGCGACGAAGAAGGGGCGTTCGGGCCGGGGGCCGACCAGGCTCATATCGCCGCGCAGGACGTTCCACAGCTGCGGCAGCTCGTCCAGCGAGGTGCGGCGCAGCAGCCGGCCGACGCGGCTCATCCGCCCGTCGGAGGCCACGTTCCACCGGGTCGCCGACTCCTGGGCGTCGGCGGGCCGCAGCGTACGGAACTTCAGCAGGACGAACGGGCGCCCGTGCAGGCCCACCCGCTCCTGCCGGAAGATGACACCGGGGCCGTCCGAGAGCCGCACCGCCAGCGCGCAGCCGGCCATCAGCGGCGCCACCAGCACCAGGCCGATCCCCGCCAGCAGGGCGTCCATCGCCCGCTTCGCCGCATGGCTCACCGGCCGGTGTGTGCCGTCCTGGAGCGGGTGGGCGGCGAACCCCCACAGATGGTCCGGGCGGGCCCCGGCGGGAGGGGTGGCGACCGCTGCGTCGCCGCTGACCAGCCAGACCCGGCAGCCGTGCCCGGTGAGCAGGGCGAACAGGGCGGCGCCGTCGGGTGTGGTCCCGGGCGGGGCGGTGAACACCGCGTGCCGCACGCTGTTCTGCACGACGGCCCGTCCCACCTCCTGCGGGGTGACCAGGACCGGCAGCTTCACCCCGTCCGGCCGTGCCGTGGGCTCCTCGTCCGTGGTGGCGGACGCGGCGACCCGGCCCACGGGGCGCAGCCCGTACTCCGGGTGGTCCTGGAGCGCGGCCGTCACCTGGCGGGCGACCGGGCCGTGGCCCACGACCAGCGTCGACAGCGGGTTGCGGACGGCCGCCCGGTGCCGGAGCCGGTGCACCACAGCCCGCCCGGCGGCGCAGAGCACGGTCTGCGCCACCGCCGCGTACGCCAGCACCGCCCAGCCGAATGCGTGGGCCGGGGCCCAGGCATCGACGACCTCCATGGTCACGTACCACTGGAGCAGGGCCAGGCCGAGGAGCGCGGGGACTTCGGAGAGGACCGAGGGGGAGAGGCCGAGCCGGTAGAGCCCCCGGTACGCGTGCAGCGCCACCTGCGCCACCGCCTGGGCGGCGACCACGGGCCAGGGCCAGCCGGCCGGGGTGCACAGGGCGAACGTGCCCGCCAGCGCCGCCGCGTCGGCGCCCAGCAGCTGCGCGGCGGGCGCCACCCGGGCGCCGCTGCGCCCACCGCCGAGCTCCCGCGTACCACCGTCGCTTCTTCGCGGCGGATGAACCGTGTGAGCCTGTACGGCTGTTGCCTGGCCGGCGCCGGGGACCGGCGCACTCTCCATCGTCATCGCTCGGTGCGCTTCCTCATCGTGGGGCCGGACAGGGAGACAATTTCCTGGTAGAGACCGGCAACCGCCCCCGCGGTCCGTCGGACGTCGAACGCCGCCCGGGCATGGCGCCGGGCGCGGTGGGACACCGCCTCGCGCAGCTCGGGATCGGTGAGCAGTGCGGTGAGCGAGGCGGCGAGCGCGGCGGGGTCCTCGGGCGGTACGACGAGGTGGTCCTCGTCGCCCGGCGGCACGCTCTCCCGCGCACCGCTCACATCGCTCATCACCACGGCCCGCCCGCAGGCCATGGCCTCCAGCGGGGCCAGCGCCATGCCTTCCCAGCGGGATGGCAGGACGACGACGTCGGCCGCGTGGATCCAGGGCCGCACGTCGGCGCTCGCCCCGGTGAACAGGACATCCGCCGGGGCCGCGCCCTCCAGGCGGGCGCGGTCGGGCCCGTCGCCGACCAGGACCAGGCGCGCGCCCGGCACCCGCAGCCGCCGCCAGG
The DNA here is from genome assembly GCF_003610995.1 of Streptomyces griseus subsp. griseus. Classification (NCBI taxonomy): domain Bacteria; kingdom Bacillati; phylum Actinomycetota; class Actinomycetes; order Kitasatosporales; family Streptomycetaceae; genus Streptomyces; species Streptomyces griseus. Next base: position 7,109,682 of record NZ_CP032543.1, read on the forward strand.
CGTCGAGGAGGACGTCCTGGCCCTTCTGGCGGGTCAGGCGGCCGACGCAGACGACGAGGGGGGCCTGCGGATCCACCCCGTCCAGTGAGGGCAGCGAGGTCCGGGCGGCGGTCCGGTCGGCCTGTCCGCCGGGGCGGAAGCGGTCGAGGTCGATGCCGTTGTGGATCACCGACCAGCGGGCCGCGATCCCCGCCTCCTGGCCGGTGCGCCGCTCGGACTCGCTGACGCAGAGGATGTGATCGGCCCAGCGTGCCCCGAACCGCTCCCAGCCCAGGGCCAGTTCGGCGGTACGGCCGCCCACTGCCTCGAAGGACCAGGCGTGCGGCTGGAAGACCGTGGGTACCTTGCCCCGTACGGCGATCCGGCCCGCGAGACCGGCTTTGGCGCTGTGCGCGTGCACCACGTGCGGACGGCAGTTGCGGACGATCCGCCGTGCGGCGGCGATCTCACCGGCCAGCCGGGGGCCCGGGTCCCGGGTGGCGGACCAGCCCTCGACCTGGGCCCCCGCGGCGGCGGCCCCGACGGCCAGCGGGCTTCCGGGCGGACAGGCCACCACGGGCCGCAGCCCGGCGCCGGCCTGGGCCCTGACGAGATCGGTGACGACCCGGGCCACTCCGCCGTCCACGGGCTGAACCAAATGAAGGACCGTCAATTGTCTTTCTTCGGCACGACGCATGTGCAGCACGTACGGCTCTCTTCGCTCATTCCGGTGAGTAAAGCCGAAGTGCACTTTGGCAGACATGTGGCGAAATCGTGCGCGTGACTCGCTCATACGACCACGTGAGGATTACCGGCACGATGCCGCTGATCAGGTGGTCCGGGCGGCCGTCCTGTGTCGTTGCGAAGGCCTCGGAATGCGGCGGCGGAAGGGTGGCCGGGGAGAGGCCGCAGCACAATTGCGGGCGCCCGCCGACGGAATTCCTCCGGTCGGATGTCACTCCGTTCGCCGCATCTCGGGGGCGGCCGGTTGCCGCAATGGGTGGCGGCTCCATCGGGCGGACCACTCACGCGGTTCTGCTGACTGTCACGCAGTTCTATTGTCGGCAAAGGGCTCCGCTCGGGTGCCCTTGCGGGCCGGCGGCCTCCCCGGAGGCCGCCGGCCCCGGGTCACCCGGTGCGGTCGACGAGGAAGGGGATCAGGGTGAGCAGGTCCCCGCGCGCCTCCTCGTGCAGCTCCACCCCGTCCAGGCAGGCGCGGGCGGCCCGCAGGTGCTCCCGCGCCTCGGTGACGGTGGCCCGGCGCCCGCCGGCCTCGTCGACCAGCTCCGCCGCCCGGCGCAGCCCCGCCTCGTCGAGAGGCCCGGCCCCGGTGAGCAGCTTCTCCAGCCGCCGGGCCGCCGGATGCTCGGAGGCGAGGGCCGCGAGGACCGGGAGGGTCTTCTTGAGCCGCCGCAGATCGCTGTGGACCGGCTTCCCCGTGATCTGCGGATCGCCCCAGATCCCCAGCAGGTCGTCCACCGCCTGGAACGCCACGCCCAGATGCCGCCCCGCCCGGTCCAGCGCGTCGGCCGTGGGCGCCGGAGCCCCGGCCAGTACGGCACCGAGGGCGGCGGCGCAGCCGAGCAGCGACCCCGTCTTGTGCGTCGCCATCGCCCGGTACTCGTGCGGCAGGACCGCCTCGGGCCCCGTCCACGGCCTCGACTCGAAGAGCAGGTCTTGCGCCTGACCGTGCACCAGGTCGCCCAGTGTCCCCGACAGCCGACTAACGGCCGCTGTACCGGTGGGTCCGGGGACATCGGCCAGGGTCCGGACGGATAGGGCGAACAGGGCGTCCCCCGCCAGGACCGCCGGTCCGGTGCCGTACGCCTTCCAAACGGCCGGGCGGCGGCGCCGGGTCTCGTCGCCGTCCATGATGTCGTCGTGGATGAGGGAGAAGGTGTGCACGAGTTCGACGGCGACCGCGCCGGTCACCCCGTCCAGGCCGCTGCCCCCGGCGGCCTCCGCGCCGAGCACCGCGAGCGCCTGGCGGACCCCCTTGCCCTCCGAACCGGGCAGGGGCTCGCCGTCGACCCCGCTCCAGCCGAGCGAGAAGGCGGCCGTTTCGGCGTGCCAGGGGTGGAGCCGGCGCACGGACTCCACCAGCGCGGGCCGGACGAGGTCACGGCACCGGTCGAGTATCTGCGGCGCGGGTGCCTGACGGGTCGGGGACAGCGTCATCGGACCCGGGTCCCCTCGTGCGGGGCGGCGGGTGCGGTGTCGTGCCGGGGCGCGGGGACGGGTTCCGCACCGGATTCAGCAGGCCGTTCGTGCGCGGGGGTGGGGTCCATGGCGGATTTGGCAGTCCGTTCGTGCCCGGGAGTGGGCTCCGCGCCAGGTCCGGCCGTCGGTGCGTGCGCGGGGGTGGGCTCCGCGCCAGGTCCGGCCGTCGGTGCGTGCGCGGGGGTGGGCTCCGCGCCAGGTCCGGCCGTCGGTGCGTGCGCGGGGGTGGGCTCCGCGCCAGGACCGGCCGTCCGTCCGTTTGCAGCGGCCGGCTCCGCGGCAGGTCCCGCAGTTCGCGCGCGTGCGGCTGCGGGCTTCGGGCTCCGGGCCGGGCCCTGGTCGCGTCCGCCGTCCTCCTCGGGCTCCGCGACCGGTTCCACGCCCAGTTCCGCGTACGCCTTCTCCACCATCTCGCGGGCGTTGAGCAGACCGATCCGGCTCAGCCTGCCCCGCAGCTCGTCCAAGTCGGCGGCCGTCGCCGCGCGGTCCCGGCCGAGGCGGGCGCGCGCCTTGACCAGGCCCAGGGCCGCCAGCGCCTCGCCCCGGGGCTCGGTCATCGCGCGGAACTCCCCGAGCGCCTGCTCGTAGACCTCGCGGGCCTCCCCGTACCGCCCGGCGCGGAAGAGCACGTTGGCGCGCATCTTGTGGTTGTACGCGAGCGCGCTGGAGAGCTTCATCTCCCGGCAGGTGACCTCGGCCTCGGCGAGCAGCCCGAGCGCGCGTTCCGTCTCTCCGTCGCGGAGGGAGACGATGTCAGCGATGCCGCGCAGGGCCCAGGCCCGGCCCCGCCGGTCGTCGGCGTCGCCCGCGAGGACGGCCGCCTCCTCGAACATCTCCAGGGCCGAGCCGAGTTGCCCGGTGTTGCGGTGGATCTGCGCTATACCCTCCAGAGCCCACACCGTGTGGCGCGCCTCGCCCCGCGCGCGGGCCTCGGCGAGCAGTTGCTCATGCAGGGTGGCGACCGTCTCGTAGTCACCCTGGATGCGTCCGGTCTCGGCCAGCCCGGCCAGTGAGTAGCCGCGCGCCACCACGTCCCCGCCGCGCTTGCCCAGCTCGGCGGCGAGCCCCAGCAGCCGGAACGCGAGCCGCAGCGAACCCCGTTGACGCGCCAGCGTCCCCCCGCTCCACAGCGCCCAGGCCATCGCCCCGGTGGCCCCGGCGGAGCGCGCCGCCCGGTAACTGGCCTTCCACGCCCGGTCCGCCTCCTCGACCTGCCCCAGCCGGCGGTGCGCCTCGGCCACGGCGAGCCCGGTCCGGGCCACCTCCTCCTGGGAGCCGGAGAGCTCGGCCTGTTTCAGATGCCGTACTCCCTCGGCCAGTACGTCGGTGAGGGAAGCGTTCACCGACATCTTGGTGAGAGCGCCCTGGTACTCGGGCGCCATTGCCTTGGTCTGCATGGGAGCCTTCCGCGCGGTGCCCGGGCCGGTCCGGTGTCCACTATGCGCCACGTGTATACATAGGGTGCATAGTTGGCCGGTTGTCCGAGCCCGGTTCAGGTGGGGGCGGGCGCCACCCGTTCCCGGGCGGCGAACCGTTCTGTCAGTGATCAAGACGGCACCGGGGCGCCTGGGGTTGCTCGAACCTGGCAGGACGTTCTCCAGCACCTCCCCCCGGGCGGAACCCTCGGCCGTCAGCCGACGCGAGGCGGCTCGTGCAGGCCGAAGGGGGAGCCCTGGTCGTCGCGGCAGAGCCGGAACCGGCCGAACCGGGCGGCCGACTCGTCGTCCTCGCCGAGGTCGGTGCCCTCCACGCTGCCGCCCAGCTCGCGCACCTGCGCCACCGCCGTGGCCATGTCGTCGACCCGGAAGAAGAGGTACGGGCCGCCCCCGGGGTCACCGCCGTGGACGCCTCCCTGTCCGCTGGGGGTCCCGATCGCGTAGCCGCCCTCGCCGGAGGGGCCCGCCTCGAAGTTCCAGCCGAAGAGCGCACCGTAGAACGTCCGCGCCTTCTCGGGATCGTCCACCCCGAGCTCGAAGAAGGAGATCTCGCCGGCCATCGCGGGCACCTGCCGTCCCTACGGGGCCGCGCACGCCGGAACGCGCACGCACGCCCCTTCCACCGTACGGCGACGACCCCGCCCACGCAGCGCCGCCGTCAGGCATCCCGGGTACGTCTACGAATCGGTCTCGATCGTGGCGCTCGGCCGGGCCGGGGCAGGTGGTGGGGCAATCATGGGGGCATGTCACGGCCTCCGACGCACCTCCGCAGCCCCGAGTGGGTCACGGTGGACGCGTCCGTGCTGAACGTGGCGCTGGTGTATCCGATGCAGGGACCCGCCGGGATCTTCGGGCCGGGGTGCGAGGCGTGTGCGCGGCTGGCCGTGGAGGAGGTCAACGCGGCGGGCGGGGTGCTGGGGCGGGAGCTGCGGCTCCTGGAGGTGGACGGCGGGGCGGCGCCGTCGAGGGTCGCGGCGGAGGTCGAGGGGCTGGTGGCGGCCGGGGCGGTGCAGGGGGTCACCGGCTGGCACATCAGCTCGGTGCGGCAGGCGGTGGCGCCGAGGGTGGCGCACCGGGTGCCGTACGTCTACACCGCGCTGTACGAGGGCGGCGAGCGGACCGAGGGCGTCTTCATGACGAGCGAGACCCCGGCCTGGCAACTGCTCCCGGCGATGCGGATGCTCGCCCGGACGCGGGACGTACGCCGCTGGTTCGTCGTGGGAAACGACTACGTCTGGCCGCGGAACTCCGCCCGCGCGGCGCGCCGGTATGCGCGGGAGGCGCGGGGGCGGGTGTGCGGCGAGGCGTATCTGCCGCTGGGGACGGACGACTTCGCCGGTGTCCTGCGGCGTATCGAACGGGCGGACGCCGACGCCGTGCTGATGCTGCTCGTGGGCAGCGACGCGGTCCGGTTCAACCGGGCGTTCGCCGCGGCCGGGCTGGACGTCCGCTGTCTGCGGCTGAGCACGCTGATGGACGAGAGCATGCTCCTGGGCAGCGGCCCCGAGGCGACCGCCGGCCTCTACAGCACCGCCGGGTTCTTCGCCTCGCTCGCGGACGGGAACAGCATGGACTTCCACGGCCGTTACGCCGCCCGCTTCGGCCCGGACGCTCCGGTCCCCGGCAGCCTCGGCGAGTCCTGCTACGAGGGCGTGATGCTGCTCGCGGCGCTCATCGAACGTGCCCGCACCCTGGATGTGTCCGCCATCGGCGCGGCCGCCGGGCAGGTCCGGTACGAGGGGCCGCGCGGCCTGCTCGGCCTGGACGGGCGGCATGTGCGCCAGCGCATCTACCTGGCGGAGGCCGACGGTGTCGATTTCACCGTGCTCGCCCAACTTCCCTCGCCGAGGGATGCGCTGTGACGCCATCGCCGCCCGCCAGGCCGTCGGACAGCCGTCCGAGCAGGGGCAGCAGCTGATCCTCCTCGTCCTCCGTGAGCCCCGGCGACGACACCCCCCACTCAGCCCGCACCGCGCTGGAGAGCTGCCGGCGCCGCCGCAGGCCCCGGGGGGTGAGCTGGGCGAGGACCCGGCGGCGGTCGGTGGGGTCGACGCGGCGGAACACCAGGTTCTGATCCACGAGTTGGTCGACGATCTTGGTGAGGGTCGGTGCGGGCAGGGCGGCGTCCTCGGCGAGGGCCGTCATCGTCCGGCCCTCGTCGCCGGAGAGCAGTTCGAGGACCCGCCACGCGTCGACCGAGCAGCCGTACGCGTCGAGTACGGACTGCGCGCGCCGGGCCGCCAAGCGCTCGGCCCGGGTCAGCAGGTGGAGCAGTTGCTGGGGCTGCCTCGCCATCGCACTCCTCGGGCTCGCGTCCGCACGGCCCCACGGCGGGGGCGCGTCGGAGCCTACAGCCGATCACCGCGCCTCCGGCGGGAATTCGCCGAGTCTGATCCTTTCCGGTGGAAGTAATGAATACCCCGTCCGGTAAGTCGCCCACCGCCGGATCGGGGTGACATCGGCTCATCTGGAGACCGGCCGCGATTACTTCCGTCGGAAACTGTTCCTCAACTGCGGCGCAACGCACCGGAAACAGTTCCGCCGCAGGCTGTGGACCACTTCAGCGACCAGCCCGGCGGCCACCCCGGAACGGCTGGGATCCGTGCTGTCGAAACGGCCGCACCGAGCACCGTGGGTGCCGATCCGTTCCCCGCCCTTCCCTCGGTTCCCTCCCCTTCCTCGCCCAGAGGAATCCGCTCGCACCGCCCCAGGGGCAAGGAGGTATGTGACATGTCCGGGCTCATCACCAGGCGCGGTCTCCTGACCGGCATCTCCGCTCTCGGCGCCGGCGCCGCACTCAGCGCCTGCGGCGCGAAGACCGGCGGCGACCCCTCGAAGGCCGCCGGCGCCAAGGCCGACACCTCCGGCGACACCGTCAAGGTCGGCCTGCTGAACTCGCTCTCCGGCACGATGGCGATCAGCGAGGTCACCGTCCACAACGCGCTGCTCCTCGCGGTGAAGGAGATCAACGCCGCCGGCGGCGTCCTCGGCAAGAAGCTCCAGCCGGTCAGCCAGGACGGGGCCTCCGACTGGCCGACCTTCGCCGAGAAGGCGCAGGCGCTCATCACGGACTCGAAGGTCGTCGCGACCTTCGGCTGCTGGACCTCGGCCAGCCGCAAGGCGGTCAAGCCGGTCTTCGAGCGGAACAGGTCGCTGCTGTTCTACCCCGTGCAGTACGAGGGGCTGGAGCAGTCCCCGTACATCTTCTACTCGGGCGCCACCACCAACCAGCAGATCGTGCCCGCCCTCGACTACCTCAAGAAGCAGGGCCTCACCAAGCTCTACCTCGTCGGCAGCGACTACGTCTTCCCGCGCACCGCCAACAAGATCATCAAGACGTACGCGAAGGCCAACGGCATGGAGGTGGTCGGCGAGGACTACGCGCCGCTGGGCTCCACGGAGTTCGCGACCATCGTCAACAAGGTCAAGAGCGCGGGGGCCGACGCGGTCTTCAACACCCTGAACGGCGACAGCAATGTGGCCTTCTTCAAGGAGTACAAGTCCGCCGGGCTGACTGCGGAGAGACTGCCCGTGCTCTCCGTCTCCATCGCGGAGGAGGAGGTCAAGAGCATCGGAACGCAGTACCTGGAAGGGCAGTTGACGGCCTGGAACTACTACCAGACCACGCCCGGCGCGGCCAACGGGAAGTTCGTCGCGGCGTATCAGGCGGCGTACGGGAAGAACAAGCCCACCAGCGACCCGATGGAGGCGGCGTACATCTCCGTCCATCTCTGGAAGGCGATGGCCGAGAAGGCGGGGTCGTTCGACGCCGAGAAGGTGAAGGCGGCCTCCGACGGGATCGAGTTCGACGCGCCGGAGGGCAAGGTGACGGTCGACGGTGCGACGCAGCACGTCCACAAGACCGCCCGCATCGGCAAGGTCACCGCCGACGGGCTCATCGAGGAGGTCTGGAACTCGGGCGGCCCCATCAAGCCGGACCCGTACCTGAAGGGCTACGACTGGGCGGCGGACCTGTGACGGTCATCCTCAACCAGTCCTTCACCGGCGTCAGCATCGGCGCCGTCCTCCTCCTCATCGCCCTCGGGCTGACCCTCACCTTCGGGCAGATGGGCGTCATCAACATGGCGCACGGCGAGTTCATCATGGCCGGCGCCTACACGACGTACGTCCTCCAGAAGCCGATCGACGACGCCGGTATCTCGCTCCTCCTCGCCCTGCCGGTCGCCTTTCTCGTCGCCGGGTCGATGGGCGCACTCCTGGAGTGGCTGCTCATCCGGCGGCTGTACACGCGGCCGCTGGACACGCTGCTGGTGACCTGGGGTGTCTCACTGATGCTCCAGCAGCTGGCGCGGGACATCTTCGCCGCGCCGAACGTGCAGACCACCGCGCCCGACCTGCTGACCGGGAGCGTGTCCATCGCGGGGGTGACGCTGGCGAACAGCCGGCTGTCCATCCTCGGGTTCGCGCTGCTGTGCGTGCTCGGTCTGGCGGCGACGCTGCGGACCACGCCGCTGGGCCGCCGGATCAGGGCGGTGGTGCAGAACCGGGACCTCGCGGAGGTGTCCGGGATCGCGACCGGGCGGGTGGACCGGACGACGTTCTTCATCGGCTCGGGGCTGGCGGGGATGGCGGGCGTCGCGCTGACGCTGATCGGCCCGATCGGTCCGACGACCGGGACCAACTACATCGTGGACGCCTTCCTGGTCGTGGTCGTCGGCGGCATCGGACGGCTCAGGGGGGCGGTCATCACCGCGTTCGCGCTCGGCCTGCTCCAGTCGGTCCTCGAATACTCCACGACCGTGAGCGTGGCGAAGGTGGTGGTCCTGGTGGGGATCGTCGCCTTCCTCCAGTGGCGGCCGCAGGGCCTGTACACCGTGCGCACCAGGAGCCTGGTATGACGACGACGAGCACACCTCCGACGACCGCCCCGGCCGCCGGAGCCCCGGCCGGACCGCCGGACCGACCGTTCCTCACCCGCTTCCGGACCCCCGCCGCGTTCCTGCTCGGCGCGGTGCTGCTGGTGGGCGTCGCCCCGCTGGTCCTGTCGGACTTCCGGCTCGGGCTGCTGGCCAAGTACCTCTGCTACGGGATCGTCGCGGTCGGCGTCAGCCTCGCCTGGGGCCGGGGCGGGCTGCTGGTGCTCGGGCAGGGCGTGTTCTTCGGCCTCGGCGGCTACGCCATGGCCATGCACCTCAAACTCGCCGACGCGGCGGCGACCGGCGAGACCCTGCCGGACTTCATGCTGCTGTACGGCACCGAGGGCGGGCTGCCCTGGTGGTGGCAGCCGTTCGCCCATCCGGCGTTCGCGCTGGCCATGACGGTGCTGCTGCCGATGGCCGTCGCCGCGCTGCTCGGCGTGCTCGTCTTCCGCCGCCGGGTGAAGGGCGCGTACTTCGCCATCCTCAGCCAGGCGCTGGCGGCCGCCCTGGCGATCTGGCTGGTCGGTCAGCAGGCCACCACGGGCGGCACCAACGGCCTCACCGACTTCCAGGGCTTCCTCGGCTACGACCTGAACGACCCGGTCAACCAGCGGATGGTGTACGTCATCATCGCGGTCGCCCTACTGCTCCTGATGGCCGGCGCCCGGCAGCTGTTCGTCAGCCGTTACGGCGAACTCCTGATCGCCGTACGGGACTCCGAGGAACGGGTGCGCTTCCTCGGCTACAACCCGGCCGATGTCAAGCTCGTGGCGTACGTCGTCCCGGCCGGCATGGCGGGTCTGGCGGGGGCGCTCTTCGTGCCGGCGGTGGGGATCATCTCCCCGGCGCTGATCGGGGTCGTGCCGTCCATCGGCTTCGTCATCGGCGCGGCCGTCGGCGGACGGGCGTCGCTGGTGGGCGCGGTCCTCGGGGCGATCGCGGTGGCCTGGGCGCAGAGCACGCTCTCCGACGCGTGGCCGGCCGGGTGGACGTACCTCCAGGGCCTGCTGTTCGTCGTCGCCGTCGGCTTCCTGCCCGGCGGGCTGGCCTCGCTGCGAACGGTGCTGCGCCGACGGCGGACCGCCGACCGCGTCACGACGACGAAGGGAGTGACCACATGAGCGGCGAGGGACTGACCGTCCGCGACCTGCGGGTGACGTTCGACGGGGGCGTCAGCGCTGTCGACGGCGTCGACCTGGACATCAGCCCGGGGGACCTGCGCTTCCTGATCGGGCCGAACGGCGCGGGCAAGACGACCCTGGTCGACGCGGTCACCGGCCTGGTCCGGGCCACCGGATCGATCCGCTTCGGCGGTGAGGAGATCATCGGCGAGCCCGTGCACCGCATCGTCCGCCGGGGCATCGGCCGCACCTTCCAGACGGCGACCGTCTTCGAGCAGCTGACCGTGGAGCAGAACCTCGACATCGCCGCGGGGGCCGGGCGCAGCGCGCTGACCCTGCTCCGGCGGCGGAAACACGTCCCCGATGCGGTGGGGAGGGCGCTGGAGACCACCGGCCTGACCGCGCTCCGCCACCGCCCCGCCGGGGCGCTGGCCCACGGCCAGAAGCAGAGCCTGGAGATCGGCATGCTCCTCGTCCAGGACGTGAAGCTCCTGCTCCTCGACGAGCCCGTCGCCGGGATGAGCCACGACGAGCGCGAGTCCACCGGCGCGCTGCTCCGGCGGATCAGCGACGACCGCACCGTCGTCGTCATCGAGCACGACATGGACTTCATGCGCTCCTTCGCCCGCAGCGTCAGCGTCCTGCACGCGGGCAAGGTGCTCAGCGAGGGGACGGTCGCCGAGGTCCAGGCCGATGGCAAGGTCCAGGAGGTCTACCTCGGCCGCGCCTCCGAACCCGAGCCGTCGCCGACCGCCCCCGTACCCGTCAGCGAAGAGGTGTGACCGCCGTGCTGGAGATCAACGACGTCCACGCCGGCTACGACCGCACGACCGTCCTGCACGGCGTGACCGTAGAGGTGCCGAGCGACGGCGTCGCCGCCGTCCTCGGGCACAACGGCGCCGGCAAGAGCACCCTCCTGCGCACCGCCATGGGCCTCATCAGGCCGGCTCGCGGGAGCGTGCACCTCGACGGCGAGGACATCACCCGTCTGGCCCCCCACCAGCGGGTCGCCCGCGGAATGGCGTACGTCCCCCAGGGCCAGCAGTCCTTCCCCCACCTGACCACCGCCGAGAACCTCCGGCTCGTCGCCGACGGCTCCCCGCGCGGCGGCGGCCGCGACGCCATCGCCGAGGCCCTCGACCTCTTCCCCGTACTCCGCGAACTCGCCCACCGCCGGGCCGGTCTCCTCTCCGGCGGCCAGCGCCAGCAACTCGCCATCGCCCGCGCCCTCGTCACCCGTCCCCGGCTCCTCCTCCTCGACGAACCGACCGAGGGCATCCAGCCCTCCGTCGTCGCCGAGATCGAGACCACGATCCTCTCCCTGGCCGCGCGCGGCGGTCTCCGCGTCCTCCTGGTCGAACAGCACGTCGGCTTCGCCATGCGGGCAGCGGACCGCTACTACGTCCTGGAGGCGGGCCGCGTCACATCGTCGGGGGATGGGGGAGCCGGTGCGGAGCGGACGGTCCGGGAGGCGCTGAGCGTGTGAGGGGCCGGCCGGGGCGTTCGCCGCGGCCGCCCAGGGCGAGGGCGGCGGGACCTCCCCGAGGCCGCGGGAGCGCTGAGCAGAGGCCCGAACACCCCCGGACGGACGAACAACACGGGCGGCGGTCCCTCGCCCGCGCTGGAATGGGCGGGTGACGGCACCCCCGGACGACTGCCTCGCGCGCAACGAGTGGATCTGCGGCGCCTACCTCTCCAGCCGCCGGGAGATCCTCTGGGACGCTGCCCTCCAGCATCTGCAGCTGACCGTGCTCGCCGTGCTCATCGGGCTCGCCCTCGCCGTTCCGCTGGCCCTCGCGGCCCGCCGCTGGCGGTGGGCGGCCGGTCCCGTGCTGGGTCTGACGACGATCCTCTACACGATCCCGTCGCTGGCGATGTTCTCGCTGCTGCTGCCGGTGTACGGGCTCTCCGCCGCGCTGGTCGTCACCGGCCTCGTCCTCTACTCGCTGACCCTGCTCGTCCGCAACATCCTCGCCGGGCTCCGGGCCGTCCCCGAGGAGACCCGGCAGGCCGCACGCGGCATGGGGTACGGGCCGCTGCGCCTGCTGCTCGCGGTGGAGCTGCCGCTCGCCCTGCCCGCCGCGATGGCCGGACTGCGGATCGCCACCGTCTCCGCCGTCTCGCTCGTCACCGTGGGCGCGATCGTCGGCTACGGCGGCCTCGGCAACCTCATCTACTCCGGGATGAACACCTACTTCAAGGCCCAGGTCCTGACCGCCTCCGTGCTCTGCGTCGTCATCGCCGTCGCCGCCGACCTGCTCCTCCTCGGAGCGCAGCGGCTGCTCACCCCCTGGACGCGGCGGGGGAACGAGTCATGAAGACGCTCTCCGACACCTGGTCCTGGCTCACCACCGCCACCCACTGGTCCGGCCCCGACGGCATCGGGAACCGGCTCGGCGAACACCTCTACCTCACCGTCGTCTGCCTGCTGATCAGCTGCCTGATCGCGCTGCCCGTCGCCCTGGTCCTCGGTCACCTCGGCAAGGGCGGCGCGCTCGCCGTCAACATCTCCAACATCGGCCGGGCGGTCCCCACCTTCGCCGTGCTCGTCCTGCTGCTGCTCACCCCCGTGGGCACGTACGGCCAGTGGTCGACGATCATCGCGCTCGTCCTGTTCGCCGTGCCTCCGCTGCTCACCAACGCGTACGTCGGGATGCGCGAGGTGGACCGGGACGTGGTGCGGGCCGCCCGGGGGATGGGCATGACCGGCCGCCAGCTGCTGTGGAGCGTGGAGCTGCCGCTGGCCCTCCCGCTGATCCTCACCGGGGTGCGGATCGCCGCCGTGCAGCTGGTCGCCACCGCCACCCTCGCCGCCCTGGCCGGAGGCGGCGGGCTGGGCCGGATCATCACCGCCGGGTTCAACCTCGCCTCCACCCCGCAGGTGGTCGCCGGGGCGATCCTGGTGGCGGTCTTCGCCCTCCTCGTCGAGAGCCTCTTCGAGGCGGGGCAGCGGATCGCGCCCGGCCGGGGGAGGGAGGCCGCATGAACCGGGCCCGCCGGACCCTCGCCGCGCTGGTGCTGCTCGCCGTCACCGCCTGCACCACCGGCCCCAGCCTGGAGAACCAGGGCGAGGTGACCGCGCCACCCGGCGACAGCAAGGAACTGACCATCGGCTCGGCCGGATTCACCGAGAGCGACCTGCTGGCCCAGATGTACGCCCTGCTCCTGGAGCGCGCCGGATACTCCGCCGACATCATCTCCGTCACCAATCGGGAGATCTACGAACCCGCCCTGGAGAGCGGTCAGATCGACGTCGTCCCGGAGTACGCGGCGACCTTCGCCGACTGGCTGAACGCCAAGGCCAACGGCGCCGACGCGGCCCCCGTCGGATCGCCCGACCTCGCCGCCACCATGAAGGCGCTGCGCGCGCTCGCCGCCCCGCGCGGGCTCATGGTGCTGGACCCCGGCCGGGCCGTCGACCAGAACGCCTTCGCGGTCGCCGCCTCCTACGCGAAGGAGCACGGCCTGAAGACCCTCAGCGACCTCGGCCGGGCGAAGCTCCCGGTCCGCCTCGCGGCGGGCGACGAATGCGTGCAGCGGCCCTACTGCGCACCCGGGCTGAAGAGGACGTACGGCATCGACATCGTCGCCGTCGACCCGAAGGGCGTCGGCACCACCCAGGCGAAACAGGCCGTCCAGAACGGTCAGGACCAGATGGTGCTGACCACCACCACCGACGCCACCCTCGACCAGTTCGGACTGGTCCTGCTGGCGGACGACAGGAAGCTCCAGAACGCCGACTACGTGGTCCCCGTCGTCAACCGCGCCCGTGCGGGCAGCGCAGGCGTACGGGACGCCCTCGGCCGGCTCAACACCGTCCTGACCACGGCCGACCTGGCGTCCATGAACGAACAGGTCGACAGCTGGCGCAGGCTCCCCGAGGACGTCGCACGCACCTACCTGGAGTCGAAGAGGCTCATCCCGAAGGGGTGAGCCCTCAAGGGCGCGGCGGCCATGGCACATCCGCCGGCAGCGGCAGGATCGGCCTCCTCGTAGTCGAAGTGGGAAGTCAACCGCTGCGTCATACGCATCAGTTCGGCGTGGAAGCGGTCCGGCTGGGCGATGGAGATGCCGGCCAGGAGTGCCGCGAGCGCCGACTGCACGGCCGCGATGGACCGGTGCTCGTCCCGGAGCCGGTCGAAGAGGTGCCGGTGGTGCGGGTGGTACCCCTCCGTCACCGGGAACACCGGGCCGTCCTCGCTCGTGTGGTGGAACTCCAGCGCCTGGCAGAACGCCAGGCAGCGTTGCCGGATCTGGAGGCCGAGACCGGGCGGGGGCGGTGCGCCCGCACCCCGGTGGGCGGCGCGGGCGGCGAAGTGTGCCCCCGTCTCCGCGTGGGCCTGGGCCAGTTGGCGGCGCAGCCAGGTGTGCACATCGGTGAGCTGGCCGGCCGGCGAGGTGATCGTGGGGGCCGGTTCCCGTGGGTCGGGGAGCCGCAGGACCACGACCGCCGCCATCTGGTCGTCGCCGGGCTGCTGGTCCGCCCCCGGGACGGCAGCAGCTACCGGCGCGGCAGGTGACCTCCCGGCCCTGCGGCCCGGGCTGAGATCCTGTCATCATGGGGATTTGGCGTAAGGCGTGCCTGCGCTGCACGAAGCGGGGGCGGCTGCGGGGCGGAGTGTGCCGCCGGTGCCGGTCGAAGCGGCACAGGGCCGACGCGGTCGACACCGGTACCGATGTCGTGGCGGCCGCGGTGGAGGCCGGTGCGTTGGCGGCGGTGGGGCGGGTGTTCGGCGTGATCGCCCGCGCGCTGTTCAACTGACCTTCCGCACAAGGGGTTCACCGAGGGCGACCGGCCGGCCGCGTGTCCCTCACGCGTCCGCCACCGAGTCGAAGTCGACCTCTTCACGCCCCACGCCCTGCGCGTCCGCGTCCACCGACCGGCGCAGCGCCTCATGGAGCTTCGCGGGCGTCAGGACCCCGAGGAACCGGGCCCCGTCCAGCACCGCCACCCACCCCGCGTCGTGCTGGAGCATCTCGCTGAACGCCTGCTTCAGCGGGGCCCCGACCGGCACCCACGCCTCCATCCGGCGGGCCAGAGCGCCCACCGTCCCGCGCTCTCCGGCACTCCGCAGAGCCACCGCCGACACCCAGCCGTGCAGCTCGCCCGTCCCGTTCAGCACCACGGCCCACCGGGCCCCCGCCGCCCGCAGCCGCTCCGCCGCCACCGCCGCCGGCTCGTCCAGCCGGGCCACCGGCGGCTCCTCCAGGTCCTCCGCCTCGATCGCCGTCACCGACAGCCGCTTCAACCCCCGGTCGGAGCCAACGAACTGGGCCACATACGGGGTCGCCGGGGTGCCGAGCACGGCGGCCGGGGTGTCGAGCTGTTCGATGCGCCCCTCCCCGTACACCGCGATCCGGTCACCCATCCGCACCGCTTCCTCGATGTCGTGCGTGACCATCAGGACCGTCTTGCGCACCCGTTCCTGGAGGGCCAGGAACTCGTTCTGCAGCCGCTCGCGCACCACCGGGTCCACCGCCCCGAACGGCTCGTCCATCAGCAGCACCGGCGGATCCGCCGCCAGCGCCCGCGCCACGCCGACCCGCTGGCGCTGGCCGCCGGAGAGCTGCGACGGATAGCGCGAGCCGTACGTCTTCGGGTCCAGGCCCACCAGGTCCAGCAGCTCCGCCGCCCGCTCCCGGGCCCGCCCACGCTTCCAGCCGACCAGCGCGGGGACGGTCGCGGTGTTGTCCAGGACCGTGCGGTGCGGGAAGAGGCCGACCTGCTGGATCACATAGCCGATCCGGCGGCGCAGCTTCACCGGGTCGATCCCGGCGATGTCCTCGCCGCCCACCAGGATCCGGCCCGACGTCGGCTCGATCAGCCGGTTCACCATCATCATCGTGGTCGTCTTGCCGCAGCCCGACGGTCCGACCAGCGTCACCAGCTCACCCTCCGCCACCTCGAAGGAGAGCCCGTCGACCGCCGTCGTTCCGTCCGGGTAGACCTTGCCGACCTGCTCGAACCGGATCATGTCTGCACGCTAGGAGCAGCCCGGGCGCGGCGCACACGGGCCGGGACTGTCCGGGTCACCCGCCCCTGCGCCGATGCCGGTGGACCGTGTGCTGAACTGGCCCCGACCCCCGACACAGGAGCACCCCGTGACCAGCTACCGCCAGCCCGGCGTCGTCCTCACCGACCGGCGTTTCACCGTCCCCCTCGACCACAGCGACCCCGGCGGCGAGCAGATCGAGGTGTACGGGCGCGAGGCCGTGGCCGCCGGGCGCGCGGGGAGGAGCTGCCCTGGCTGCTCTACCTGGAGGGCGGCCCGGGCTTCGGCGCCCGCCGGTTCACCGGTACGGAGGCCTGGCTCGGCCGGGCCCTGCGCGAGTTCCGGGTGCTCCTCCTCGACCAGCGCGGCACCGGCCTGTCCACCCCCGCCAGCCGGCAGACCCTGCCCCTGCGCGGTGGCCCGCGCGAACAGGCCGACCACCTCGCGCACTTCCGCTCCGACGCCATCGTCCGGGACTGCGAGCTGATCCGTCGGCACGTCACCGGGGGTGCCCCCTGGACGGTGCTCGGCCAGTCCTTCGGCGGGTTCTGCGCGGTCCGCTATCTCTCCTCGGCGCCCGAAGGGCTCGCGGCGGTCCTCATCACCGGCGGGCTGCCCTCGCTGGACGCCCACGCGGACGACGTCTACCGGGCCGCGTACCCGCGTGTCGAACGGAAGGTCGCCGCGCACTACGCCCGCTACCCGCAGGACGTCGACCGGGCCCGGGCCATCGCCGCGTACCTGGCCGAACACCGCCCCGAGAGCGCCGGCCACCGGCTGACCCCCGAACTCTTCCAGTCGCTCGGCATCCTGCTCGGTACCGGAAGCGGCAGCCACCAGCTCCACTACCTGCTGGAGAACGCGTTCGTCCGCACCCCCCACGGCACCGAACTCTCCGACACCTTCCAGGAGGGACTGCGCTCCGCCACCTCCTTCGCCGGGCACCCGCTCTACGCCCTGCTCCACGAGGCGATCTACGCCCAGGGGGAGCGCCCCACCGCCTGGGCCGCCGACCGCGTACGCGCCGAGTTCCCGCGGTTCGACTCCGCTGCGGCCCTGGCGGGCGAGGGGCCGCTCCTCTTCACCGGGGAGACCATCCACCCCTGGCACTTCGACGTCGACCCGGCGCTGCGCCCGCTCCGCGAGACCGCCGAACTCCTCGCGCGGCGCACCGACTGGCCCGTCCTCTACGACCCCGCGCGGCTCGCCGCCAACGAGGTGCCCGTCGCCGCCGCCGTCTACCACGACGACATGTACGTGGACACCGAGCACTCGCTGCGCACGGCCGCCGCGATCCGGGGGCTCCGCACCTGGGTGACCAACGAGTACGAGCACGACGGGGTTCGCGCCGGCGGACCGCGCGTCCTCGACCGGCTGCTGGCGCTGGTCAGGGGCGAGGCCTGACCGGCGGCGCGGCGGACGTCAGCGCTGGAGCGCCTCCAGCGTGGCGTCCAGGTCCGTGGTGGAGCGCGCGGCCCGGTTGTACGGGAGCTTCGACAGGGCCGAGGCCATGCCGCAGGTGTTGGTGACGGCCGAGAAGACCAGGCCCGAGCCGATACCGGCGGAGAGCCAGCGGGCGGCCGGGAAGCGGATGCCCGCCACCAGACCGGTGACCACCAGCGAACCGGCCGCGAGCCGCACCTGGCGCTCCATGGGCCAGACGGCGCGGGCGCCCTCGGGGCGGTCCAGGCCGCGGCCGTCACCCTCCCAGGCTGACGTGCCGCCGGCCAGCGTGGCGGCCTCGATGTCGGCGCCCGCGAGGATCTCGCAGGCGCGGGTGGAGCGGACCCCGGAGGCGCACACCACCAGCAGCGACCCCCGGGCGGAGGCGGACTTGAGGGCGGGCAGGGTGTCGGGCAGCTTGTCCAGCGGGATGTTCAGCGCGCCGGGTACATGGCCCGCGGCGTACTCGCCGGGAGCCCGCACATCGATCACGGTGAACTCCTCCAGACGGGCTGCGGCCTGAGCGGGGGAGAGGGATGCGGGGCTGGTCACGGGCAGGTTCCTTTCGGCGACCGGGGCGGGGCGGCGGGAGGGCTGGGACTCTACACGTGTCCCCAGCGGCGGCTGTACGTGCTTCCAGCACCGTACGGCCCGCCCGCATTCCCCTCGCCTACCCGGATACCCGCCGGTCACGGCTCCCCCGCGGGATCGTCGGTAGCCTGCGGATATGACGCGACAGCCACTCGAACCCCTGCCCACCGACTGGAGCCGTGCCCTGGCGGTGGTCGCCCACCCCGACGACCTGGAGTACGGCGCTGCCGCCGCCGTTGCCGACTGGACCGACGGCGGCCGTGAGGTCGTCTACCTGCTCGCCAGCCGGGGCGAGGCCGGGATCGACACCCTGCCGCCCGAGGAGTGCGCCCCGCTGCGCGAGCGGGAGCAGCGGGCGAGCGCCGCCGTCGTCGGAGTCCGTACGGTGGAGTTCCTGGACCACCGTGACGGGGTGATCGAGTACGGCACCGGGCTGCGCCGCGACATCGCCGCCGCCATCCGCCGCCACCGCCCCGAACTCGTCGTCACCCTCAACCACCGGGACACCTGGGGCGGCACCGCCTGGAACACCCCCGACCACCGGGCGGTCGGCCGGGCCACCCTGGACGCCGTCGCCGACGCGGGCAACCGGTGGATCTTCCCGGAGCTGAAGGAGGAGGGGCTGGAGCCGTGGAACGGGGTGCGGTGGACCGCCGTGGCGGGCAGCGACCGGCCCACGCACGCGGTGGACGCGACAGCGGGGTTCGAACGTTCCGTGGAATCCCTGCTCGCGCACCGCACCTACATCGAGGCCCTGACCCGGGACGAGCCGGAGACGTACTGCCGGACCTTCCTGGAAGGAATGGTGCGCGCCGAGGCCGACCGGTTCGGCGGGCGCCCGGCGGTCACCTTCGAGGTCTTCGCCCACTGACACCGCCGGGGCAGCACCAGGGCGCGGCGCGGGATTGACAATCCCGCTTGCCGATTCTGCAATGGGCGCATGAAGGAACACGACCAGGACGACCCCGAACTCGACGCCGTCCTCACCGGGGTCGGCCCCCGCCTGCGCCGCCTGCGCAAGGACCGCGGTGTCACCCTCTCCGCGCTCTCCGCCGCCACCGGGATCTCCGTCTCCACCCTCTCCCGGCTGGAGTCCGGCGGCCGCCGCCCCAGCCTGGAGCTGCTGCTCCCGATCGCCCGCGCCCACGAGGTCCCGCTCGACGACCTGGTGGGCGCCCCGCAGGTCGGGGACCCCCGGGTCCGGGCCAAGCCGATCATGCAGCACGGCCGGACGATGCTGCCGCTGACCGCCCGGCCCGGCGGACTCCAGGCGTACAAGATGGTGCAGGAGGCGGACAGCGGCGAGGTGCCGGAGCAGCGCACGCACGAGGGATACGAGTGGCTGTTCGTGCTCTCCGGGAAGCTGCGGCTGCTGCTGGCCGAGCACGATCTGGTGCTGGAGCCGGGGGAGGCCGCCGAGTTCGACACCCGGCTGCCGCACTGGTTCGGGCCGGCGGAGGACAAGCCCGTGGAGTTCCTGAGCCTCTTCGGCCCGCAGGGCGAGCGGATGCATGTGCGGGCCAAGCCGAAGCGGGGCTGAAGGGGCCGCTGCCCCTGAGTTGCCGGGGTGTTCCCAGATGGGCAAGCGACCGCTTAGTATGCGCCGGAGCAGTGGTTACGTGAGCTGTGGAAATGCCGACAGCGGCAGCGGTTGATGCCGACAGTGTTGTGGAGGCCCCTCATGCAGGCATGGCGAGTGCACCGGAACGGCGAGCCGGGCGAGGTGATGAGCCTGGAGGAGACCGACCGGCCCACCCCCGGCGACGGACAGGTGCTCGTCCGGGTCACCGCGGCGAACGTCAACTTCCCCGACGCCCTGCTCTGCCGGGGCCAGTACCAGGTGCGGCCGCCGCTCCCGTTCACCCCGGGCGTCGAGGTGTGCGGCACCACGGAGGACGGGCGGCGCGTCCTCGCCACCCCCGCCCTGCCCTACGGCGGCTTCGCCGAGTACGTCGTCGCGGACGAGGCGGCCCTGCTGCCCGCCCCCGACGCGCTGGACGACGCCGAGGCGGCCGCACTCCACATCGGCTACCAGACCGGCTGGTTCGGCCTGCACCGCCGCGCGAACCTCCAGCCGGGCGAGACGCTCCTCGTCCACGCGGCGGCGGGCGGCGTCGGCAGTGCGGCCGTCCAGCTCGGCAAGGCGGCGGGCGCCACCGTCATCGGCGTCGTCGGCGGACCGGACAAGGCGGCCGTCGCCCGTGAGCTCGGCTGCGACCTGGTCATCGACCGGCGCGCCGAGGACATCGTCACCGCCGTGAAGGAAGCCACCGGTGGGCGCGGCGCGGACGTCGTCTACGACCCGGTCGGCGGCGAGGCGTACGCCAAGTCCGTCAAGTGCGTCGCCTTCGAGGGCCGCGTCCTCGTCGTCGGCTTCGCCAGCGGCGACATCCCCGCCCCGGCGCTCAACCACGCCCTGGTGAAGAACTACGCGATCGTCGGGCTGCACTGGGGCCTCTACAACACCAAGGACCCGGCCGCCGTCCGCGCCTGCCACGACCAGCTGACCGAGCTGGCCGCCGAAGGGACCGTGAAACCCCTGATCAGCGAGCGTGTCGGGATGGCCGGAGCCGCCGAGGCCGTCCAGCGGGTCGCCGACGGCACCAGCACCGGCCGCATCGTCGTCCTGCCCGCAGGAGTGCCCGGAGGTGCCCGATGAGCCCCGCCGCCGACGCCGCCGAGATCCGCCGCCGCACCCGCGAACTGCTCGCCGCGCACCCGCCCGCCACCACCGACCGCACCGACTTCCTCAAGGCCCGGTTCGACGCGGGCCTCGCCTGGGTCCACTACCCGGAGGGGCTCGGCGGACTCGACGCACCCCGCTCCCTCCAGCAGGTCGTCGACACCGAACTCGCCGCCGCCGACGCGCCGGACAACGACCCGCGCCGCATCGGCATCGGCCTCGGCATGGCCGCGCCCACCATCCTCGGCTTCGGCACCGACGAGCAGAAGCAGCGCTTCCTGCGCCCGCTCTGGGTGGGCGAGGAGGTCTGGTGCCAGCTGTTCAGCGAGCCCGGCGCGGGCTCCGACCTCGCGGCGCTCGCCACCAGGGCCGTCCGCGACGGCGACGACTGGGTGGTGGACGGGCAGAAGGTCTGGACGTCCAGCGCCCATGTGGCCCGCTGGGCGATCCTCATCGCCCGCACCGACCCGGACCTCCCCAAGCACCGGGGCATCAGCTACTTCATCTGCGACATGACCGACCCGGGCGTCGACGTCCGGCCGCTGCGCCAGATCACCGGGGAGGCCGAGTTCAACGAGGTCTTCCTCTCCGGCGTACGCATCCCCGACAGCCACCGGCTCGGCCCCGTCGGCGAGGGCTGGAAGGTCGCCCAGACCACGCTGATGAACGAGCGCGTCTCCATCGGCGGCTCCCGCATCCCGCGCGAGGGCGGCATGATCGGCCCGGTCTCGCAGACCTGGCGGGACCGACCCGATCTGCGGACCCATGACACCCACCAGCGCCTGCTCACCCTCTGGGTGGAGGCGGAGGTCGCCCGGCTCACCGGGGAGCGGCTGCGCCAGCAGCTCGTCGCCGGACAACCCGGCCCCGAGGGTTCGGGTATGAAGCTCGCCTTCGCCCGCCTCAACCAGCAGATCAGTGGCCTGGAGGTCGAACTGCTCGGTGACGAGGGCCTGTTGTACGGCGACTGGACGATGGTCCGCCCGGAGCTGGTCGACTTCACCGGCCGCGACGCCGGCTACCGCTACCTCCGCTCCAAGGGCAACTCCATCGAAGGCGGCACCAGCGAGGTCCTGCTGAACATCGTGGCCGAGCGCGTCCTCGGGCTGCCCGCCGAACCCCGCAACGACAAGGACGTCGCCTGGAAGGACCTGAGCCGATGACCGCGCCCACCCAGCCCCCCGCCGCCACCCCGGGACAGCCGTCCGCGACCCCCGGCCTCCTCTACTCCCAGGACGAGGAGGACCTGCGCTCCGCCGTGCGCGCCCTCCTCGCCGACCGGGCCGACGCACCGACGGTGATCGCGGCGACCGAGTCCGACACGCCCTACGACCCCCGGCTCTGGGAGGCGCTGGCCTCCGGCATCGGCGCCGCCGGACTCCTCGTACCGGAGAAGCTCGGCGGCCAGGGCGCGTCCCACCGGGAGGCCGCCGTGGTCCTGGAGGAGCTGGGCCGCAGCGTCGCCCCCGCCCCGTACCTGACCAGCGCCGTCGTGGCCACCGAGACCCTGCTCGGACTCGCCGGGGGCGGTGGACCGGCCGCCGCACTCCTGGGCGAGCTGGCCTCCGGCGCGCGGACGGCCGTGCTCGCCGTCCCCTTCGCCACCCCGCCCGCCGGTGCCCGGGCTGCCCTCACCTCACTCGACGGCACGGTCCGGGGAGTCGCCGACGCGGCCGTGGCCGACGTCCTGCTGGTGCCGACCGCCGAAGGGCTGTACGCGGTCGAGGCGACGGCCTCCGGGGTGGTGGTGGAGCCCCTCGTACCGCTGGACCTGACCCGCCCCCTCGCCACCCTCACCCTGTCCGGTGCCACCGGGACCCTGCTCGCCGGCGCGGACGCGAGCGCCACCGCCGTACGCCGTGGTCTGCTCGCCGGGGCCGGACTGCTCGCCTCCGAACAGCTCGGGATCGCGGAGTGGTGCCTCGCCGAGACCGTGCGGTACACCCGCGAACGCCATCAGTTCAACCGGCCCGTGGGCTCGTTCCAGTCGCTCAAGCACCGCATGGCACAGCTCTGGCTGGAGGTCGTCTCGGCCCGCGCCGCCGCCCGCAACGCCGCCGACGCGCTGGCCACCGGCAGCCCCGACGCGCCGCTCGCGGTCGCGGTGGCCCAGGCGTACTGCTCGGGCGTCGCGGTCCACGCCGCCGAGGAGTGCGTCCAGCTCCACGGCGGGATCGGGATGACGTGGGAGCACCCGGCCCACCTCTACCTCAAGCGCGCCAAGGCGGACTCCATCGCCTACGGCTCGGCGGGCAGCCACCGCGAGGCCGTCGCCGAACTGGCGGAGCTGCCGGCTCCGTAGGGCAGCGGCCGTGCCTCCCGCGCGGGGGAGGCACGGCCGGTCCGCTTGGCGCGTGACGGGCCTTCCGGCGCCAGGACGGGCGGGTCAGGCCTTGCGGAGTCGGGCGACGATCCCGTCCAGGTCGCGGCGGAAGAGGTCCGGGCGCACGAAGTGCCCGCCCGGCACCTCGTGCCACTCGTGGGGGATGTTCGCGGCACCGAGACGCCCACGGAACTCCCGCTGCCCGGCCAGGACCTGCGTCTCGTTGACGGTGTCGAACCAGTTCACCGGGTCGGGGCTGGTCCCGGCGACGAGGAAGACTCGCTTGTTGCGGTAACTCTCCACGCGCTGCACGGGGTTGTCGGCGCTGACCCGGGCCTCGTCCCACAGGGGCGCGCCGTAGACCGTGGCGCCGCCCAGCTCCACCGCCGCCGAGGAGAGGTTGGCCCAGTGCGTGACCAGCCCGCCGTCGCGGCGCAGGCTGGCCGGGCCCGAGTGCGCGCTGACCGAGGCGAAGTGGCCGTAGTACTTGGCCGCGTACTTCAGCGCGCCGAAGCCGCCCATCGAGAACCCCGAGACGGCCCGGCCGTCGTACTCCGCGTACGTACGGAAGTTGGCGTCGATCCAGGGCAGCAGCTGCGCGATGTGGAAGGTCTCCCAGTTGCGGGGGCCCACGTTGGACCCCACCGGATTGGAGTACCAGCCTGCGGCGCCCCCGTCCGGCATCACGACGATGAGCGGCTTTCCCGCCGTCCAGGCGCGGATGCCCATCCGGTCGAAGGTGATGAAGTCCTGGCCGGTACCGCCGCCGTGGAAGAGGTACAGGACCGGATATCTGCGGCCCGAGGTGTGGTAACCGTCCGGGAGGAGGACGTTGACGCCGGGGTTCCAGCCGATCGCTGAGGTGGCGAAGCGGTAGTAGCGCATCCGGGCGTCGGCCTCGCCCCGGTCCACGACGCGCAGGCCGAAGCCGTCGCCGACGGCGTGGGCGGCGGAGGCCGACGCCAGGACGCCTCCCGCGCCGAGGGCCGTCATCGCGGTCAGTCCGGCGGCGGCCTTCATGACTCCTCGGCGGGTGGGGTGGTCGGTGCTCAACATGGCCTCCGGAAGAGGGGGAACAGGGTGATCGGTCTCGCGGGGCGGCCCCGTGCCCGCCCCGCGAAGTCAGGCGGAGTAGCCCTTCGGCGGGATCAGGGAAGCCAGCTGGTCGAAGGAGAGCCAGTAGATCTGGTTGCCGCCGAAGGACGCGGGGTCCGCGATGAGGACGGTGCGGTCCTCCGCGTCGTAGCCGAAGACGGTGAAGTAGTGGTAGATCGTCTGACCGGGCGGGTAGCCGGGCGGCTGGTTGCCCGGCGGGGCGACGATGTTGGCGACCAGCGGGTAGTTGCGGTCGATGTCGAAGACGATGTCGGCCCACAACAGGTCCCGCTGCCCCTGGGTCGGCGGGTCGTCGGGCATCTCCTTCGTCTCGTACCAGCCGCCGCCCAGGCGGGCGTTGAGCACCCGGGTGATCTGGCCGATGTGATCGGTGCCCGCCTCCGTCGTGCCCAGCTGCGCGGCCAGTTCGCCCTGGCTCGGCGGGGCGGTGCGGGCGGAGAGCGCGATACGGGTCGCGGCGGGGCCGCACCAGTAGCCGGTCTCCTGGACCTGGTAGCCGATCTCCAGCCAGCGCGCGCTCCCGGTGTGTCCGGCCTCCACCCGCAACCGGGTGCCCGGCGTGCCGTAGCCGGAGGCGACGGCCGTACCGGCGCGCGTGTCGTGGGCCCGGACGTCCATGACCGGGGCGGCGGGCGGCGGTGCGGCCTGGGCGGCGGGCGGCAGGAGGAGCGCGCCGAGGGTGAGGGCGGTGACCGTGCCGGAGACAAGTCTCTTGCGCATGAGGGCTCCTGTGGGGAGGGGGCCGTGCGGAAACAAGCGCCTGAGGGCGGGGTGGGGCCGCCCGGGCTGACGCGGCGTCGTCCGACAGCGTGCTGGTCCGGCGGCGGCGGGCACAAGGGACGTAAGCCCTGGCTTACACGAGGTCCCCGCCCACCGGCCCGCTGCCCCGGTCCTCGGTGGCCAGCAGGGCGAGGCCCTCCGCCGTCGCGAGGTGGAAGGCGCGCCCGGCGTCGCGGACCGTGGTGACCAGGCCCGCCGCGCGCAGCACGTTCATGTGCTGGCTGACCGCCGGGTGCGTCACCTGGAGCATCCGGGCCGCCTCCACGGTGGAGCAGCCGTTACGGGTGGCCCGCAGCAGCTCCGCCCGGGTCCGGCCGACGAGGTGCCCGAGGCTGTCGTGGCCACCCCCACCGTCGCGGGACGACGCCCAGCCGGGCGTGTGGTGGATCGGGTGGACCAGGACCGGCGGCAGGGCCCCGTCTGCCAGCGTGGTCGGAACGGGCCAGCAGAAGAACGACGGCTGGAGCACCAGCCCGCGCCCGTCGAGGCGCAGGTGCTGGTCGACCGGGCAGGCCACCTCCAGGACGGGCGGACGCCAGCGGACATCGGGCCCGAGGCTCGTCAGCAGCCCCTCCGTGCCGCCGTCCATCAGGCTGCGCAGCCGACGGGACCGGTCCGCCTCGACGTCCGCGCGGACCCGGCGCCAGTGCGGCACGAGCACCTGGGCCTGGTAGGAGTGGAGCGCGTCGCCCAGCCGGGCCAGAGTCCCCGCGTCCCCTTCGGCGAGCGCGCGCGTCCAGCCCGGCAGCCGTCTCGACCTCGCCAGCAGGGTCAGCTCCGTACGCAGACGGGGACGCGGTGTTCCGAGCAGGGCGTCCACGGCCGCCCGGAGGGTGGTGCGGTCGCCGCAGGTGGGCGTGAGGAAGTCGGGGGAGTAGCCGTACGGAGGCAGCAGCGGGGAGAGCAGCCGACGGTCTTCGGGCAGCCTGGGGCGCACCCACCGCCGCCAGGCACCGAACACCCCCTCCCCGTCGTGGCGTTGCAGGGTCTGGATGCTGTTGGTGATCTCCCACAGGAAGTCCGGGCCCCGGGCCACCCTCACCCGGGTCAGATCATCGGGCGTGAAGTGGATCCGCAGCATCGGCGCTCCGTCGGCAGGCGGGGGCGGGGTGCGGCACGGCGGCCGAAGGCGGCGCGGTCCGCCACCTCCGGCGGGCCTACCCGCGCCCCCGCCCGGATATGCGGTCCCGGCTGCACTCCGCCGTCCTCGCTCCGCCCTTCCCCCCGGGACCGTCCGCCGTCAGCCGCGCCGGGGCCGGGTGAGGATGGCCCTCAGCTCGGCGGGCGGGAGCTTGGGCGTCCGGTCCGCGGTGAAGAGGCCGTTGGTCTCCTGCTCGGTGTCGGTGAACTGGGTGAAGCAGAAGCCGGCGAGCCCGGAGTCGACAGCTGCCTCCACCAGGGAGCTGAGTCGCTCCGCGTACTCCTCCCGGGTGGCCACGGTGTCGTATCCGAACCACGCCTCGCCCTCCGCCGGTTCGAAGGTGGTGCCGCCGAACTCGCTGAGCACCACCGGCTGCCCCTGATGCTCCACCCCGGGCAGCAGGAGCCGCTTCGCCCCGGGCCATGGATCGGTGAACTCGCCCTGGCACAGGGAGGCGTGGCCGTAGCGCTCGCGCAGCACCGAGGCCTGCTGGGTGTAGTCGTGGACACCCCAGATGTCGGCCGCGGAGATCTCCCAGCCGTCGTTGGAGACAGCGGGCCGCGACGGGTCCAGGGCCTTGGTGAGGTGGTAGAGCGCGTCGATGAAGTGGCGCTGCTCCGGAACGAGCGCCGGATTGGGCGTGGACCAGGACTCGTTGACGGGAACCCAGGCCACGATGGAAGGGTGGCTCAGGTCCCGTGAGATGGCCTCGGTCCACTCCCGTACCACTCGCTCCATGGTGACCGTGCCGAACGCGAAGGCGGACGGCATCTCCGCCCACAGCATCAGACCCAGCCGGTCGGCCCAGTAGAGGAAGCGCGGGTCCTCCAGCTTCTGGTGGACCCGCAGGCCGTTGAGCCCGGCCTCCTTCGCCAGCTCCGCGTCCCGGCGCAACTCGTCGGCGGAGGCGGCCAGATGCGAGTCGGGCCAGTAGCCCTGCTGGAGCGCCAGCCGCAGGAAGCACGGCTTGTGGTTGAGCTGGAACCCCCCGTCCTCCCAGCCGATGTCCCGCAGCCCCAGATAGGAGGCGACACGGTCGATCTCGTGGCCGTCCTCCGCGTCCGTGATCACCACCGTCGCGTCCACCAGACGCGGACTCTCCGGGCTCCACAGCAGCGCGTCGAGATCCTGGGCGTGGCGCAGGGCGGGGACCGCGATGTCGAACACCGTCTCCTGGTCCTCGGCCAGCACCCGCTGCTCCGCCAGGACCCGGTCGCCGAGCACCAGCCGGACGTCCGCCCTGAGTGCCCGCCGGGGCCAGCGGCTCAGGCGCAGGGCGCACCGCACGCGGGCGTGGGCCACGTCCGGTGTCCAGTGCAGCTGCGTCAGGTGCTGGTCGGGGACCTCCTCCAGCCAGACCGGCTGCCAGATTCCGGAGGTGCGGTGGTACCAGATGACGTGCGGCCGCTCCCGCCAGTCCTGCTTGCCGCGCGGCTGGGCCGCGTCGAGTGGCTGGTCCTCGGCCCGCACCACCAGCACCTGTTCCGTGCCGTGGCGCACGGCGTCGGTGAGGTCGCAGCTGAAGCCGGTGTGCCCGCCTTCGTGGCGGCCCACGAGGCGGCCGTCCAGCCAGACCTCGGCCCGGTAGTCGACGGCGCCGAAGTGCATAAGCAGTCGGCGGCCGTCGGCCGGTGCGGAGAGCGTGAGCGTACGGCGGTACCAGAGGACCGGGTGGTGGCCGCTGTCCGCGATCCCCGAGGCCTTCGACTCCGGGGGATAGGGCACGGTCACGACATCGGTGTACGGAGCCGTCACGGACGGGTCCATCCAGCGTTCGGACCGGCCGAGGTCGGCGTCGTCGAAGGCGAACCGCCAGGGGCCGCTCAGGTCGTGCCAGTCGGCCTCCCGGACGAGCTGCGGCCGCGGGTGGCCCGCGAGGTCCAGATGGGTCAGAGGCATACGGAGAACTCCGGTGCGGTCGATCGGGTGGGGGAGAGGGGAAGAGGGAGGAGGGGGAGAGGGGCTGGTTGCCTCACGCGGCCGTACGTGCCCCGCCGTGGCGGTGCTCCACCGCCGCGGCCGCGAGGGCGAGCGGCCCGGCGAGCAGCGGGACCAGCAGCGGGATGGCCCAGGCGAGCAGGGCGGCCAGGCCCACCGCCGAGGCCAGCAGGGCCGAGCCGCGGGGGTCCGCCAGTGACCGGCGCACCCCTGTGCGCAGGGGCAGCCGGGTGTCCAGCGCGATGGCGCGCAGCCCCGCGACGGCCGCGCCCAGCACCGTCAGCGCCAGCGCGGGCGCCACCAGCGCCGCGCCCGGCAGCGCGCTGCGCACCAGCGCCGCGTCGACCAGCACGACCACCAGCAGCAGGGGCGGCAGGAGGCCGGCGGCCAGGAAGCGTCCGGTGAGCCGGGCCCGCAGCCGCCGCAGATAGCCCCGGGCGGTGACCGGTGCCCCGTCCACCGCGCTGTCCCGCAGGGTGGCGGACGCGGCGGCGAAGGCGGCGGGCGCGGTGACCACCGGCAGCGAGGCGACGGTGGTGGCCAGGGAGAGCACCAGCATGTCGGCGAAGAGGGTGAAACCGGCCCCGAACAGTTCACCGGGCTCCCGGCGGTCCGTCGGCGGCAGCGCGGTCGCGCGCTCCACGGCGCTCACCCCTTCAGCCCGGTGGTGGCCATGCCCTGCACCAGATAGCGCTGGAAGACGAAGAAGAACAGCACGATCGGCAGGACGGAGATCACCGACATCGCGAACATCGGCCCGTAGGCGGAGGTGCTCGACTGGTCGACGAAGCTGCGCAGCGCCAGGGTGATGGTGAAGCTCTCCGGCGAGAACAGGTAGATCATCTGGGTGAAGAAGTCGTTCCACGTCCAGATGAACGTGAAGATGGCCGTGGTGATCAGGGCGGGCCGGGTCAGCGGCAGCGTGATCGACCAGTACGTGCGGAAGGGGCCGCAGCCGTCGATCCGCGCCGACTCCTCCAGCTCACGCGGCAGCCCGCGCATGAACTGGACGATGAGGAAGACGAAGAACGCCTCGGTGGCCAGGAACTTGGGCAGGATCAGGGGCCAGTAACTGTCCACCAGGCCGAGCTGGTTGAAGATGATGTACTGCGGGATCAGCACCACGTGGTGCGGCAGCATCAGCGTCGCCACCATGAAGGCGAACATCACCCGGCTCATCCGGAACCGCAGCCGCGCGAAGGCGTAGGCGGCCAGCGAGCAGGACAGCACGTTGCCGAGGACCGCCCCGCCCGCGATCAGCAGGGTGTTGCCGAGCAGCCGGGTCACGGTGACCCCGGAGACGCCCTCCAGCGCGGTGGTGTAGTTCGACCACTCCAGGTGGCTCGGCCACAGGTCGAGGCTGGTCACCACCTGGTCGGCCGGCTTGAGTGAGGTGGCCAGCAGCCACACCAGCGGGTAGAGCAGGACGAGCAGGCCCACGAGGGCGAGCGTGTGCGGCGCCCACCGCTTGACGGCGAGATTCATCGTCCCTCCTCGTCCGCGTAGAAGACCCAGGACCGGGACGTCCTGAACAGGAACAGGGTGACCACGCCGATGGCGATCAGCAGCAGCCAGGCCATCGCCGCCGCGTAGCCCATGTGCGAGGCGGTGAAGCCGCGTTCGTAGAGGTAGAGGGTGTAGAACATCGTCGAGTCGGCGGGCCCGCCGCTGCCGCCGCTGATGGCGAAGGCCGGGGTGAACACCTGGAACGACTGGATCATCTCCAGCACCAGGTTGAAGAAGACCACCGGTGAGAGCATCGGCACCGTGACGGAGACGAACTGCCGCCAACGGCCCGCCCCGTCCAGCGCCGCGGCCTCGTACAGGTCGGGCGAGATCTGCTGGAGCCCGGCGAGGAAGATCACCATGGGTGCGCCGAACTGCCACACCGTGAGCAGCACCACGGCGAAGACCGCCAGGTCCGGGTTGCCCACCCACCCCCCGGTGTTGATGCCGATCGCGCCGAGCACGTCGGGGACCGTACCGCCGTCGTTGAACAGCGCCCGCCACACCAGGGCCACCGTCATGCTCGCCCCGAGCAGCGAGGGCGCGTAGAACGCCGAGCGGTAGAAGGACCGGCCCCGGCCGAGGCTCTTGAGGAGCAGGGCCGCCCCCAGGGCGAGCACCAGCTTGAGCGGTACGGCCACCACCACGTACAGCAGGGTCGTGCCGACCGACCGCCAGTAGCGCGGATCCTCCGTCAGCATCTCCCGGTAGTTGCGCAGCCCCACCCAGCTCGGCGCCTCGAAGAGGTTGTAGTCGGTGAACGACAGGTACAGCGACACGGCCATCGGCACCAGCGTCAGCACCGCCGCGCCGAGCATCCACGGCGTGAGGAAGACGTAGGCGGGCCACTGCTTGTCCCGGCGCGGCCCGCGGCGCTTGGGAGCGTGGGACCGGCGGGGCCCGTCCGTACGGTCGGCGCCCGGGGGCGCCTCGGTCGACACCGTGCTCATGACCGCAGCTCCCGCTTCGCTTCGTCGATCAGTTCCCGCGCGGCCTCGCGCGGTGAGGCCAGGCCGTACATGACGCGCTGGTACGTGCGGTTGAAAGCGGTCTGGATCGCCACGTCGCCCCGCGGCGGTGCGGTCGGCGGCGCGTCCAGGCCGTACTCCTCCATCCGTCGCGCGTACCGATAGATGTCCCGCTCCGCCCCCTTGAGCGTCTTCGCCACGCGCGCGGCGACGGTCCGGTTGGGCGGGGTGGAGCGGGAGAAGCCGAGGATGTCCCCGGCCCGGGGGTCGTTGAGGAGGAAATCGACCAGCCGCGCCGCCTCGCCCGGGTGGGGTGTGTGCGCGCCGACACCGAGGAGCATCGAGGGCTTGAAGTACGCGCCCTGCTTCCCTCCGGTCGTCGGGACCGGGGCGAAGTGGACGTGGTCGCCCAGCAGCGCGGGGTAGCCGGGGAACGGCGCGTCCCAGGTGAAGTCGGCGGCGGCCAGTCCCCGGCCCATGGGCGAGGTCTCGGTGCTGGTCGCCTGGGAGGTGTCCTCGGCCCGTGCGGCGGCCCCCTCCTTGCGCAGCTCGTCGCAGAGGGTCCAGAACTCGGTGAGGTCGTCCTCGGTGAAGCCGAGCCGGGTCTGGCTCGCGTAGAGCCGGCCGCCCCGGCTCCGCAGCCACACCTCGAACACGTCCTCGTTGACCCCGCCGTCGTTGGCCCCCGCCACCGGACGCCCGTCCGGCGACCGCTCGCGCAGCCGCGCGATCTTCCGGCTCACCTCCGCCCACTCCTGCCAGGTCCAGCCCGGCTCCGGCGCGGCGGCCCCGGCCTTGCGGTAGAGACGGGTGTCGTACGCGAAGCCGGTGATGCCGCGCCCCATCGGCACGGCGTACTGCTCGTCCTCGTACGTCCCGGTCCGCAGGAAATCGGCACCCATCTCGGCCGTCCTGATGGTGCCGTCCCGGACGGCACCGCCCAGCCGCAACAGGGCGCCGCCGCCCGCGTACTGGGAGACCTGCCGGTAGTCCAGCTGGGCCACGTCGGGAATGCCGCCGCCCGCCGCCTGGGTGGCCAGCTTCTGCATGTACGAGCCGAAGTCGGCGTTGGAGGTGCGGACCCTGACGCGCGGGTTCTCCTTCTCGAAGAGGCGGACCGCCTGCGTGGTGCGGGCGGCGCGGTCCTCGTTGCCCCACCAGGAGAAGGTGAGGGTCACTCCTGAGCCGGCGGAGTCGCCGGAGGCGGAACAGGCGGACAGCGAGCCCGCCAGGGCGGTGCCGAGACCGGCGCCGGCGGCGGCCAGGACGGACCGTCGGCGTGGCGGCCGGCGTCGGCCCTCGTGGGGCTCGGACATGGAACCCTCCAGGGGAGGCGGTGTGGACGGGGTGGACGGGACGGGATGCCGAACGTCGCGGGCGCGCCGGGGCGTTGGCTGCCGGCCCCGGCGGACCGTGCGGGCGTCAGATGCCCTGGTAGACGGCGAGCCGGCCGCACATGCCGAAGCGGCCGTGTGCCGTGGGGCCGGTCGAGGCGACCAGGGCCCGGGTCAGGTGCTGCTCGTCGTGGCCGCGCAGGGCTTCCAGTTGCGCGGCCGTCGTCTCGGCGGCGGCCCGCGCCCCCTCCTCCCAGCGCCGCTGCCAGTCCTCCAGCCGAGGCCGGACCAGAGCGGCCGCCGCACGCTGGAACGCCGCCAGCGGAGCGGGGTCGCCGGCCTCGTCCGCCGCGCGCAACTCAAGGAAGCGGCGGGTCGCCAGGTCCCGGCGGACGCGGGCGATCCGGGCCTGCTCGGCCTCGGGGAGATCGGCGGGGATGCGGACCGCTTCGGCGTACGTCGCCGGGTCGGCCAGCCGGTCCGGCGGCAGGGTGAGCACCGCGTCCCCGGCCTCGGGCAGACCGCTGTTCTGCATCACGACCGTGATCTCCAGCCCGCCCGCGTTCACCAGGCGGTGGATGGTGCCGGGGGTGAACCAGGCCACGGTGCCGCGCTCCAGCGGCGTCTCCCGGTAACCCGAGGTGGTCAGGGTCTGCACGGCGCCCCGGCCGGAGGTGACCACGTACCCCTCGGTGCAGGTGAGGTGGAGGTGCGGGGTGCCGCCGCCGGACAGGCCGTCCACGGTCGGCCAGTCGTACACGCTCAGCCGGGACACACCGACCGCCCCGGGGAACCCCTCGTACGTCGTCGCGTTCACCACGGCCGTGCCTCCAGGTGTGCGGACACCCGTTCCTGGTCCCAAGCGCCGTCGGCGATGTGGACGCGGTAGGCGCGGGTGAGGGTGTCGCCGGGGGAGAGGACCAGCTCCTCGTGGAAGGCCCAGGAGGGGGCGACCGCGGCGAAGGGGTCGTTGCGCACGAACCAGTGCGCCGGGTGCGTGCCCTTCTTCCCGAGGTGGTCGTTGCCGGGCGCGTGCTCGAAGACGAGGGTGGCGTGGCCGTCCCGCTCGTCGTGCTCACCCGAGTAGGCCAGCCACGGTGACTGAACGCCCATCAGATCGCCGTCGTCCTGCCCGGCGGTGAAGATCCGGCCGTCCCGGAAGGCGCGCGGCCCGCGCCAGAAGAGGCCGGTGTATCCGGCGGCGGGGCGTCCGTGCGTGGTGGGGCTGCCGAAGCTGAGCGGCTCCTCGCGCCGGTTGGTGACGGACGAGGTCCAGGTGAGCGACCAGCTGCCCGACCCGGTGTCCACGTCGGCCACCTCGATGCGGCGCTCCTCGTCGGCCCACAGCTCCCCGTCGTACGGGTGCCAGGTGAGCCGTTCGGCGATGACGGCGCGGTCGGGGCGGACGGAGACCTCGTCGAAGGCGGTGTGCGCCATCGAACCGATCCGCTCCGGCAGGGCCACGTAACCCTGCCCGTGCACATAGGTGTTGCCGCCCCACAGGTTCTGTCCCGACAGGTGCGAGGCGGTCAGCTGGAGGCCCTTGTGCCAGCGGTGGTCGTTGGGCCGGTAGTCGGTGACGGCCGCGCCCGACAGGGTCCGCAGCGGGTGCAGGTAGGGCTTGGGCGCCTCCCAGGCGGCCTCGGGCCGGTAGACGTAGGAGAGCAGCTCCGCCTCCTGCGGCCCGTGCGAGACGGTGATCCGGTCACCGTGGGTATGGGTCAGCGAGAGCGTCATGCGCGGTCCTCCTCCTGGGCGCCCGCCGGGGCCCAGCCCGGGGCGCCGCCGTGCAGTGCGGTGTAGTAGGGGTCGCCGGGGCCGATGTCGCCCGGCCGGACGGTGGTGCCGGTGAACGCGGACCGGTAGAGCGCGGTGATGAACTCCAGCGTCCGCCTGCCGCCCTCGCCGCTGGTGGCGTGGCGGCGGCCCTGGGCGATGTCGTCCACCAGGACGCGGAGTTGGGCCAGGTGGGAGCTGGGGACCTCCTCGCCGAAGTCCAGCCAGGCCGCCGAGGTCTCCGCCGCGACACCGGGCGCCGGCGTGATGCGCCAGTCCGCGTCGCGGTAGCCGTACAGATGGGTCAGCTCGATGGTGGCCAGCTCGCAGTCGATCCGGATACGGCTCACCTCGTCCGGGCTCAGCACGCTGTTGACCAGGGTGGCGACGGCTCCCGAGGCGAAGCGGACCTGGGCCGTCGAGACGTCCTCGGTCTCCACGTCGTGCACCAGCCGCGCCGCCATCCCGTGTACCTCGGTCCACGGTCCCATCAGGTCCAGCAGCAGATCGGTCTGGTGGATGCCGTGCCCCATCGCCGGGCCGCCGCCCTCGGTGGCCCAGCGGCCGCGCCACGGCACGGCGTAGTAGGCGCGGTCGCGGTACCAGGTGGTCTGGCAGTGCGCGACCAGCGGGCGCCCGAAGGCGCCGTCGGCCAGCAGCGCCCCGATGTGCCGCGCCCCCGAACCGAAGCGGTGCTGGAAGACGATGGACGCGTACGGGTCGTGGCCGCCGCCCTTCTCCGCCGCCAGGACCGCGTCGTAGTCCGCGAGTGAAGGGCAGGGCGGCTTCTCGCACCAGACCCAGGCGCCCGCCTCCAGCGCGGCCACCGTCTGCTCCCGGTGGACTGCGGGCGGCGTGCACAGCACCACGAGGTCCGGCCGCACGTCGGCCAGCATCGAGCCGAGGTCGGCGGACGCGTAGGGGACCGACTCCTCGTCCGCGAGGGCGCGTGCCGCCGCCTCGACGACATCGACGACGGCCACCACCTCGGCCCTCCCCTCGGCCGCGAGCGTGCGCAGGGCGGGCAGATGGCTGGTGCGCGCGATACCCCCCGCGCCGACCACGGCGGTGCGCAGCGGGGAGTTCGAGCGGAGCGGAGACATGGGGACCCTCTCGTGCGACGGGAGACGGGCGGAGACGTGACGGCGGCGGTGCGAAACCGTCCGCCGACCAGCGGTCCGGCGTGGCCTGAACCGTGTTGTTCCAACGTTGTAACTTCCGTGTGTCCCCGAGGTCAACCCTTGGGCGGCAAGGACTTCCCCGCCGTCCAGGGGGCGGACAACCGCCCTTGTACCGTGCATAATCAAGGAAAACGAGGTGGGAGGGATGGTTCATGGGGGCGGTCACGCTCAAAGATGTGGCGGAGCGGGCGGGGGTCTCGATCAAGACCGTGTCCAACGTTGTACGCAATGCGCCCCGCGTCTCCGACGCCACCCGCGTCCGGGTGATGGAGGCTGTCGGGGAGCTCGGCTACCGGCCCAACGCCTCGGCCCGCCGGCTCCGTACCGGACGCAGCGGCCTCATCGCGCTCGCCGTCCCGGACCTCACGACGCCCTACTTCGCCGAGCTGGCCCACCATGTCGCCCGGGAGGCATCCGGCCGGGGCTTCACCGTCCTCATCGAGGAGACGCGGGGCGACGCCCGGGAGGAGCTGCGCCTGGCCACCGGCGTCGGCGCCTCACTGCTGGACGGCGTGATCCTCTCGCCCCTGCGCGTCTCCCCGGCCGATCTCGCCCCCGTCGCCGACGAGTTCCCCCTCGTCCTGCTCGGTGAGCGGAGCTACGGCGGTGAGCACGTCGTCGCCGACCACGTGCTCATCGACAACGTCGCCGCCGCGCGAGAGGTCACCGCGCACCTGGCCTCGCTGGGCCGCACCCGCATCGGTGCCATCGGCGTCGACGAACAGGGTTCCGCGACCAGTCGTCAGCGGTTGACGGGATTCCAGCAGGCCCTGTATGAGGCGGGGTTGAGGTATGACCCCCGACTCGCGGCCCAGGTGGGGGAGTTCGACCGCCCGAACGGCCTGGCGGCGATGCGCACCCTGCTCGGACTGCCCGACGGGGTGCGCCCCGACGCCGTCTTCTGCTTCAGCGACATGCTCGCCGTCGGGGCCCAACGAGCGCTGTACGAAGCAGGGCTGGACATCCCGGGCGATGTGGCGGTGGCCGGGGTCGACGGTTCGGCCGAAGGGCTCTACAGCACCCCCTCACTCACCTCCGTCGTGCCCGACCAGGCGTCCATCGCCGCGATGGCGGTGAGCTGCCTGGTCACCCGCATCGGCTCCGAGGACCCGATTCCCTACGAGGTCCGCACGGCACCGCACCGGCTGGCGGTGCGCGAGTCCACGGACGGCGTGCGGCGCCCGCTGCCCTCGTAGGGAGAGGCGGGAGGCGCGCGTCGATCCACCGCGTACCGGGTAGGGCCAGACCCGGTACGACACCGGCCCAGTACGGAACATCATCCGCATCTCACCCCACGGGAGCGCCGCATGACCTCTCCGCACCGCCCGACCCGCCGCGCGATCCTCACCACCTCGTTCGCCCTCGGCGCCTCTGCCGCACTCGGGCTGCCCGCCACCGCGCGTGCCCGGGACGCGGCCGCCGGGGGAGACGTCGTACCGGTCGACTGGAAGCGGCTCGGCTCCTACCCCGCCCAGGACGCGGCGGGGCGGCGCGTCAGGACGATCCTGGCCGGCAGCTCCCGCTACCTCATAGGCCCGTGGTACGCGTCCACCTACCGCACGTACCTCCCGGACGGCTACATCGACCTCAAGGGCACCGACGAGCGCGCGATCCGGCTGCCCGCGATGGCCGCCGTCGCCACCACCACCGCCCTCGTCACCGGCGTCTACGACCCGGCCACGCTCTCCGCCGCCAACGCCACCATCCGCACCCGCAACCTCATCCGCACGCTCGCCGCCCGCCACCTGGCCAACAACACCACCCCGGCCACCCGCTGGGGCAACGGCTGGCAGACGGCGCTCTGGGCGTACTACACGGCGCTCGCCGGCTGGCTCTTCTGGGCTGAGCTGGACGACAAGGCGCGGAGTGACATCGCCGCGATGACCGCCTGGGAGGCGGACCGGCTCACCACCGGCAACGACCTGTTCCTGGTCGGCACGAGCGGTCACCAGCTGTACGAGAAGCGGCGCGACGGCACCGTGGTCACCCCGGGGGACAGCAAGGCGGAGGAGGACAACTGGAGCGCCGCCGTCCTCTCCCTCGCCGAGGTGATGATGCCCGGCCACCCGCGCGCCGCCGCGTGGAGGCGCCGCAACCTCGAACTGCTGCTGGCGGCCGCCGCCTGCCCCGCCGACCTCACCGGCACCACGACCGTCAACGGCATCAGGCTCTCCAGCTGGCTGCGCGGCACCAACATCGCCGACGACGGCACCCTCGACAACCACAACATCCTGCACCCGCTCTACATGGTCGCCTTCGACCAGAGCCTCTACGAGGGCTTCGTGTACGGCCTCGCCGACCGCAGCGCGCCCCGCGCCGCGCTGCACAACATCACCCGCGTCTACTCCGCCCTGGTCGACAAGCCCTTCACCGCCCCGGACGGCACGGTGAGGACCATCTACCAGCCGGGCTCCGGCCGGATCCACTACCCGGAGGGCAACGACTGGGGCACGCACTTCCCGTTCTACTTCGGCAACTTCGACCTGCTGGTCTCCCTGACAGGGCAGGACACCGGTATCGATCCGGCCGCCGCCACCTGGGAGCGGCTGCACAACGAGGAGCAGCTGAGCCTGATGGCCCGCTTCACCGACGGGCGCACCTACGGGGCCTCGGGCGAGAACACCTACTACGGCCGCGAACACCGCATCGGCGCCATGGCCGGGCAGGCCTTCCTCACCCTCTTCGTGGCGCGCAACACCACGAAGAACAGGCTGCGTTTCGCCTAGAAGTGCATGACAGCGGCCGGAGCGGACAGCCGGAAGGTATGAGTGTATGGGGAAAGTACCAAGTCCGCCGTCCGTCCGCTCTCCTCGCGCTGGCCGCTGTGGGAGCGCTGAGCCTGTCGGCCTGCGGGGCGGAGAAGGAGGGCACGGCCACGGAACCGGCTTCGGCGGAGCGAACCGCTCCGCAGGCCGCGTCCTCCACCGCCCCGGACGCCACGGAACAGCCGGACGGCTCCGGCACCGCCGACCCCGGTGGCGAGGAGACCGCGACGCGGGGCAGGGGCGGCGACTGCACCACCGACATGCTGAAGGCGGCCATCTCGGCCTCCGGCCAGGAGATGAACAGCAAGTACTTCGATCTGACGCTGACCAACACCGGTGAGGGCCCCTGCACGCTGAAGGGGTACGCCGGGCTCTCCCTCACCGACGCCTCCGGCGCACCCATCGGCGAACCGGCCGAGCGCTCCCAGGACCGGAGCGGCGGCGGCCTCCTCGAGGTCGCGCCGGGCAAGGCCGTGCACGCGGTGGTCAAGACGCCGGGGAAGGACGTCACCGACGGCGACTGCTGGAAGAAGCCCGCGAAGATCAAGGTGTATCCGCCGGACAACACGGCGGCCCTGAGCGCCGAGGCCCCCGCCGCGCTCCAGGTCTGCGGCGACACCTTCACCGTGGGGCCGTTCGCCGCCGAGGCGCCCTGAGCCTGGGCCCCCTTCACCGGCGGGCGTGGCCCCCGCGTCACACCCGCCGCTACGGACGCAGGACGGGTGTCCGCCTGCCGGTGTGCAGCGGGGTGCCGGTCGCCAGCTGTTCGGGGCCAGGCCCAGCGACCGGGCGGCGGTGGCGCCCACATCGGCGAGCGTGTCCGCGTCCGGCAGCAGTTCGATGCCGTCCTCGCCGGGACGGTGGATGAGCACCGGCACGTACTCCCGGGTGTGGTGGGCGTGGCCGATCGTCGGGTCGTTGCCGTGGTCCCCGGTGACGATCAGCCGGTCACCGGAAGCGGCGAGCAGTGCCACGAGCCCGGCGAGCCCCGCGTCGACCTGTTCCAGGAGCCGCGCGTACCGGGTGGCGTCCTGCTGGTGGCCCGCCAGATCGGTTTCCTGCACGTTCGCGACGACCAGGGCGTCGCCGTCGGCGCGTACGGCCTCCAGGGTGTGGTCCAGGACCTCCGACGTGGCGACGGCCGGGCGGCGGGCCGCCGCCTCGCACACCAGGATGTCGGCCGCCTTCCCGACCAGGGTGACCGGGATCCCGGCGCCCGCCGCCAGTTCGGGCAGCTGGCGGGTGTGGTCCAGCGGGGCGCCCAGATGCCGGACGCGCAGCCCGCCGTTGCGGTAGAAGCCGGTGGCCGGGGTGTCCAGGCCGACCGTCCCGCCCTCGCCGGGCCGGACGAAGCCGGGGAGCGGCCCGTCCGCGTGTCCGCCGACCGCGATCACCCGGGCGACCGGCGCGACCGCGCGTACGGTGCGGGCGATGGCGAGGATCCCGGTGTCCCCCTCGAAGGGAAGGTCCTCCAGCGAGCCCGAGGCGTTCCAGTTGATCCCGGGATCGGCCTCCAGGTTGTCGTGCACGAGGACCGTCCCGTCGACCAGCAGCAGGGGCCGGCCGTCCAGCCGCTCCGTCCGGTGCCCGGCCGCCGCGAGCGCACCGGCGACCTCGTCCAGGTGGTCGGCCAGGCGGGCGACGGAGACCCGGCTGAAGTCGGCCCCCATCATGGTCTGGTGCCCGGCGAAGGTGTCCGCGCCCGGGTAGCCGAGTGCGGCGCGGCCCGCCGCCACCGGCAGCCGGGTGCGCCGGTCCAGGTCCGGGTGGGGGTGGACCAGGCCCAGGCCCAGCGCCCCCAGCACCGGCAGCCGCAGTGGGCGGCCCAGGGCGGTGCGCGCGTGGTCGAGAACATGCCCGCAGGTGTCGGCGGCGAGGTCGCCCGGGCGCTGCGCGCCCGCGTCGGGCATGGCGCCGATGCCGAATCCGTCGATGACGACGATGACGGTCCTGGCCATGAGGTGCTCCTTACAGGGCTCGGCCCTGGGCGTCGTAGAGGCCGCTCAGCCGGGGGGTGCCGGAGGAGAGGCCGGAGACGACGGCGACGGTCGAGCGGGTGACGAAGATCTGGGTGCGGAAGGCGAGCAGCGCGGTGTCGCCGGCACGGACGTCCGTGCCTGCGGCGGGCGCGTCGAGCAGCCGGTAGTAGTCGATGTTCCGGGCGGGCGCGTCCTGTACGCCGAGGCGGGCGCCGGACCGGGGGAGGAGGGCGCTGCGGATGTGGGAACGGGCGTAGAAGCCGCCGCCGAACAGCGCGGGGCGGCCGTCGTCGAGGGTGTGGGCGACCTCCGTGACGTAGACGTAGGCGGACTTCTCGGGCTGCGTCGGGTCGAGGGCGTGCAGCGGCGTGGTGCCGGTGAGGGCATGGCCCGGTTCGCCATGCGTGGCCCCCCGTTCGGCCAGCAGCGGGAGGGAGGCGGCCGATGTGGCGCTGGGGGCGCTCAGCACCAGGTCGCGGTGGCCTCGGGCGGCCAGCACCTCGCGGCCCTTGACCAGCAGGTCGAAGGTGGGGGTGGCCGTGGGCAGACCCGTGGCCGGGTCGCACAGGACGCACGGGAAGGCGGTGACACCCGCGATCCGGACGGAGTCCAGGGCCTCGGCGGCCTCCGCGAAGGCGTCCAGGTGCTCCAGCGGTACGCCGCCCTCCTGACCGGGGTAGACGGTGCCTTCGGCGCCCTCGATCCGGATCAGGACGTCCTGCCTCCGCCCCGCCGCGCGGGCCGCGTCCGCCACAGCATGCGCGTTGGCCAGGTCGAAGACCGTGACGTGGTCGGGGCGGTGCGCCAGTATCCCGGGCAGCGCGCGCCGAGGGATCTGGCTGAGGTGGCCGACGTTGCCGAGGAGCGCCCCCGCGCTGCGCAGGGTCCGGGCCTCGCCGACGTCGATGGCGGCGGCGCGGGGGATGTGGCGGGCGACGGCCCGGATGAGTTCGGGGTTGCGGCCCAGCTGCTTGACGACGAACCAGAGCCCCACACCGACGCGTTCGGCCTCCCCGGCGAGCAGCGCCGCGTTCTCCTCGACGGCGTCGAGGTCCATGACGTAGGTGTCCGGCGGGATGTCCCCCCGGTCGTGCAGGCCGGCGGCGGCGTCGACGAGCCCGGGGTTGCGGTGGAGCACGGTGTCCAGAAACACGGTCAGCGGTCCTTCGGTTCGTTCAGGGCGGCGAGCGAGCGGCGCAGGATGTCGATCACGAGATCCGCGCCGGCCCGCATCGGATTGACGCGTACGGTCCGGTCGGCCAGCTCCGGGGCGTCGTCCAGGGTGGAGCTGGACATCCGGTAGAAGAGCGGAGCGATCTCATAGCGGGAGTTGGAGCCGACCGGGTAGGGCGCGGCGCCGAACCGCGCGGCCACGGCCGGGAGCCGCGTGGCGACGGGCCGGTCCAGCCGGACCAGCAGGCAGCGGTCCTGCGCGTTGGCGATCCGCACCTGCGCGACACCCTCCACCTCCCCGGCCGCCAGCCGTTCGGCGACCTCGGCGCCCACCCGGGATTGGACGGCCCACACCACGGGGACATGGGTGAGCGCGCGCAGGGCGTCCAGCGCCTGATGGCCCTGCACCTGCCCGCCACCGGAGTAGTTGTCGCCGCGGACCCGGGCGACCAGGTCACGGGCGCCGGTGACGAGGCCGACCCCCTCGGGCCCGTGCAGCTTGAACAGGGAGAAGCACGACGCGTCGGCGCCCATCTCGACACCGGCCGCCGGGGTGCGCAGCACGGCGTAGTTGTCGTCCACCACCGTGCGCACACCGGCCGCCCGGCAGGCGGCGATCACCTCGGCCGGGTCGTAGGAGTCACCCAGCCGCTGCCGGGTGTGCTGGACGTAGGCCCACCGGAACCGGCCCGAGGCCAGTGCCTCCCGCAGCGCCTCCAGGTCGTTGAAGTCGGCCTCCACCGTCCGTACGCCGAGACCGCGCAGGGTGACCTCCGTACTGCGGTACACCGGGGCCCGGTGGATCAGCAGCTCCTCGCCCGGCCGGACCGCCCCCGTGAGCGCGGCCCGGATCGCGCCGGTCCCCGCGCCCTGGACGAAGGCGGCGTCCTCGGCACCGAAGAAGTCCGCGAGCACGGCCTCCACCCGGGCCGTGGTGCGCGGTCTGCCGAGCCCGGGGACGACCCCCGCGTCGGCCGAGAAGAGCTGATCGCCCTCGAAGTGCGCGGCGGTGGCCTCCAGCAGCCGGAACTGCCGGGCGACCGCGTCCTCCAGGCCGACCGTCGCCAGCGGGAAGGTCTCGGGCAGTACAGGGGGTTCCACGTCAGTTCTCCTCCACGTCGGCGCCGGTCAGGAAGCGCAGCGGGTTGCGGCGGGTCAGCAGGTCGATGAGCTCGTCGTCCGCGCCCGCCGCCCGGAGAGCGGGCAGGAAGTCCTCGAAGAGGTGCCCGTAGCCCTGGCCGCCCTCGCCGCGCAGATAGCCGTGGCGCGAGATGTCGCAGCTGAGCAGGGCCCGGTCGCCGTGGCCCGCCTCCACCAGGGCCGACAGCAGCCGCAACCGGGTCGCGTCGCTCTGGTAGGACTCCTTGCCGACCGTGTCGAAGGCGACGTACGCGCCCCGCTCGGCCAGCTCCCGGTGCACCCCGGGATCGTCCAGCAGATCCTGGTGGCCGACGCAGATCCGCTCGGCGGGCAGGCCCTCCGCCATGAGCAGATCCAGCTGGGCGAGACCGCCCCGGCCCAGCTGGGCGTGGGTGGCCAACGGCAGCCCGGTGGCCAGCGCGGCCCGCCCGGCGGCCCGCAGCACCTTGGCCTCGGCAGGCGACGGTAGGTCGCCGTGGCTGCCGATCTCGCCGAGGACACCGGGGCGGATGCCGGTGGCGCCGATGCCGTCCTCGATCTCCCGTACGAGGACGGCGGCGAGCCGGTCCACGTCGGCCGTGTCGATCTCCGGGGTGTGGAAAGGCTCGTAGTACCAGCCGGTCGCGGCGACGACGGGCACGCCCGCCTCCCGGGAGATCCTGGCCAGCGCCCGGACGTCGCGGCCCATGCCCCGGCAGGTCAGCTCGACGACCAGGGAGAGCCCGAACCGCTGCCGCAGGCCGCTCAGTTCGCCGGTCACGGCCGCCGCGTGGTGTGCCGCGTCCAGGACGGCCGCCCCGTCCCCCTGCCGGTCGAGGTCCAGGACGAGGTGCTCGTGGGGGAGGACGGGGCCGCGTACCGCGTCGGCGGCGAGCTCTCCGGTGACGGTGCGCAGGGTGCGGGGCGGGGGGTGGTTCATGGCGGGTTCCTTCTCCGGTACGTGCCGGTGGGCGGGTCAGCCCTTGACCGGGGTGAACAGGTCGAGCCAGTAAAGGAGGTTGAGGACGACGCCACCGACGATGACCGCCGCGGGGGCCGCCGCCATCTTCACGACGGGCCGCCCCATCGCCTCGTTGAACAGGTACAGCCCGCCGACGATGAGGATGCCGAGCCCGCCGCCCATGGCGTTCGCCGCCATCAGCGAACCGAAGAGGATCGCCAGCTGGAGGGTGTCGCCGATGGCGCTGCGCAGATGCTCCGAGGAGTCCCGCACACTGGGCAGCTTGCCGAGCACCTTGCCGATCCAGGAGAGGGCCAGCACCTCGACGGCGAAGACGAGCGCACCCACGACGGCGGCCAGGAACGGGTTCGGCATCAGGTAGCCGATCGGGTACACCAGCGTGAAACCGGCGATGCCGTACGCACCCGAGGCCAGCGCGGTCGTCGCGATCAGCGGGATGAAGCCGAACACCCGGTAGAAGTCGACCTGGGCGGCCTCGGCGTACTGCCCCTTGGCGATCAGGAAGCTCGTCGCCTCACCGCCGCCGAACACATGCATCTGGGCGAGGACGCAGACCCCGGCGCCGAGCACCATGAACAGTGGCAGGTAGCGCCGCAGCCGGGCCGCGCTGGCGCTGAAGAGCGACGCCATCGGATCGTCCGCCGGGACCTCCTCGACCACCCCGGCCGCCCGGTCCGCCCGGCGCTGCCGGAGGTCCTTGGCGACCGCGAGGCCGATGAGCATGAGCACGCCGACGGCCATGGCCAGCGCCCCGGCGAACATGTTCGGCCAGAGCTTCATCGTCAGGACGACCAGGGCCACCTCGACCACGCCCGCCACGGCGCCCCGCAGCCTGCCGAACTGCTTGGTGATGGCCAGGACCGGGAACAGCGTGAAGAGGAAGAGGATCGGCGTGGACATCTGCTGCATCGCGGTCAGGAAGTCGACCGGCAGGTCGTGCGCGATGTTGTTGGCGCCGTTCAGACCGAAGACGACCACCGCGCCCCAGGCCCCGCCGAGGATCGGCGCGAGCCACTTCTTCGGTGACAGCAGGCCGAGGATGTCGGTGGGGAGGAAGAGCAGCCAGGGGTTCAGCACCCCGGTGGAGAGGGCCATCGGGGCACCGAGGCCGAAGATGAACCCGGCGGAGAGACCGAAGGACACGGCGGTCGTCGCGCTGCGGGTGGTGCGCCCCTGGATGAAGTCCAGCAGGAAGGGGCGGACCCCATCGTTGAAGACGGCCAGGGCCATGTGCGCGATGAAGGCGGTCAGCGCACAGAGGGCTATGACGGTCAGCTGCTGGGCGAGCGTGAAGTCGAAGCCGCTGCCTGCGGCGAGGGTGGTGCTCACGAGTCACTCCTTGGTGCCCGGTACGGCGATCCGGCGCCGGGTCAGCCGTGGTCCGCGATGGCGCGGGCCATGAGGGGGGCGATGGTGTCGATCTGGTCCATCGAGAAGCCGAAGACC
The DNA here is from genome assembly GCF_003610995.1 of Streptomyces griseus subsp. griseus. Lineage (NCBI taxonomy): Bacteria > Bacillati > Actinomycetota > Actinomycetes > Kitasatosporales > Streptomycetaceae > Streptomyces > Streptomyces griseus. The sequence goes on from NZ_CP032543.1 coordinate 7,153,555, forward strand.
TTCTTGCCGTCGGCGAGCAGGGCGTCGATCTCCGCGGCGTCCGGGACGCCACGGCCGAAGGTGTGGCAGACGGCGCTGCCCATGAGGCCGACGAGGACGCCCAGGGAGGCGCCGGCACCGGTGTGGCAGGTGCCGAGGTAGTAGTCGGCCTGGCCCGCCCGGAACTTCATCGCGGCGTCGATGTCGCTGGAGGCGGCGACATCGAGCGAGTCGATCCCGAGCGCGTCGATGGCCCGGGTGACCTCGACCTTGCCGACTCCGCCGGTGAGGATCTTCGTCATTGCTGTCCTTCTCTCTGTGCTGTGCGGCGGACTGCCGCGTACGAGGGTGCGCGGGGGCGGTCGGGCGGGTCAGGTGCCGGGAGCGGCGGACGACTTCTGTGCCAGGGCGGCCAGATGCAGGCCGAGGAAGTTGATCTCCGACTCGGGGAGCGCGGGCCCCAGGGCCTGCTCGGCCCGCGCGGAGATCGCCCGGGCCCGTGCGACGGCCTCGGGATGGCCCGCCAGCTCGGCCGCGACCTGCTCGTCGGTGGAGAACTCCTCGATCGGCTCCCCGCGCAGGAGACGGCCGAGCGCCATCGTGAGATGGCTGGTGAGCATGCCGGCCGTGGCCTCGGTGACGGTCCTTCCCTCGTCCTCCAGCGCGGTCAGCTCGGCGGCCACGAAGTCGATGACCTCGGGGCGGCCTGGCCGCCCTCACGGAAGAGGCGAAGCCGTAGAGCGAGCGCTTCGTCCATGGTGATCCTCCTAATAAACAATAACCAGGATTCTGTATTTTCAGGCCGTGCGACACTCCCGCCGGTTCGGGGGCTCACCGGGCCTGGGCCCCGTACCGGCCTCCCGGTCAGTACGAGGGCGTGCGTTCGCCCCGCAACACCTCACTCTGCATCCGCGTCACCACCGAAAGATCGAGCGCCTCGCGCACCGCGTCGAGCGCCTTCGCGCCGTCCTTCCGGCCGATCACCGCCGCGCTGGAGTTCCGCAGGGCCAGCTCGCGGGTGACCTCGTCCCCCAGGGGGAGGACGTCGACCCCGATGCCCAGCCGCTCGCGGGCCTCGTCCAGGTTCCACACGGTCGCGTCCACCTCGTGGCGGGCGAAGAGGTCGTGCAGTTGCATGTACGAGACCTCACGCCACTCGATGTCGCGCCGCCCGGCGAACACGCGCTCCACCAGCATGCGCAGGTCTTCCGACGTGTGGTCGACCGCCACCCGCAGACCCGGTGTCTCCAGGTCGACGCCGTGCCGCACCAGCATCCCGTGCGCGCCGACGTAGGTGGCGGGACCGAGGTCGGCCACCAGCTCCACCGGGTGCTCGGCGATCAGCTGGTCGGCGGCGAACCGCGACAGCACCACCAGATCCACCTTCCCCTCCAGCAGCGCCGCGGTCCGGGCTCCGGCGCCGCGCATGAAGGTGACGGCGAACGGTGCCCCGGCCTGCTCGAACGCTCCGCGCAGACCGGTGGCCAGCCCCTCGTAGCGGCGGGAGTACGGCAGCGGCATCGCCGCGAGCAGCGTGCCCAGTCCGGACAGCCGCCACAGGACCGCCCGGTCCGAGCGGACGAGGAACGTGCCCAGGTGGCCCCGGGCGGTGGTGGTGATCGCTCCCGACTCCTCCAGCAGCTGGAGCGCGGCCTGGACGGTGCCGTTGCCGCATCCCAGCTCCTCCGCGAAGTCCCGTACGCGGGGCAGGCGGGTGTCCGGCTCGTGGTTGAGCAGCAGGACGGCCAGCTGCCGGGCGGCCAGGCCGTTGCGGGTGAGGAAGCGGGAGTCGAAGTCGTCCACGCCTCGAACAGTAAACAGGATTCTGGATACTGACAAGGCCCTGCGGAACCGGGAGCCCGGCCTCCCTGCGTACGGCATGGCGCCCGCACCCTTTCGGGCCGGGCGCCACGGACGCCGGGGGACGGTCGCGCACCGCCGCTACTTCACGCTGCCCGCCGTCAGACCGGACCGCCAGTACCGCTGGAGCAGCAGGAACGCGATCACCAGCGGCAGCAGCGCCAGCAGCGAACCGATCACCATCAGGGGGTAGTAGTCCGGGTTGATCGGTGCGGCGGCGTTCCAGCTGTAGAGCCCCAGGCTCAGGGGGTAGAGCGACTCGTCGGAGAGCATGACCAGCGGCAGGAAGAAGTTGTTCCAGATCGCCGTGAGCTGGAAGAGGAAGATCGTGACGTACCCCGGGGCGATCATCCGCAGCCCCACGGAGAGGAAGCTGCGCAGCTCGCCCGCCCCGTCCATCCGCGCCGCCTCCAGCACCTCGCCGGGAACGTACGAGGCGGAGAACATCCGCGCCAGATACACGCCGAAGGGGTTGAACAGGACCGGGATCAGCACCGACCACACGGTGTTGGCCAGCCCCAGATCGGAGGCCAGCAGATACATCGGCAGCGCCAGGACCGTCGCGGGGACCATCACGGAGACCAGGATCAGCGCGAACAGCGCCCGCTTCCCGGCGAACTCGAACTTGTCGAAGACATAGCCCGCCGCCGTGCTGATCAGCGCGCCGACGGCCGCGCCGCCGACGGCGTACAGCAGGCTGTTGCCGTACCAGCGCAGATACGCCCCGTCGTCCTGGGCCAGCAGCGCCTCGATGTTGTCGAACAGCGCGAAGTTCGACAGGGAGAAGAAGTCCGAGGCGAACAGCGCCTCCGAGTCCACCGTGGAGGCCGCGAGCAGCCACAGCAGCGGCAGCAGCGCGTAGAGCGCGCTCAGCCCGACCACGAGGTTGGCCGCCGTCCTGCCGTACCAGCGGCCCTTCCGCACCGGGCGCGGGGCGGGGCGGGCGTCGGGCGAAGGGGCGGCCGGCGCGTGCGGCGCCGGAGGGATCGTGCGGACCGGCGTACTCACGGGCGGGCCTTTCTCGATGAGGTGACTCGTGTCGTCCGCCGTGTGGAGCCGCGTGTGACGGCGAAGGAGAGTGCGCAGCAGACGATCAGCAGGAGCACGGAAGCGGCCGAGGCCAGCCCGTAGTTGTTGCGGGTGAACGCGGCGTCGAAGATGTACATGTTGGGCGTGTAGCGCGGGCTGATCAGCGGAGTCGCCTTCGCCAGCAGCATCGGCTCGGTGAAGAGCTGGAGCGCGCCGATGGTCGTGAAGATGGCCACCGTCGAGAGCGTGGCGCGCACCAGCGGCACCTTGATGGTTAGCGCCGTGCGCACCGGTCCCGCACCGTCCACGGCCGCGGCTTCGATCAGCTCGCGGGGGATGGCCCGCAACGCGGCGAAGAAGATGACCGCGGTGTAGCCGAGACCGCTCCACAGAGCGATGTTGACCAGCGAGGGAATGATCATGGAGAGGCCGAGGAAGTCGATCGTGATGTCGACACCCTTGAGCGCGTCCAGGACGGGGGAGATGCCCGGTGTGTAGAGGTAGAGCCAGATGACCGTGGCGATGATGCCCGGCACCGCGTGCGGGACGAACAGCAGCGTCTGGGTGAGCTGCCGGGCCCGGATCAGCCCCGAGTCGAACAGCAGCGCCAGCGCCAGCGCTCCCACCAGGACCAGCGGGATGAACACCAGCGCGTACACGAGGGTGACCCCTACGCCCCGGACGAAGCTGGGGTCGGAGAGGACGGCGGCGTAGTTGCGCAGACCGGCGAACGAGGTCTGTGCCGTGCCGAAGCCCAGACCGCTGTGCGAGGTCGAGAAGAAGCTCAGGTAGACCGCGTAGAGCGTCGGGACGACGAAGACGCCGAACAGCAGGACGCCGAACGGTCCGAGCAGGGCACCGACGGCCAGCCGCTGCGGACGGCGTGTCCGTGGCGAGGACGTGGTGGTCACCGGGGAAGGTGAAGGGGAAGGGGGAGTCGTGGTCGTCATGCCTGCCTCACGGAAAGGCCCAGGCTGCGCATGTCCGGCAGCGTCTCGGACTGGGCGGTGCGGAGCGCCTCGGTGATGGTGGTGCCGTACTCCAGCCGGGCCAGCCCCTGGTGCAGCGAGGTCGCGGTGGCCTGCATGCGCGGCCCCCAGGTCCAGCCGGTACGCAGCAGCCGCGCCTGGTCCGCGACGAGCCGGTAGACGTCCTGGCCGCCGTAGAACGCGGTGTCGAACTCGCGGGAGGCGTTCGCCACCAGACCCGCGTCGGCGGGCAGGATGCTGGACCTGCCGCCGGAGAGCCGGGCGGTGATGGCCTCCGGCGAGGTGGTCATCCACTCCAGGAACCGCATCGCCCTGCGCTTCCTGCGGCTGCCCGCGGTGATGGCGTGCACGGAGACGCCGTCCGTCCCCACCACGTCCTCACCGCCCTCCCAGCGGGGGAGCGGGGCCACCCGCCAGCGCCCGGAGGTGCCGGGCACGGAGCGCACGAGAGCGGCGAGCCCCCACGGTCCGACCAGGTGCGAGGCGACCTGCCCCCGGGCCAGGGCGGACAGCCACTGCTGGCTGGAGCCGGGCGCGAACATGAGCAGCTTCTCGTCGACCAGGCCCTGCCAGAACTCCGCGACGCGCCGGGTGGGCCCGCCGAGGAAGTCGAGCACCCAGGCGTCGTTCTCGATGGCGAACCACTGCCCGCCGCTCTGCATGGTGTGTCCGGCCAGCACGTTGTACGCGTTGGGGTGGAAGGTCGTCAGGTCGACACCGGCGTCCCGCTTCAGCCGGCCGGCCGCATCCCCGAACTCCTCCCAGGTCGTGGGTGGTTCCATACGGTGCCGGGTCAGGATGTCCTCGCGGTAGGCGAACAGCATCGGGCCGAGGTCCACCGGAATGCCGTACGTCCGTCCGCCCAGCACCCCGTTGGTCCACGCCTGCGGCCCGAGCCGCTCGCGCAGCCGGGGCGTGACGAAGTCCGTCAGGTCCGCGCAGACGCCGTCGATGGCGAAGGACGGCAGGTCGGCGTCGACGAGCGTGACGATGTCCGGTGCGTTCCCGGCGCGTGCGGCGTTCGACAACTTGGCGTTGCCACCGGCGAGCCCCGAGGTCATCGGCGAGAAGTCGACGGGGTCGTCCGGGTGCAGTTCGTTCCAGGCGGCGACCAGGGTGTCCGTGCCGCGCAGCGCCGACCAGAGGGTCAGCGGCCCGTCGGCATCGTCCGGCGCACCGTCGGCGCACGCGGTGGCGGTGACACCCGCCAGGGCGGTCCACAGCCCGGCCGACAGCGCCCGGCGTCTGCTGATCCCCGGCCTAGCCATGGCAGGCAGCCGGTACGGGAGTGATGGCGGGACAGAGGTGACGCATGGGGGAGCCTCGTTTCAGGGGAGAGCAAGGAAAGGGGAGGGGCACCGGGAAGAAGGAGAGACGTTCGTACGCGGTCGTACGGAGATCCCGGAGGGTGACGGGGCGTCCAGGCGTGGACGTAGGAAGTCGGCGGCGGGCTCAGCCGGCGTCGAGGACGCGGTGGAACGCGGGCAGCGCGTCGGCGAGCGGAGGCGCGTCCGGGTACCAGGCGCGCTCCCACTCCAGGCTGATCCACCCTCCGTACCCGAGGCGCCCGAGCTGTGCCAGGACCGAGGGCAGCGGCAGTACGCCGTGGCCGGGCGGCACCGGGCGCAGATCCGTGGGAGAGGCAACGTCCTTGAGCTGTACGTGACGGAGCCAGGGCCCCAGCAGCGCGGCGGTGCGCTCCGGGCTTTCGCCGGCTCGCCACGGATTGACCGCGTCCCACACCGCGCCGGCATGGGGCGAGCCGACGGCTTCGAGAACGGCGGCCACCTCGGCACCGGTCAGGAACGTGTCGTGGGTCTCCAGCGCCAGGCCGACCCCGGCCGCCTCGGCGAGCGGCGCGGCCCGGGCCAGATGGCGCACCGCCTGCTCCCGCCGCCCGTCCGCCCGGTCCGCGCCGCCGCCGAAGACCCGCACCTGGGCGGCGCCGAGCCTGGCCGCGAGATCGATGTGCCGGGCCAGCCGCTCGACGACACCGCTGTCGTCGGCTGCGACCTGGACGTACGAGGCGAGGACCGGTACGGCCAGTCCCGCCCGGCGCAGCGCGGCGCCGAGCCGTCCGGCCTCCGTGGCGGGCATGTCCGGGTACACCAACTGGCCCACCGCGCACCGTAGTTCGACACCCTGGCAACGGCCGGTGCGGGCGAGGCGTACGACCTCGTCCAGGTCCGCGCCGGGAGCGCCCAGGGTGCTGAACGCCCGCCGGTTCACGGAGCCACCCGCGCCGCGGGCACATCGACCCGCTGCCCCAGCTCGGCGGAGGCGTACACCGCGAGCGCGGCGGCGACGACGCTGCGGCCGTAAGCGCCGTCGACATACGCACCGGACCCTCCGCGCGCCGCCGCCACGAAGCCGTCCAGCTGGTCCTTGAAAGCCTGCCGCTGATGGCCGGGTTCGGCCTTGAGGAGGCAGGTGGCCTGCCCGTCGCGGAGGACGAACAACCCCTCGGTCGCGGAGATCCGGAGGGTCGCCTCGTCGAGGACGACCTCGGTCTCGTCGAAGTAGGGCATGCCCCTGCTGGTGAGCGCGACGCTGGCGTTGATGCCGTTGTCGAGTTCGACCAGGGCCAGGGCGTCGGTCTCCACCTCCAGGCCGGGCCGGCCGCGCACCACGCCGCTGACCCGGCGCACGGTGGAGTCGGCGAACAGCTGGATGCGGTCGAGACCGTGGGTGCCGACGTTGAGGACGATCCCGCCGCCGGCCACCGCCCGGTCGAAGAACCAGGGCGGCCGGGAACCGGGTTCGTAGTGCGAGGAGCGCCGGTGGGTGATGAGCAGCGGCTCGCCGTAGCGGCCGGAGGCGATGAGCGAGCGGGCCTCGCGCACCACCGGGTGGAAGTGGATCACATGGGCCACCGCCAGCAGCGTGCCGGCCTCCGCGCACGCCCGCTCCATCAGCGCGCAGTCCTCGGAGGTGGTGGCCATCGGCTTCTCCACCAGCACGTGCAGTCCGGCGCGCGCGGCCTCGACGGTCATCGGCGCGTGCAGAGCGTGCGGAGCCGCGATCACCACGGCGTCCAGGGCGGCTTCGGCGAACATGGTCCGGTGGTCGCCGTAGACGGGGACCGCCGCCGCCTCGGCGAGCGCCTGGGCCGTGGGGCGGTGCGTGTCGCAGATCGCGGCTATCTCGTAGCCCTGGGCTCCGGCGGCGGCGTGCACATGGGCCGCGCCGACGCCTCCCGCGCCGAGTACGCCGATACGGAACCGGCCGGTGGGCGGTTCGGGGGGCATGTGTTCTCCTGGGGTCGCTGGATACGGAAGTGAGGGGGTGTCGGCGGCGGGCCGTCGTGGATCGGGGCAGGGGCCGACTCGTCCGGCGCGTGGCCGTGGGCCGAGGTGCGGGGCCGGTGGGCGCGGCCCCGTCGGACGACCGCGGCGGGTCAGCGGTCCGGTGCGGCGCCGCAGGAGGCACGGACGACCAGCCGCGGCTGGATGCGGACCTGATGGGAAACGGCACCAGGACCGGATTCCATGCGGCTCAGGAGCAGTTGGGCGGCGAGCGCCCCGACCTCCTCCTTCGGCGGGGAGACCGCGGTCAGCGGCAGGTCGCCGACCTCCGCCACCTCGTCGTCGTACGCGACGACCGCGAACGCGCCCGGAACGGACAGGCCGTGCCGCCGTGCCGCCACCACCAGGGCGGCGGCGTCCCGGTCGCCGTGGCAGAACACCGCGGTGATGCCCGCGTCCGCGCAGTGCCGCACGTACGCGGTGATGCCCTCGTCGGTCCAGTGGTCCTGCCGGGCCACCGAGCCGTCCACCACCTCGACCCCCAGCAGTGCGGCGGCCTCGTCGAACCCCCGCGCCACGATGTCCGCCGTGCCGGTGCGCAGCCGCCCCAGGTGCCCGATCCGGCGATGGCCGAGCGAGCTGAGGTGGCGCAGCGCCAGACAGACGCCGCCCGGATGGTCGGTGCCGACGTACGTGGTGGGGTCGTCCGGCGCCGGGGCGGGCGGGAACCGCTCCACCAGGACATGGGGCACCGGGAGCCGGTGCAGCGCGTCCACGTGTGCCTGGGCGTCGTCCAGCAGATGCAGGTTCGGCACGAGGAGCAGGCCCTGCACACCGCTGTCGACCATCGCCCGCACTTCTTCGCGTTCGAGGGCGGGGTCGTACTTGGACGAGGCGAGCAGCACGCCGACCCCTGCCTCCCGCAGCACCCGCTGGATGCCGTCGACGACCCGCGGATAGTAGTACGTGGTGGACGGTACGAGGACGCCCACGAGCCGTCGGCCACGGGGCTGTTCACCTTCCCCGGCATTGGCTTCCCCAGGCGGTGAGACAAATGTTCCCGCCCCCTGCCGACGCTGCACGATCCCTTCGTCCACCAGCTCGCTGACCGCCCGGCGCAAGGTGTTGACGCTGATCGCGAGCGTGCCGGCCAGCTCCTTCTCGACGGGCAACTGCGTACCCGGGGCCCACGCCCCGTCGGCGATCTCCCTGCGCAGACGCTCCGCGACTTGCAGGTATTTGGGGCCTCGAAGGAATGAATCCTTCTCCTTTGCCGATTTCATGCTGGGGAGATTGCATCAATCCTCCTCTTGCGTCAACCACTTGGCGGTGATTTCGTAACCCCAGCGTCAGGAGATGCAGAAATTCATTCCCTTTGAAGGAATGAATTGGGTGGGAGAATTCATGAAAGAACTCCGGCACAGCGTCCCGGAGCTGGAGCGGGAGCTCGGCCGCCCCGGCGACGCCCTGATGGCCGAGGCCGCCGACTGGCCCGGCGACGTGGTGGTCCTGGGGGCCGGCGGCAAGACCGGGTCCGGTATCGCCGCGATGGCCCGCCGGGCACTGGACGCGGCGGGCCGGACGGAGACCGGCGTCCTGGCCGTGTCGCGCTGGACGGACGCCCGGGCCCGGGCCGCCCTGGAGGGGCACGGCGTACGGACCGCCGTCGCCGACCTCGCCGACCCGGCGGCCCTGGACTCCCTCCCGGACGCGGCTGTCGTGATCCACCTGGTCGGCGCGAAGTTCGGGACCTCCGGCGCCCCGGAACAGGCGTGGATGACCAACACGGTGCTGCCCGCCTTCGTGGCCAGGCGCTTCCGGGGCGCGTGGATCGTCGCCCTGTCCACCGGCAACGTCTACGGGATGACGGACCCGGTGACCGGCGGATCGCGCGAGGACGAGACGCCCCGCCCCGCCGGGGACTACGCGATCACCTGCCGTGGCCGCGAACAGGTCTTCACCCACGCGGCCCGCGCCGACGGCACACCCGTCGCCCTGATCCGCCTCAACTACGCGGTGGAGCCCCGCTACGGCGTCCTCGCCGACCTGGCCCGCACCCTGCTCGCCGGAGAGCCGGTCGATCTCGGCGCGGGCGCGGTCAACGTCGTCTGGCAGCGGTACGCCAACGAGGTCGTCCTGCGCAGCGCCCTGCACGCCACCGCGCCCGAGCCGTTCCTCCTCAACCTGACCGGACCCGAGACGGCCGGAATGCGGGGGCTGGCCACGCGACTGGCCGAACGACTCGGCTCCGTAGCGGAGTTCACCGGACAGGAGCCCGCCACCAGCCTCCTCGCGGACGCCGCCCTCTGCCACACCCTCTTCGGCTATCCGGACCGCACGCTCGGCCAACTCATCGACCTCCAGGCCCGGTGGATCACCGAAGGCGGCGAACTCTGGGACAAGCCCACCAAGTTCGGGCGACGGGACGGGCGGTTCTGATGGCCGCCACCCTGGCGGCGGAGACCGCCGCACTGCTGCACCGGGGCACCGTCATCCCCGCCCACCCCCTGGCCCTCACCGCCGACCGCACCCTCGACGAACGGCGGCAGCGCGCCCTGACCCGCTACTACCTGGAAGCCGGTGCGGGCGGCATCGCCGTGGGCGTGCACACCACCCAGTTCGCCATCCGGGAGCACGGGCTGTTCCGCCGGGTCCTCGAACTCGCCGCCCAGGAGAGCGGGACGGTCGCCGCCGAACGCCCCTTCCTGCGCGTCGCCGGAGTCGCCGGGCCGGTCCGCCAGGCCGTCCAGGAGGCCGTCACCGCCCGCGAACTGGGCTACGACGCCGTCCTCGTCTCACCGGCCGGCCTCCCGCACGCCACCACCGAGGACCTCCTGGACCGCAGCGCCGCCGTCGGCGAGATCCTCCCGGTCATCGGCTTCTACCTCCAGGAGGCGGTCGGCGGACGTGAACTGCCGCGCGCCTACTGGCACGCGCTGGCCGACCAGGAGTCCACCGTCGCGGTGAAGGCCGCCCCCTTCGACCGCTACCGCACCCTGGAACTCGTCCAGGGCGTCGCCGACTCCGCGCGCGGCCATGAGGTGGCCCTCTACACGGGCAACGACGACAACATCGTCGCCGACCTCCTCACCCCGTACCACGTGACCACCCCCGCCGGTCCCGCCGTCCGCCGTTTCGTGGGCGGGCTGCTCGGCCACTGGGCGGTGTGGACCCGCTCCGCCGTGCGGCTGCTCGGCGACGTCCACGCGGCGGACGCCGGGGATGCGGCGGCCCGGCGGCGGGCGCTGGCCCGGCTCGCCGGGGACACCGACGCCAACGCCGCCGTCTACGACGTACGCGGTGGCTTCGCCGGAGTCATCGCGGGCGTCCACGAGGTGCTCCGACGCCAGGGACTGCTCACCGGCACCTGGTGCCTCGATCCCGCGGAAGGCCTCTCGCCCGGACAGGCACGGGAGATCGACCGCGTACACACCGCCTACCCCTGGCTCGCAGAGGAGGACGCGTTCATCGCCGGCGCACGACCGCGCTGGCTCGCCTGACGTCACCCCGCACCCACCCCACAGGGAAGAGGAACGATGAAGAAGAAGACCCTGCTCCTGGCCACGGCCACCGCCCTGCTCGTCCCCACCGCCGTCCTGGCCCCGCAGGCGGCAGCCGGCAGCGCGTCACCGGCCGCCGCCCCCACGTACAAGGTCAACACCTTCGAACGGCCCGCCGCCGGGAACTCCTACCCGCTCAGCCAGTGGGCGGCCGACGGCTGGAACGCGCCCTGGCAGCAGGGCATGGAGACCCGGGCCCGGATCGACAACACGACCCCCGCCCACAGCGGCTCCAAGTCCCTGCGCATCCACTACCCCAAGGGCAAGATCGGTCCCGAGGACTCCGGGGCGCAGGCCCCCTTCGCCCTCACCAAGGCACGCGAGTACTACCTGTCGTTCTGGGTGAAGTTCAGCGGCGACTTCAGCTGGGGCACCACCGAGTACGCCGGAAAGGTCGGCCTCGGACTGGCGGGCGGCGCCTCCTGCTCCGGCGGCCAGGTCTGCGACGGCAAGAACGGTTTCAGCTCCCGCATGATCTGGCGCCAGAACAACGGCCAGGCGGCGGTGTACTACTACCACATGGGCCACGCCGGACAGTACGGCGACTACGCCGTCCTCAAGAACAACGGCGCGGACATCCACTGGCCCAAGAACCAGTGGGTCAACGTCGCCCAGCGCGTCAAGGTCAACAGCGTCAGCAACGGCAACGCCAACGCGGACGGCGAGATCGAGGTCTTCTACAACGGCAAGTCCGCCGCCAAGGTGACCGGCCTGCGCTTCGTCACCAACAGCGACCAGGTCGACCGTGCCTACTTCTCCAGCTTCGCGGGCGGCGCCACCCCGTCCTTCGCCCCGAACAACAACAACAGCTACATCTGGTACGACGACATCAAGGTCTCCACCGACCGCAACGACATCTGCGAACTCAGCTCCTGCCGCTGAGCCGAACCGCGCCGGGCGGCGGTCGCAACGCGCCACGCCGCCCGGCGCACCCGCCACCCCTCACCCCCGGAGCCCCTGCCGTGCCCGTCACCCCGTTCCCCGCCCCGCGCACCCTGGCGACGACCCCGGGCGGCGCTCCCCTCGACGCCCCCGTCCGCGCGCACCCCGAGCCCGGACTCCCGGTCCAGGGCTACCGCCTGCGCACCGGACCCGAGGGCGTCACCATCGGCCACCGCGACGCCCTCGGCCTCCGCTACGCCCTGCACACCCTCGACCAGCTCCGGGCCGGGCGGGACTTCACCGCCACCGGCTACGACATCAGCGACCACCCGGACTTCGCGGTACGGGGGTTCCTGCTCGACATCAGCCGCGACCGGGTCCCCACCCGTCGTACGCTGGCCCGCTGGACCGAGCTCCTCGCCCTGGCCCGCTACACCCAGCTGGAGCTCTACACGGAGCACACGTTCGCCTTCCGCGACCACCAGGTGGTGTGGCAGGACGCCTCCCCGCTCACCGCCGAGGACCTGCGGTGGCTGGACGGGCGCTGCGCCGCCGCCGGCATCGAACTGGTCGCCAACCAGAACACCTTCGGCCACATGGAACGCTTCCTGCGCCACCCGCGCCACGCCCACCGCGCCGAGAGCCCCGAGGGGTTCGAGCGCGGCGGCTTCCACCGGCCGCCCAGCACCCTGGAGCCCACCGACGACAACGCCGCCTTCGCCACCGCCCTGGTCGCGGAGGTCGCCCGCGAGGTCCGGTCCCGGCGCCTGAACATCGGCGCGGACGAACCATTCGAGCTGGGCCGGGGGCGCTCGGCGGACCGGGTGGCCCGGCAGGGAGCCGGAGAGGTCTACTTCGACTTCGTCACCCGCCTCATGGAGCCCTGGCTCGCCGCCGGCCGCACCGTCCAGTTCTGGGCCGACGTCTTCGCCGGCCATCCCGGGCTGATGGACCGGGTCCCGCCGGGAGCCGTGCCCGTGGTCTGGCAGTACGACGGCCCCCGGCTGCTGGCGGAGGTGATCGACGGAGACACCCCCGAGGCCCGCACCTGGCAGCGGCTCGGCGCCGACGTGGACAACCTGCGCGAAGGGTTCCGGTCCCGCGCCAAACTGCTCTCCGAGGCCGGGGTGCCGTTCTGGGTCGCTCCCGGCGCGAGCAACTGGAACTCCCTGCTCGGCCGGATCGACAACGCGGTGGACAACATGGTCGACGCGGCCGAGACCGGCCGGGAGAACGGGGCCGAGGGATTCCTCCTCACCTCCTGGGGCGACCACGGCCACTGGGACCCGCCGTCGGTGACCTACGGGCCCGTGGTCTTCGGCGGGGCGGTCAGCTGGTGCCTGGAGGCCAACCGGGACCTCGACATCGCCGCCGTACTGGACCAGCACGTCCTGCTGGACGAGGCCCGGCTGACCGGGGGCGCCCTGACGCGCCTCGGCCGCGTCCACCGTGACCTGGAGGTCCCGCTGCTCAACGCATCGCCGATCGCCCGCGCCCTCTTCCCCGACCCCGCCGTGCCGCTGCCGGCCTTCCCGCCGCCCGAAGCGCTGGACCGGGTCGCGGCCACCCTCGCCGCCTGCCGGGACGACCTGACCGCCGCGGCCCCGGCCGCCGCGGACGGCGAGACGGTACGGCGCGAACTCCAGCACGTCATCAGCCTCGCGGAGTTCGGCCTGGACGTGCTCCGCGCGCGTGCCGCCGCCCCCGTGGGCGCCGATGCGGAGGGGACGGGAGAGGAGCCCAGGCTCGCGGGTGCCGACGCCATCGGCGCGACGGCCGCCCGCCACCTGCTGCGCCGCATCGAACCCCTGCTGGCCGAGCAGCGAGCCTGCTGGCTGCTCCGGTCGCGTCCGGGCGGCCTGGAGGACAGTATCGGCGAACTCGACCGGCTGCGGCACCAGTTGCTGAAGGCGGCCCACGCGTGAGCGGCCTGGGCGGCGACGGGACAGCCGGCGTGAGCGAGCCGAGCGGCGAGGGGACGGCGGGCATGAGCGGGCTGGGCGACGAGGGGACGGCCGGCATGAGCGAGCCGAGCGGCGACGCGGTGACAGGCCCGAGCGAGCGCCCGCACTCCACCGCACTCCCGCAGTCCGACCCGGCGGCGGGACGCCGGTGGCTGGACCTGCTGCGCGAACAGCCCGCCGCACCCGTCCCCGACCCCTTGCTCCCGTCCTCCGCCGAGCTGGTCCGGCGGCTGGACCTGCTCGCCGTCCCGGACCAGGACCGCGAGCCGGTGTACGAAGGCCTGTCGGCCCTGGCGCACGACCGGACCGGCTGGGAGGCGGTGGTCCGCTGCCATCAGCGGCTCTTCGCCGACGAAGAGCCCGGGGGGCCCGCGCCCGCGTGGCCCGACGCACCCGCCGGACTCGGCGACGCCGGACGGTACTTCTACGTCCATCTCCTCGTCCTGGCCCTCCCGGCGGCCCTGACGCGGCAGACGGCTCTCGGCATCCCCGACGACGTGGTGGCCGCCACCTTCGCCGACCTCGGCGCCAAACTCCGGAGCTACCGTCTCGCGCACGGCACCGGCGGTTTCGACCGGCAGCGTTGGATGGTGCGGCACTTCCGGGGGACGCTGCACCGGCTCGGCCGCCTCCAGTTCGAGCGCGGGATCCTCGATGCGGAAGCCTGCGGCGGCGACGCCGAGGCGGCCGGGGGGCCCGCCCACGGAGACCCGGTCCTCCAGGTGCACATCCCCGGGGACGGGCCGCTGACCCCCTCCGGATGCGACGCGTCGTTCGCCGCCGCGGGGCCCTTCCACGCCCGGCACTTCCCCGGGACCCCCTTCCGGCACGCCACGTGCAGTTCCTGGCTCCTGGACCGGCAGTGGGCCGGACACCTCCCGGAGGGATCCAACATCCTCGCGTTCCAACGCCGCTTCCGCCCCTTCGGGGCGTCGCCGGAGGGGGACGACGACGTCCTGGAATTCGTCTTCCACGCCCCGCCCGGGCAGGCCGCCCTGGACCGCCTGCCCCAGGGGACGACCCTCCAGCGCGCGGTGGTGGACCACCTGCGCTCGGGCGGCCACTGGCGGATGGCGCACGGCTGGACCCCGGTGCCCGGCGGGGGTGACGGCGCGCGGGGACCGCGCTGACAGCATGGCGCGTTCCCGTCCCTGTTCCCGCTCGGCGCCGAGCGAGGGGCTGTACCGGGGCCTTTTACATCCTGTTTAATTGCACACTGTTCGCAATAACAGTCGATCTTGAACAGGGATGTGCAGAGTATGACGGCCCGATCGATACGGGGGGCGGTCGCCGCCACGCTGGCGACCGCCCTGGCCCTGACCGCGGCAGCCTGCTCCAACCCGGACAGCCCGAAGGCCGGTTCCGGCACCGGGACCACCTCGGCCGTCGTCGGCATCGCCTACGAGCCCGACAGCCTCAGCCCCCTGCTCGGCTACGGCAAGGACGGCAACTCCAAGATCTTCGACGGGCTGCTCACCCTGGACGCCGACATGAAGCTCCAGCCGGCCCTCGCCACCGCACTGCCCGAGATCAGCGAGGACGGGCTGACGTACACGTACAAGCTGCGTCAGGGCGTGAAGTTCAGCGACGGCAAGGCGTTCGGAGCCAAGGACGTCGTCTTCACCTACCGCACCATCCTCGACGCGAAGACCAACAACCCCTCCCGCACCGAGCTGGACGCCGTCAAGGACGTCACGGCCAAGGGCGAGGACACCGTCGTCTTCACGCTCAAGTACCCCTACGCCCCCTTCGCCCAGCGCACCGTCCTGCCCATCGCCCCCGAGCACATCGCGGGCGAGCAGGACGTCAACACCGGCGCCTTCACCACCAAGCCGATCGGCACCGGACCGTACGTCCTCACCAAGTGGTCCAAGGGCGAGAAGCTCAGCTTCACCGCCAACCCGCACTACTGGGGCGGCGAACCCGAGGTGAAGAAGTTCACCATGGCGATCATCAAGGA
The DNA here is from genome assembly GCF_003610995.1 of Streptomyces griseus subsp. griseus. Classification (NCBI taxonomy): domain Bacteria; kingdom Bacillati; phylum Actinomycetota; class Actinomycetes; order Kitasatosporales; family Streptomycetaceae; genus Streptomyces; species Streptomyces griseus. The sequence continues at coordinate 7,169,023 of NZ_CP032543.1, forward strand.
CGACGACGTCCGCGCCACCCGGCTGCGCTCCGGCGACCTGGACGGGGCGATCCTGCCGCCCAACCTGGCCAAGGGCTTCGCGGGCGACCAGGGCAGGAAGACGTACGCCGCGAACAGCTACGACTACCGCACGGTGACGCTGCCGACCAACAACAAGGTCGCCGGTGACACCTCCGTGCGCCGCGCCCTCGATGTCGCGGTCGACCGCCGGACCATGGTCGACGCCATCCTCAACGGCAGCGGCAAGCCCGCCTACGGGCCCGTCCCCACCGACAGCGAGTGGTTCACCCAGGGCACCGAGCGCCCCCACGACCTCGCCGCCGCCAAGAAGATCCTGGACGAGGCCGGGTGGAAGCCGGGCAAGGACGGCGTCCGCGTGAAGGACGGGGTGCGCGCCACCTTCCCGCTCTGGTACCTCAGCGGTGACAAGCTCCGCCAGGAGCACGCCCTCGCCTACGCCTCCGACGCCAAGAAGGCCGGCATCGACATCCGCACCGAGGCCGGGACCTGGGAGGTCATCGAGCCCCGCATGAAGCACGACGCCGTGCTCGCGGGCGGCGGCTCCCCGGCCGACCCCGACTTCGACCAGTACACCCTGCTGAAGTCCTCCCTCGCGGGCGACGGCTTCAACAACATGGCCTGGTACGACAACAAGGCCGTCGACGCCGCGATCGAGGCGGGCCGCAAGAGCGGGGACAAGGCCGAGCGGAAGAAGGCCTACGACACCGTCCAGCGCGAGCTGGTGAAGAACCCGGGCTACACCTTCCTCACCCACATCGACCACCTCTACGTCGTCGACGACCGCTTCGGCCCCCTCACCACCCAGGTCGAGCCGCACGACCACGGCCTGGCCTCCGGCCCCTGGTGGAACGTCGAGAAGTGGAAGCCCGAGAGCACCGGAGACACGGAGAAGTGAAGCCCCGCCTCCCCTGGGGGCCGATGGCACGGATGACGGGACGGCGGGCCCTGTTCGCCGTCCCGGTCCTCCTCACCGTCACCTTCGGCGTCTTCGCCGTCGCCGCCGCGTCCCCCTTCGACCAGGTCAAGGCGTACGCGGGCACCGCCGGCCTCACCGCCTCCCAGGAGAACCTGGACCAGATCCGCGCCAACCTCGGCGTCGACCAGCCACTCGTCACCCGCTGGTGGAACTGGCTGACCTCCGCGCTCCAGGGCGACCTCGGCGACTCCACCGTCATGCGCCAGCCCGTCACCGACGTCATCGTCGAACGCATGTGCTGGTCGGCCCTGCTCGCCACCTCCGCCTTCCTGATCGCGATCCTCCTCGGCACCGGACTCGGCGTCCTCGCCGCCCGCAGGCCCGGCGGCTGGCTGGACCGGGGCGTCAGCTCCGCCGCGTACACCCTGGAGGCCGCCCCCGCCTTCTGGCTCGGCCTCCTCGCGATCTGGCTCTTCGCCCTGAAGCTGGGCGTCCTCCCGGCCGGCGGTCTCACCGACACCGCCAGCGAGACCATCACCTTCGGCCAGGTCGCCTCCCACCTGGTGCTCCCGGCCGCGGTCCTCGGGATCTCCCAGTTGCCGTGGTTCTTCCTGTACGTGCGCCAAGGGGTCACCGACGCCCTCGCCGAAGACCCGGTGCGCGGGGCGCGCGCCCGCGGCCTGAGCGAGCGCACGGTCCTCCTCGGCCACGGCCTGCGCTCCGGGATGCTGCCGATGCTCACCCTGATCGGCTCCCGCGTCCCCGAACTCATCACCGGGGCGCTCCTCATCGAGACGGTCTTCAGCTGGCCCGGCATCGCCGCCGCCACCGTGGAGGCCGCCACCTCGGTCGACTTCTCCCTGCTCGCCGCGCTGACGGTGCTCGCCACGGCGGCCGTCCTGCTCGGCAACCTGCTCTCCGACCTGCTCTACGGACTCGCCGATCCCCGGGTGGCCTTCGATGGCTGAGACAGCGCCTGCCCCCCTCCCGGGCCGCACCACCCGCCGCATCCGCGTCGCCACCTCCGTGACGATCGTCGTCGCCGTCGCGCTCGCCGTGCTCATCGTGCCGCCGCTGGCCCAACTCGACGAGCAGGCCGTCGACCTCTCCGACAAGCTCCACCCGCCTTCCTGGGCGCACCCCTTCGGCACCGACGACGTCGGCCGCGACCTGCTGCTGCGCTGTGTCTACGGGCTCCGCGTCTCGCTGCTCGTCGGCCTGGTCGCGGCCCTCACCGCCACCGTGATCGGCACCGCCATCGGCGCCCTCGCGGCGGCCTTCGGCGGCTGGACCGACCGGATCGTGATGCGGCTGGTGGACACCTTCTCCTCGGTGCCGCACCTGCTGCTCGGCATCTTCATCGTGGCGATGTTCCGGCCCGGCGTCTGGCCGGTGATCATCTCGGTGGCCCTCACCCACTGGCTCTCCACCGCCCGGATCGTCCGCTCCGAAGTGCTCTCGCTGCGCTCGCGCCCCTTCATCGACGCGGCCGTCTCCGGCGGCGCGTCCCGGGGCCGGGTCATCGTGCGCCACCTGCTCCCCGGGGTGCTGCCGCAGGCCGGGCTCGCGGCGGTCCTCATGGTGCCGCACGCCATGTGGCACGAGTCCGCGCTCTCCTTCCTCGGGCTCGGCCTCCCCGCCCACCAGGCCAGCCTCGGCAACCTCGTCCAGTCCGCGCGCGGTTCGCTGCTCGCGGGGGACTGGTGGCCGACGCTCTTCCCCGGGCTCTTCCTGATCATCCCGACCCTGGCCCTGGCGGGGATCGCCGGAGCCTGGCGGGACCGGATCAACCCGCGCCGGAAATCGGAGCTGATGCTGTGACCCGCGACCACGCCGTCCTCGATGTCCAGGACCTCTCCGTACGTTTCCGGATGCGCGGCGGACGGGACATCGCCGCCGTCACCGGCGCCCGGTTCTCCGTCGCGCCGGGGGAGTGCCTCGCCCTGGTCGGCGAGAGCGGCTGCGGCAAGTCGGTGCTCGCCTCCGCGCTGCTCGGCCTGCTCCCGGCCAACGCGCAGACCACGGGGAGCGCGGTGCTCGGCGGGGACATCGACCTGCTGACAGCGGGGGAGCGGACGCTGGCCCGCACGGTACGGGGACGCCGCATCGGCCTCGTACCGCAGAGCCCCGCCGCCCACCTCACGCCGGTGCGCACCGTCCGCGCCCAGCTGGAGGAGACCCTGCGGGAGCTGACGGGGGTGCGCGGGTCCGCCGCCGTACGGGAAGCGGCGGTGCGGGCCGCGGACCGGGCCTCGTTCCCGGCCGGCCATCTCGACCGCTACCCGCACGAACTCTCCGGCGGTCTCGCCCAGCGCGCCGCCACCGCCCTCGCCCTGATCGGCGACGCACCGCTGCTGCTGGCCGACGAGCCGACCACCGGACTCGACCGGGACCTCGTGGAGCGGACGGTGGACGAGCTGCGCCGCCACACCGACGAGGGCCGGGCGTTGCTGATCATCACCCATGACCTGGCGGCGGCCGAGCGGATCGCGGACCGGGTGGCCGTCATGTACGCGGGCCGGATCGTCGAGATCGCCGACGCCGGGCCGTTCTTCGGCACGCCCGGCCCCCGCCACCCGTACGCCAAGGGCCTGCTGGACGCCCTGCCCGAACGGGACTTCGCCCCCATCCCCGGCATGCCGCCCGAACTCGGCGCGCTCCCCGAGGGCTGCGCCTTCGCCGCCCGGTGCGCACGTGCGGACACCCGCTGCACCGCCGAACGCCCGGCCTTCGACGACCGACTCGCCTGCCACCACGGGCTGACCGGCCGCACGCACTCCCTCGTGAAGGAGGCCGCCGATGCTTGAGCTGTCCGGTATCACCGCCGGATACGACCGCCGCGAACCCGTCGTCCGCGATGTCTCCCTGAGCGTCGGTCACGGCGAGGCGGTCGGACTCCTCGGCCCCAGCGGCTGCGGCAAGTCCACCCTGGCCAAGGTGGCCGCCCTCCTGCACCGCCCGGACGCCGGAACCATGACCCTGGACGGAACGGTCGTACGCGGCTGGCGCCACCGAGCTCCGCAGGAGCAGCGCACGGCCGTGGGCGTCGTCTTCCAGCAGCCCCGGCTCTCCGCCGACCCCCGCCTCAGCCTCCGCGAACTCATCGCCCAGCCGCTCCGGTCCACCGGCCGCCGCCGCGAGGTCCCGGCCCGGGTGGCGGAACTGGCCCTGCTGGTCGGCCTCTCCGCCGAACTGCTGGAGCGCCGCCCCCATGCGGTGAGTGACGGTCAGCTCCAGCGGGCCTGCCTGGCGCGGGCGCTCGTGCTGCGGCCGGGGCTGCTGATCTGCGACGAGATGACCGCGATGCTGGACGCCTCGACGACGGCCGCGCTGGTCGCGGTGGTGGAGGCGTACCGCGCGGAGTCCGGCGCCGCGCTGCTGGCCGTCGGCCATGACCGTGTCCTGCTGGAGCGCTGGTGCGACCGGACGGTCCGTTGGAGTGCCGGGGTGGAGTCGGGGCGGAACCTGCCCGTTCCATGATCGTTGACCGGTCATGAAGAAGATCATGATCGCGGCCCTGCCCGTTCTCGCCCTGTCCCTCGCCGCTCCCGTGGCCCACGCCGACAACGACGCGAACTTCGGCGGCGGCGTGAACGCCGCGAACAACTGGAACTTCACGGCCGCCGCCGTCTGCCTCCAGGAGGTCGCCGTGGTGCCGGTCACGGGTGACTACGTCTCCGACCACGTGAACAACTGCTCCAACGGCAACGTCGTCGACCACTCCGGCAACTGAGACCGAGACATCCGGGCCCCGGCCGCCCACGGTTGGCCGGGGCCCGGACGTGACGCAGACGCGACGCGGGGGAGTCCACCCCGCCAACAGTTGGCAGGTACCTGACTCTTTCGTTCCGTCCGGCCCCATACTCGTCGCGTCCGGCCCGCTCCGGGCGCCCCGCCCGGCCGACCGCTCCAGGGAGCCCTCATGGAAGCCCCGTCAGCGCTGCCCGCCCCGACCCGCCGCCGCGCCCTCACCGTCACCCTCGCCACCGCCGCCGCCGTGATCGCCGCTCCCGCCGGAGTGGCCGCGGCGTCCCCGGCCGCCGTGGGCCGCCCGCCCGGGCCCCGGCCCCTCCGGCACGCCCACGCGCACAACGACTACCTGCACCCCCACCCCCTGTACGACGCCCTCGCGCACGGGTTCACCAGCGTCGAGGCGGACATCTTCCTCGTCGACGGGGAGCTGCTGGTCGCCCACGACCTCGCCGGTACCGACCCGAGCCGCACCCTCGCCGGTCTCTACCTCGAACCGTTGCGTGCCCTGGTCCGCGCCGGACACGGCAGCGTCCACCCGCACCACCGGCAGCCCCTGCAACTGCTCATCGACATCAAGGCCGACGGCGTCGCCGCCTACCGCGAACTGGACCGGCAACTCGCGCGCTACCGCACCCTCTTCACCCGCTACCACCACGGCCGCGTCCGCCCCGGTGCGGTCACCGCCGTCATCTCGGGCGACCGTGCCGCCCGGGCGCCGATGGAGGCCCAGCGCACCCGCCTCGCCTTCTACGACGGACGCCTCGACGACCTCGGCACCGCGTCGCCCGCCTCCTTCATCCCGTTGGTCAGCGCCAACTGGACCCAGTCCTTCGGCTGGCTCGGAGCCGGTTCCTTCCCTCGTGCCGAGCGCGACCGGCTCCGTACCCTCGTCGCCACCGCCCACCGGGAGGGCCGCCGCATCCGGTTCTGGGCCACCCCCGACCTGCCGGGCCCCGAGCGCGAGGCCGTGTGGAGGGAGCTCCTGGCCGCCGGCGTCGACCACCTCAACACCGACGACCTGGCCGGGCTCGAACGCTTCCTCCGCGCACGGGCGGGCGCGGCCCCGGCCCCGTAACACCGCACAGCCCGGGAGTACCCGTTCGGCGGACACGCCAGTGCGCCGAACGGTCGCTCCGCTGCGCCACACTGGCGGCCGAATGCCGCAAATCCGGCGCGGCGGAGGAGGTTGGCCATGGTCATTTCGATCTCACTGGTGCTGCTGCTGACGGTCCTGGCGGTGATCTTCCTCCGTAACGGCGGTCTGAAGCTCTCGCACGCGATCGTCTGTGCCCTGCTGGGCTTCCTGCTGGCCAGTACGAGCATGGCGCCGACCATCCACGACGGGATCGGAGCCACCGCCAACCTGGTCAGCGGCCTGCACCCCTGACCCCGTGACCTCCGGCCCGTCCACACGGTGCCCGGCGATCGCGCACAATGGGCAGATGTCCTTTCCGCCCCCCGGACGGCACTCGGGCGCCGCCCACCACGAGTTCTGCAACACCGGCCTCTGCTGCCGGTGCCAGATGCGTACCTGGACGACGAAGGCGGGCGACGAGCGGCTCTGCGGGCCGTGCGCCGCGTGCTGCCGGGTCTGCGGCCGGGCGCCCGCGCCCCATCTGGACGGACTCGACGGCGGTGTGTGCGCCGAGTGCCGCGGCCTGTGCGGCCGGTGCCACGCCCCGAAACGGCACGACGGCTCCTGCGGCTGCGACCGCTGGCGGGAGAGCGCCAAGAGCAACCCGCGCGGCTATGTCCTCCAGGCGCTGCCGCAGCAGCTCCTCCAGGCGCTCGGCGGCCGGGTCCCGAGCACGGTCCACGACCTGATCCACCAGGAGCTGGAACGCAACCGCAGCGCCGGTCTCCTCCGTGAGCGCATCGAACGCCGCTGGAACCTGCGCTGGGCCCACGCCCTCAACGAGAAGGACGAGGACGGCCGCCGCCGGTGGAGCGCCCAGGACATCGCCGAGCAGCTGCTGATGCCCGGCTCCTGCTCCGACCCGCAGTGCGAGGACGGCCACCTCGTCACCACCGACGCCCCGTGCCCGCGCTGCCGGCAGCCGCTGCACCGGTTCGTCACCTCGGTCGCCGACGGCACCGCGACCCCGGAGCACGCCCACGCGGCGGCGGCCAGGATCCGCCGGGCCATGCTGGAGAACCGCTCGCACCGGCAGCCCCCGCCGCGCGGATAGGCGGGCGGACGGGCGCGCGGCTCGGCGCGTTGCCCGTTCGCAACACCCGCTGAGGAGCGGGGAAAGCGGGCTGACGCCGCACGGAAGTGCGCACCACCGCACGTGGTGAGCGGTGCGTACGGCCTATGCTCGCGGCCATGGAGCAACGGGAAGTCGTGAAGCGCGTGATCGGCATCCTCACAGAGGCGCGCGAAATGCAGCGCCTGCTGGAGGCGGACCTCGAACGGGAAGACCTGGATACGGGAGCGGGCGCCGTCACCGCCCTGCTGAACGAGACGATGCCCCACATCGCCATCCCCGACGATTTCTCCGTCGAGGAGGTGGTGACGGTGGTCGGCCGGGAGGTCGGCGGCGCGGTCGAACAGCTCGTGAGCGCCTTCACGCTCGCGTTCACGATGCTGGCGCAGGTGCACGACTCCGGGCAGACGGACGTCTCGTCGGCCGACGTCCTCCAGGATCTGGCGCTGCGGGTCGAGGCCGGCGGCCCCGAGGACGAGGGCGACGGCCCGGTGATCTGAGCCGTCGTCGGCGGCCTTCTGCGTTCGGCTGTGCCCGTAGGCATAGAGGAGGAGAAGCGTGCATCTCCTCGCGGTACGGAGGCGGCTGTGGGGAGGAGCACCGACATGGCCCGCGCCAAGGCGCGTCGGCCGAAAGGCATGAAGAAGGAGTCGGACGGCATCGCTCTCGGCGACGAGCGGCTGAAGTCCGAAGGAAGGCAGGAGCAGGACGCGGCCCGCCGGGAGGAAGAGCGGGCCCGCGCACTGCGAGGGGCCTTCGACCGCTGAGGGTGCCGGGGCGCCCGTGCCGTCGCGTTCACCGCGTACGGCGCGGGCGCCTCCGCGCGTACGAGGCGCCCGCGCTGCGTGCGGGGCTTCTCTCCGCGTACGGGCAAGCGTCGGCGGGGTGCGGGGGCTCTCGTTTACGGGCGGTGTCTCGCGGCGTATCGGCGGCGTGCCGACTCAGCGGGCCCGCGCCGACTCCGTGACCGTGTCCACGGTCCGCTTGTCCAGCGCCGCCCGCACAAGCGCGGCAGCGAACGTCGCGTCGTCGTGCCCGCGTGCCGCCCGGGCCAGCCTGCCGGAGGAGGTGGGCAGGCCCAGCCGCTCGGCACCCTGGAGCGCCTTCGCGCCCAGCCAGGGGCCGGTCTCCGGCCAGAGGGACTGCACCTCGCGTACGAAGATGTCGGCCCCGGCCGGTCCGATGCCCGGCACGCGCCGGAGCCCCTCCATCAGCCGGTCCCGGTCGCCGTCGGCCTCCTCGCGCAACCGGCGCAGATCGCCCCGCCAGGTGTCCAGGACGAGTCGGGCGCCCTCACCGAGCTGGGTGGCGGTCCGTTCGTCGTAGCGCCGGTAGTGGCCCTCGCCCAGCGCGTCGACCCGCTGCTGCCAGGTCGCGTCCACCATGGTGCGCGGGGTGCGCATGCCGTGGTCGAAGAGGGCGCGGGCGGCCGCGACGGCGACCGAGGCGCGGATACGGGCGGAGAGCAGGAGGCTCAATACCAGGAGCTGGTAGAGCGGTTGCGGGGTGTCCCTCAGCCGGATACCCGCCTCCTCCGCGTACGTCCGGCCGCACTCCGCCACCAGCGCGTCGGCGATCCGGCGTGCCGAGGGCGGTCGCGTCCCGCTCATGCCAGACCGACGACCCGCGCGACGAAGAACCCGGCGACCAGCAGCGCGCCGAGCACGATGAGGCTGATCCAGACGGCCGGGTGTTCCCAGACACCGCCGTCCGGACGCTCCTCGTGGGCTTCGCCGATGGAGCCCTCGGCGGGGGGCGTCTCTGTGGGGGGATTCAGAAGAACAGCCATGCATCCAGAGTCCCCCGGTCTCCGCCCGCGCGCACGCCGTGCGCAGGCGGGGGCTCCGGCACAGGGCCGTACGGAGGCACCCCGGGCGCGGAGCGCTGTGCGCGGGGGAAACGGGGCACGGTCAAAGGATGCCCGCCGTCTCCGCGCCCGTCATCAAGCTCGTGCAGCGCACCACCGAACCCGCGGGGGTCCAGACGCTGCGCTCCACCGCGGCCGCCGTCATCGCCTACTCCGTCGCCGTCTGGGCCCTGCCCGAACCGGCGCCGCTGACCGCCCCCCTCACCGCGCTCCTGGTCGTGCAGGTGACCCTCTACGCCACCCTCACCACCGGCATCCGCCGCGTGAACTCCGTCATCGTCGGCGTGCTCATCGCGATCGCCTTCAGCTCCCTGGTGGGGCTGACCTGGTGGAGTCTGGGGCTGACCATCTTCACCTCGCTGCTGATCGGGCGGCTGGTGCGGGTCAACGAGTTCGTCCCCGAGGTGGCGATCAGCGCGATGCTCGTGCTGGGCGTCGCCCAGGTCGCCGACACCGCCTGGGACCGGGTCTGGGAGACGCTCATCGGCGCGGTGGTCGGGCTGCTGTTCAACCTGGTCTTCGCGCCGCCCGTCTGGGTCGCTTCGGCCGGCACCTCCATCGGCTCCCTGGCCGGCCGGATGGGCGCGATGCTCCGCAGCATGGGCGAGGAGGTGGTGGGGAACAACCCCGTCCCCCGGGCGGCGGCCCGGCTCCACGAGGCCCGCAGACTCGACCACGACATCGTCGAGGTCGACGCCTCGCTCCGCCAGGCGGAGGAAAGTCTCACCCTCAACCCTAGGGTGAGACAAGGGCTGCTCTACCGGGTCGTCCTGCGCACCGGACTCGACACTTTGGAGATCTGCGCGGTCGTGCTGCGGGTCCTCTCCCGGACCCTCACCGATCTGGCGAAGGCCCGCACCGAGGAGGCGCTGTTCCCCGCCGATGTGGCGGGCCTCCTCCAGGAGCTCTTCGGCCGGCTCGCCGACGCCATCGAGAGCTTCGCCGAACTCGTCACCGCTCCGCTCGCCGCCGACGCCGAGGCGGCGGAGGACCGGCTCTCCGCAGCGCTCGCCCGCAGCCGGGCCACCCGCGACCGCGTGGCCGACCTGCTGCTGGAGGACGTACAGGAGCATCCGCGCCAGTGGCAGCTGCACGGGGCCCTGCTCGCCGAGATCGACCGGGTGCTGGCCGAGCTGGACATCGACGAGCGGACGAAGCGGCTGGGCGAGGAGCTGGACCGCCGCTCGGCCGAGGCCCATGAACGCCACCCCCGGCTGCGCGCCGTGGTCCGGCGGCTGGGCCGGAGCGGCACATGAGCCGCCCCCGGCGCGGCGCGCGGGATGCGGAAGGCTCCGGTCACTGGTTCGCTGGGGGCAGTGGTCCGGTTCCCACCAGGGATATGTCCAAGGAGTGGTGATGAGCGGTTCGGACGAGCCCGCCGACCTGGCGCGGCAGATGCGTGAGAAGGCCCAGCAGCTCGCCGAGGCCGCGGAACGCGCGAGCGACCCGCAGGAGCGCGAGCGGCTGGAGAAGAAGTCCCGGACGATCCGGGATCGCAGCGAGCAGCAGAGCGGCATGGCCGCCGGAGACGTCTACCCCCAGAAGTAGGTACGTCGCACGCGGTGCCCGCCCGCCCCGGACTCCTTCCGGGGCGGGCGGCCCCATGTGCGCGCTTGTCCGGGCGCATCTTCCGGGCGCACGGAGGAACTCACCCCGCCCACTCCAGCAGCCGCTCCACCGGCCAGGTGGTCACCACCCGGTCCGCCGGTACGCCGCACTCCTCGGCCCGCGCGCAGCCGTTGATCTGCCAGTCCAGCTGGCCGGGGGCGTGCGCGTCGGTGTCGATGGCGAAGAGGGTGCCCGCCTCCACGGCCTTGCGCAGCAGACGGCGGGGCGGGTCCAGCCGCTCGGGCCGGCAGTTGATCTCCACTGCCGTCCCCGCCTCGGCACAGGCCGCGAAGACCCGGTCCGCGTCGAACCGCGACTGCGGCCTGCCGCGCTCCGACAGCAGGCGGCCCGTGCAGTGGCCCAGCACATTCGCCTGCGGATGGCGTACGGCCGCCTCCAGGCGGCGGGTCATCGGGGCCGCGTCCATCCGCAGCTTGGAATGGACGGAGACCACCACCACATCCAGCTGTTCCAGCAGCTCCGGCTCCTGGTCCAGCGAACCGTCGGGGAGGATGTCGCACTCGATCCCCGTGAGCAGACGGAACGGCGCCCACTCCTCGTTGAGCCGCGCCACCACCGTCAGTTGCTCCCGCAGCCGCTCGGGCGACAGTCCCCTGGCCACCGTCAGCCGGGGCGAGTGGTCGGTGAGCACCGCCCAGTCATGTCCCAGATCCGCCGCGGTGCGGCCCATCTCCTCGATCGGGCTGCCGCCGTCCGACCAGTCGGAGTGGAGGTGGCAGTCGCCCCGCAGCAGGGAGAGGAGTTCCTGGCCCGTGGCGGGGACGGGTTCGGCGGCTGCCTGGTCCTCCAGCCGCTCCAGATAGCCCGGGACCTCACCCGCCTGGGCCTCCCGGATCACCTGGGCGGTGCGAGGCCCGATCCCGGTGACCCGCTCCAGGGTCCCCGCGGCCACCCGCTCGGCCGCCTCTCCGGGGGCCATCGCGGTCACGGCCTCGGCGGCCGTCCGGAAGGCCTTCACCCGGTAGGTGGCGGCCTGCGAGCGCTCCAGCAGGAACGCGATACGCCGCAGCGCTGTGACGGGATCCATCGGCACCTCCAGGTGGGAGCGGTGGCCGCCCCGCAGGTCACCCGGCCGGGCCGCCTGCCCTCAGGATGGCCGCAGCGGCGCCCGAACGGCCACCGCACCCCGGTGTCAGGAGCCCGGTGAGGCGTCGGCCTCCTCCGCTCCCGCCACCCAGCGCTCGGCCGTGAAGTCGTAGTCGTGGACGGGCCGCCCCGGCGCGCCACTCGTACGGAACGGGCGCCCGTCGTCGTCGATCCGTACCGTGCCGGACCGGCCCCCGCCGCTCCACCGCAGCTCCGCCACCCAGTCGCAGTCGCAGCGGGCCGTACGTCCGGTGACGAGCAGGACCTCGGGGTCCGAGGCCGAGACGCGGTACGGGAAGGAGACCGCCGGAATGGGCTCCCCCGTGTCGTTGCCCGGCACCGAGCGGGCCACCGGTCGCTCCGCGTCGAGGTCGACGTCGAACATCCGCGGGGTGAGCGCCCCGCCGCACCCGGAACTCATCCGGTGCACCCGCCCCTCGGCGGGCTCCCGCCGCGCGACCACCCGGATCCGCAGCGCCTCCAGGACCACCGCCTGCTCGCCCGTGCCCTGGAGGGTGATCCGTACGCCGGTCTCACCCGCGTGCACCGCGCCGAGCGCCTTCGCCCAGCCCTCCGCGTCGGCCTCGGCCGGTGGCGGGGGGACAGCGCCCGGGGGACGGGCGACGAGGTAGGCGTGCCCGCAGCCGTACCGCCAGACGTGGTCGTCGGTGGTCCAGGTGAACGGGGGAGCGGCGGGCCGCGCCACCGGGGCCGGTGGCGCGGGGCGATCCGGCCGCGAGGGGTCGCCGAAGGCCACGATCAGCACGAGGGCCAGGACGGCGACGGCGGCACAGGCGGTGAGCGGCGGCACCCACCGGCGTACGGAGGGGGAGCGGGGCCCTGGGGGTGCGGGGTCGGGTCGGTGCTCGTCGCGGTGTACGGGCGAGGGCGCGGGCGACGGCGGGTCGCCGAGGGCCTCCGGGCCCGCGGGGTCCAGGGGCTCCGCAGCCGTCGGGTCCGGGTCCTCCTGGCCCGCGGCCACGCCCAGGACCCCCGCCTCCTGCCGCTCCACCCGCTCCGCGTCCGCCCGCAGCCACAGGAGGTGAAGGGCCTGTCGTTCCTCGCCCGTGCGGCCGCACAGGCGGGCCAACCGCTCCACCGGGGCGAACTCCGCCGGTACGGTCCGGCCCGTGCAGTAGCGGTGGAGCGTCGAGGCGCTCACCCCGACGCGGCGGCCCAGGGACGCGTACGTCCGGCCCGAGCCCTCCCTCAGCTCCCGCAGCCGCTCCGCCAGAGCCTCCCGTGCGGGCTCCTCGCCCGTTCCGTGCTCGCTCACCACCCGATCGACCTCCCTGGCCGTTCCGGGGCGCGTTCCACCCCACCGAGAACACCCACGTCACCGGGGGTGGGACGGTTCCGGGCCGGGCGGAACCCGTGTCGTGCTTGTCGCCGCCCGGAGACCCGGCCCACGCTGGTGCCGCACCACCCGGTCCGACCGATCGACCACCTGAACGGGGAGTTCATCCATGCGCACCACCCGCACGCTCCGCACCGCGCTCCTGACCGCCGCGGTCGCGGGGCTCGCCGTCACCGCACTGCCCACGGCCCCCGCCTCCGCCGCGTCCGCGCCCAAGTTCCTCTCCGCCGCGCAGTGGCCCGCCTCCCACACCCCCTGGACCGCCGGGCCGGTCCGTAAGGGCCTGCCCGAGGACGGTTCCCTCTGCACGGCGGGGACCACCCCGGCGAAGGGCACCCGCCACCGGGACTTCCGTACCGAACTGGACACCGGGGCCCGGCAGACGATCACCGTCGCTCCCACCACCGCCGAGGCGAAGGCGCTCGCCACCGAGCTGCGGACCGCGCTGGCGGCCTGCCTGGACCGGCTGAAGGAGCAGGACCCCGGCCTGGAGGGGGTCAGCCGGTACCACGGTCGGGTGAACGTGGCGGAGGGCGCGCACATCTACAGCATCGACACCTCCCACCCGGAGGCGGGCTCCACCGACATCGGCCTCCACGCGGTCGGCCGGGACGGCCGCACGGTGACCGTCCTGGAGTGGGGACAGCTGGGTGACCTGGACGGCGCCCCGCTGAAGGGGTTCAGGAAGACGGCCGGAACCGCCGTCGCCGAGCTCCACTGAGACCCGTCGGCGGACCGGCCGGCACGGGGTTCCGGCCGGTCCGCCGACGTGCGCGGCCCCCGCCCCCGGGAGCATGCTGGCTGTGTGACCCGGCACGATGCGACCCGGCCCACCCCGTCCCCCGGAAGCGGGGCCGCGGCCGGGCGAGACGGAGGCGGCCGAGTACCGGACGAGCTGTCCCTCGTACTCGCGCAGGCGGTCGTCAGCGCCGTCGAGTCCGCCGGGGGGTACGCGGGGGGCATCTACCTCCGCACCGGTACGCCGGGACTGCTGCGCCTCGCCGCCCTCGCCGGACTGCCGGGGCCGCTGTTCCGGCCCTGGTGGCGGATGCATGTGAACCGGCCCTTCCCCGTCTCCGAGGCCTACCGCACCGGACGGCCCGTCCTGCTCGCCGACGCGGAGGAGGCCATGCGGCGCTTCCCCCAGCTGATGGCCGGGCTGCCGTTCCCCTTCGGCTCGCTCTGGGTCCCGATCACCGGCCCGCAGGGCAGCATGGGCGTGATGGCCGTCCTGCGGGCCGCCACCCCGGGCGAGCAGGTCGACCCAGCCGACGGGGAGCGGCTGCTGGGGCTCGGCCGCCGGCTCGGCGCCGCGCTCACCGACCTGGACGCGCGGTCCCTTCCCGTCGTCTGGGAGAAGGAACCGATCCCCGTCCAGCTGCCGGCCGCCCCCGCGCCCCCGGTGCGGGTCGGCAGCTTCGACTGGGACCTGCACTCGGGCTCCCTCACCGCGGACGACGACCTGTGCGCGATCTTCGGCACCGAGCCGGCGGAGTTCCCCGGCACCGTCGACGCGCTGGCCGAACGCCTCGTACCGGAGGACGTGTACGGGCTGTGGGCTCTGGCCCGGCAGGCGGTGGAGTCAGCGGATCCGGTGGTCCGCCGGATGCGGCTGCGCGGCCCCGACGGCCGGTACCACCTGCTGGAGCTCTCGGGCCGCTGGACGCACCCGGACGGGGAGAGCGCCGAGAGCCACCTGAGCGGCTTCGTCGTCGACTTCGGTGCGGGACCCGTCATCGCGGAGGCGGCGGACCGGCTGCCCCGGGGGATCGTCTCCCTGGACCGGAGCGGGCGCCTCACGTACGCCAACGCGCTCGCGGAGGAGCTGCTGGGCCGCTCACGTGCCGAGCTGGTCGGCCATGTCGTCTGGGAGGCGCTGCCGTGGTTCGGGCATCCCGCGTACGAGGACCACTGCCGGGCGGCCCTGATCTCCGACGAACCCGTCCACTTCCTCGCCCGGCGGGCCGAGTCCGTCTGGCTGTCGGTCTCGCTGTACCCGGGTGACGACGGGCTGAGCGTGGTGTTCCAGGCCACGGAACAGCCCGCGTACACCCCCGGCTCCATCACCTCGCCGGGCCTGGGCATCGGCTCCACCGCCGACCGGTCCTCCGCGCTCTACCGGCCGGTCGCCCTGGCCATCGCGCTCACCGAGGCGGTCACCGCCCGTCAGGTCTCCGCCGTGGTCACCGAGGAGCTGCTCCCCGCGTTCGGCGGCCGGCAGCTCGCCATCTACCTGCTGAGCGAGCGTCACCTCCACCTGGCCTGGGAGACGGGGTTCCCCAAAGGGTTCCTCGACCGCTTCGACGGGGTCGGACTCGATGTCTCCATCCCCGGTGTGGAGACCCTGACCACCGGCCGCCCGCTCTTCTTCGAGTCCATGCAGCGCCTGGCCGACGCCTACCCGGGCATCCCGATGGAGACCGACATCGGGGCGCGGGCCTTCCTGCCGCTGATCGCCTCGGGACGGCCCGTCGGCTCGTGCATCCTCGGCTTCGACCGGCCGCGCGGGTTCAGCCCGGAGGAGCGCACCGTCCTGACCGCCCTCGCCGGGCTCATCGCCCAGGCCCTGCAACGCGCGCAGCGGTACGACAGCGAGTCGGCGCTGGCCCGGGGGCTCCAGGACGCCCTGCTGCCGCACGGGCTGCCGGAGGTCGACGGGGTCGACACGCTCGGGCGTTATCTCTCCGGTACCCAGGGCATGGAGGTGGGCGGCGACTGGTACGACGTCATCGAGACCGGCCACGAACTCGCCCTGGTCATCGGCGACGTCCAGGGCCACGGTGTATCGGCGGCCGCCACCATGGGACAACTACGCAGTGCGGTACGGGCGTTCGCCCTCAGCAACCACGATCCGCAGGAGGTGGTGAGCGGCACCAACCGGCTGCTCATCGATCTCGACCCGGGACAGTTCGCCAGCTGCTGCTACATCGCGCTGAACCCGCTCACGGGACGGGCCCGCGCCGTACGGGCCGGGCATCCCCAGCCGGTGCTGCGGCACCCCGACGGCCGGACCGAGGTGCTGGACCTGCCGGGCGGCATCGTGCTCGGCATCGACGGGCAGGCGACGTACCCGGTCACCGAGCTGCAACTCGACCCGGGCGATGTGCTGGCCCTGTTCACCGACGGGCTCATCGAACGGCCAGGGACCGACATCGACGAGGGCATCGAACGGCTGCGCGCCACCATCGCAGGGACCGGCTCCGTTCCGCTGGCCCAGCTGGCGGACCGGGTGACCGGGGAGGCCAGACAGGCCACGGACCGCCCCGACGACATCGCGATCCTGCTGGCCGCCCGCTGGACGCACGTCCCGGAGAAGGCGCCGCCGCCGCCGTCCCGGGAGACCGCCCCGCCGGGCCTGTGGCGGACGTTCCGCGGGCCGGGCCCGGGAGGCACGGCGAGTGCCCCGGACCCGGCCTGAGGAGTGAGCGCCTGATCAGGCGCCGGAGGCGTCGAGCATGCCCTCGCGCTCCACGACCTTGACGCGCTCACGGCCCTGCGCCGCGCCGAGCGCCTGCTCGTGGGCGTCCAGCTTGTGCCAGCCCTCCCACGTCGTGTAGCGGACGTTCCGGCTCTCCAGGAAGGCCTCGACGGCCTCCGGGGCGGGCGTCGAGGGCTCGGGCAGACGGCCGGCGGCGCGGTCCTCCAGCAGGCAGGCGACCGTCTCGTTGGCGTCGCCCTTGGTGTGGCCGATCAGACCGATCGGGCCGCGCTTGATCCAGCCCGTGACGTAGACCGAGGCCATGTGCTCGTCACCGGCGATGACGCGTCCCGCCTCGTGCGGGACGGTGCCGGAGGCCACGTCGAAGGGGAGCTTGGGCAGCTCCTCCGAGTAGTAGCCGACGGCGCGGTAGACGCTCTGCATGTCCCAGTCGGTGAACGTGCCGGTGCCCCGGACGTTGCCGGTGCCGTCCAGCTCGGTGCGCTCGGTACGCAGCGCGGTGACCTTGCCGTCCTCGCCGAGGATCTCGACCGGGGACTCGAAGAAGTGCAGGAAGAGCTTGTGCGGGCGGTCGCCGACATCGCGGATCGCCCAGTTCTCCAGGGTCTGCGCGACCATGTTGGCCTGCTTGTTCTCCCGCCGGGTGGCGATGGAGCCCTCGTCGTACTCGATGTCCTCGGGGTTGACGATGACCTCGATGTTGGGGGAGTGGTCCAGCTCCCGCAGCTCCATCGGGCTGAACTTGGCCTGCGCCGGGCCACGCCGCCCGAACACATGCACCTCCAGCGCCTTGTTCGCCTTGAGGCCCTGGTACACGTTGTCCGGGATCTCGGTGGGCAGCAGCTCGTCGGCCGTCTTGGCCAGTACCCGGGCCACGTCCAGCGCCACGTTGCCGACGCCGAGGACGGCGACCTTCTCCGCGGTCAGCGGCCAGGTGCGCGGGACCTCGGGGTGCCCGTCGTACCAGGAGACGAACTCGGCCGCGCCGAAGGAGCCGTCCAGCCCCATGCCCGGGATGTCGAGGGCCCGGTCGGCCTCGGCACCGGTGGAGAAGATCACCGCGTCGTAGAAGGAGCGCAGGTCGTCCAGGCCGATGTCGTCGGGGTAGCTGACGTTGCCGAAGAGGCGGATCTGCGGCTTGTCCAGCACCTGGTGCAGCGCCTTGACGATGCCCTTGATCCGGGGGTGGTCGGGGGCCACGCCGTAGCGGATCAGACCGAAGGGCGCGGGCATGCGCTCGAACAGGTCGATCGAGACCCCCGGGTCCTGGCAGACCTCGGATTTGAGCAGCGCGTCCGCAGCGTAGATACCGGCAGGGCCGGCTCCGACAATGGCGACGCGGACGGGGCGTGTCATGGCGTGGTGATCCTTAAGGCGGGCGAACGCGGGCAGGTACAGCGTACGTCGGAGGTAAGGGTTGGCTTACTAGTCTCCACCCCACACCGTAAGCCCTGGCCCGGCGAGGACCCCGACCCGGCCTACGGAACCGCCCGATAAGTCCGTTTCTGCTGTTCGGTATGGGTGATTTCGGCCTTTTGCTCTTCTCTTCCATAAAGGAGCTATTGGGCCTCTTGGGTTATTTTGACCGCAGCCGTTTCGGCCACCTCTGTGCGAAGTGGTGAGCGTCACGTCCGGGGGTGCGGACGCAGAAGTGGAGGGTCCGGTTCCCTTCTGTGCGAAGAAAGTTGACGACGCGGCGGAACGGCCGGATCCGGGAATTCCTGAATTCGATCTTGCGGAGAAAGGTCATCCGTAATTCGGGGCTTGTTCTGTCCGTCGCTTTTCGCCTACGGTCACGCTCAATCCGGATGGAACGCCGAATCCTGCCGCCGTCCGGGAAACCGAAACCCACTCACGTACGGCAGGAGCGGGGGACCCAGGTAAGCCGCCGGTCCGGTATCCGGAACGGCTAGGGGTGAAGTCGCATGTCCGTGCGGCCAGACATCTCCCGTCTGAACCCGACAGCTCACCTCGTAGGCGCCGGAGAGGAAATTCCCCATGCCCGCACAGGGTAAGCACCGCCGTCCCAAGTCCGTCTCGCTGAGCCGTGGCATCGCGGCCGTGACCACGGGTGGAGCCGTTCTGGCCCTGCCGGTGCTCGGCGCCACCACCGCGTCCGCCGCTCCCGCGCACTCCGTCGCCGCGGAAAAGGCGGTGGTTCCCGTCTCCGTGACCGCCCAGGCGAATTCCGTGACGAAGGCCGCGGCCGTCAAGCATTCCGTGGTGTCCGGCGAAACGCTTGCCAAGATCGCCCGTGAGCATTCCGTGAGCGGCGGCTGGAAGAAGCTGTACGAAGGCAACCGCAAGGTCGTCGGCGAGAACCCGCACCTTATTCACCCCGGTATCACGCTGACCATCGGCGCCAAGGCTGCCGCCCCGTCAGACGCCAAGGCGAGCAAGGCTTCCGAGGCGGCCGCCCGCACCGCGCCGGGCGAGCGCGCCGACCGCTCGGAGCGCACCACGGCGGCCCCCGCCGCCGCTCCGGCCGCCGCCGCTCCCGCCACGTACACCAACGACCTCGATGGCTGGATCAGGGAGTCGCTGGCCGTCATGGCCCAGCACGGCATCCCCGGCACCTACGAGGGCATCCACCGCAACATCATCCGCGAGTCCTCCGGCAACCCGAACGCCATCAACAACTGGGACTCCAACGCGGTGAAGGGCACCCCGTCGAAGGGGCTCCTCCAGGTCATCGACCCGACGTTCCAGGCGTACCACGTGCCGGGCACCTCGACCGACAGCTACGACCCGGTCGCCAACATCACCGCCGCGTGCAACTACGCCGCGGACCGGTACGGGTCGATCGACAACGTCTTCGGCGCCTACTGATCCCCGTACGCACAGACGGAGGGGCCCCGGACCGCCTGGTCCGGGGCCCCTCCGGTGTACCGGGAAGTTACCACCAAGTTTCTAGTGACTTACCGCGCGATCGCCAGTAGAACCTGTTGCACTCTGTCGAGAGTGAGGGATGTCACATGAACGACACTACCCCGCACGACAACGCCCCCAAGGGTGTATCACGTCGAAGGTTCATCACTGGAACAGGTTCTCTTCTCGGGGTCGCGGCGCTCGCCGGGCCCACCACCCCGGTCTGGGCCGCACCCCGTGCGGCAGCGGCCGCCATCGGCTCCGGAGCCCATGTGCCGGTGCTGGTCGTCGGGACCGGCTACGGCGGCTCGGTGGCCGCCCTCCGGCTCGCCCAGGCAGGCACGGACGTCCACATGGTCGAGATGGGCATGGCCTGGGACACCCCCGGCGCGGACGGCAAGATCTTCGCCAACACCACCAAGCCGGACGACCGCTCCTTCTGGCTGCGGACCAGTACCAAGCAGCCCCTGAGCAACTTCCTCGGCTTCCCGATCGACAAGAACGTCAACCGCTACACCGGGATCCTGGACGCCGAGGAGTTCGCCGGCATCACCGTCTACCAGGGGCGCGGAGTCGGAGGCGGGTCGCTGGTCAACGGCGGCATGGCCGTCACGCCCAAGCGGGAGAACTTCGCCGCCATCCTCCCGTCGGTGAACGCCGCGGAGATGTACAGCACGTACTACCCGCGCGCCAACGCCGACCTCGGCGTCTCCACCATCGACCCCGCGTGGTTCGACGGCGTCGACTGCTACCAGTACGCCCGGGTCGGCCGGAAGCACGCGCAGCGCTCGGGCTTCCCCTTCCTCTTCGTGCCCGCCGTGTACGACTGGGACTACATGAAGCAGGAGGCCGCCGGGACCGTACCGAAGTCAGCGCTGGACGCCGAGATCCTCTACGGCAACAACTACGGCAAGAAGTCGCTCCAGAAGACCTACATCGACCGGATCAGGGCCACCGGCCGGGTCACCATCTCCCCGCTGCACAAGGTCACCCGCGTCTCCCCGGCCTCGGGCGGCGGCTACACGGTCCTCATCGACCAGCTGGACACCACCGGCCGCACCACCGTCACCAAGACCGTCACGGCGGACAAGGTCTTCTTCGCGGCGGGCAGCGTCGGCACCAGCAAGCTGCTCGTCGGCCTGAAGGCCACCGGCGCCCTGCCCGGCCTCAACAGCGAGATCGGCAAGGGCTGGGGCGACAACGGCAACGTCATGTGCGGCCGCGCCAACCACCTCTGGGACCCGACAGGGAAGGTGCAGGCGTCGATCCCCACCGGCGGCATCGACAACTGGGACGCCGGCGGAGCGTTCGCCGAAGTCGCTCCGCTGCCCACCGGGATCGAGACCTGGGCGTCGTTCTACCTCTCGATCACCAAGAACCCCCACCGGGCCGAGTTCACCTGGAACGCGGCGGCGGGCCGGCCCGAACTGAGCTGGCAGACGGCGTGGAAGCAGCCGTCCATCGACGCCGCGAAGACTATCTTCGACAAGATCAACAAGAAGGAGGGGACGATCTACCGCACGGACCTCTTCGGCACCTACAAGATCTGGGGCGACCACCTCACCTACCACCCCCTGGGCGGCGCGGTCCTGAACAAGGCCACCGACAACTACGGCCGGCTGCACGGCTACCCGGGCCTGTACGTCATCGACGGCGCCCTGATCCCCGGCAACACCAGCGTCAACCCGTTCGTCACGATCACCGCGCTCGCCGAGCGCAACATCGAGCGCATCATCGCCACTGATCTGTAGGGGCGTACGGAGAGCCCGGGGCCGGGAGTGCCAACCCGGCGGCCCCGGACTCCGTCAGTGACCCGGCAGCACGCACACCGCGTCGATCCCCAGCACATGGTTGAGCCGCCCGAACGCGAGCCAGGAGCCGATGCTCATCGACAGCTCCACGATCTCCACCTGGCTGTAGTGCGCGGTCATCCGCTTCCAGAAGGCGTCGTCGAGACCGTGGTGGTCCAGCGCGTACCGCTCCGCGTACTCCGCCGCCAGCCTGGTCCGCACGTCGAAGGCGGCTGTCGTACGCCACTCGGTCACCGCCTGCGCGAACTCCTCCTCGACCTTCTCCCCGTCCCGCTCGGTCCGCCAGTCCAGGCAGAACAGGCACCCGTTGACCTGCGCGATCCGCAGCCGCGCCGCCTCGAACTCCCTTAGACCCAGCGTCGTGTGCTCGTACACGGACATCGAGAACGTGGCGGCGGCCACGCCGATGCCGGGGACCATCTCCCCCCATACGTAACCGATGGGCTCCTGGCCCTCCGGGATGTCGATGATCATGCGGGTCTCCTTCCCAGCCTGCCGACGGCGGGCCGCAGCGGGACATCGAGTGCGTCGTACAGGCCCGGTTCGGCGTCCACCAGCCAGTCGATGGCCGAGACGAGCCGCCCGACCGCCGTGGCGTTGCCGCCCGCCGACCGGTTCTCGCCCTCGTCGGAGGCCTCGACCGTCACCTCGATACGGGGGCGGCCCTCGATCACCACGCGGTGCGCGCCCACGCCGTCGGGCGGGGAGGGCCAGTCCGGTGCGCACGAGGGGTGGATACGGGTGATGTGTTCGATCACGATGCGGGGTTCCCCGCCCACGATGCCCTGGACCTCGAACCGGACCGCGCCCTGGGTGCCCGCCGCGAACTCGCCCATCGTGCGGGTGGTCACCGGCGTCTCCAGCGCCCGGCGGTCCAGCGTCTCGCGGATCTCGTCCAGTTCGACGCCCAGCGCCCGGGCCATCAGCCGGATCTGACCGCCCCACACCATCGTCGGTACCGTCTCCGCCAGCATCAGCGGCTGGTAGTCCAGCGGGTGGCCCATGCCGATCAGGTGGCGTACCGACTCCTCCTGCTCGTACGTGGAGTAGTCGAAGATCTCCTGGCAGCGGATCACGTCCACCTCGGTGCCCAGACCGCTGACCAGCAGCGGCAGGACGTCGTTGCCCCAGCCGGGGTCGACCCCGGAGACGAAGAGGGAGCCACCGCCCTCCGCGACTGCGGCCAGGACGGGGTCCCGCAGTTCCGGCGGGGCGTTGCGCTGGTCGTAGAGGGGATAGAGGGAGGGCGTGACGACGACCGCTCCGGCCCGGATCGCCCGGCCGATGTCGGTGAGGGCGTCGTCGGGGCGGATGTCGCCGGAGGCCGCGTAGACCACCGCCCGGGGGCGGCCGGCCAGGACGGCGGCGATGCCGTCGGTGGCCGCGATGCCGAGCGTGCGGCCGAGTGCGCCCAGCTCGCCCGCGTCGCGGCCGACCTTGGCGGGATCGTGGACGAGGACGGCGGTGAGTGTCAGTGCCGGATGGGCCTCGACGGCGCGGATCGCCGCGCGGCCGACGTTGCCGGTACCCCAGACAACCGTGGGAATCATGCGCGGAGGGTAGCGGCCGGACCTCGCACTTCCCAGAGCCGTGACGGGGTGAGTTCGGGCCGTGGGAAAGGGCGTCGCCGGGCCGGCGGATGACCGCCGGCCCGGCGACGTACAGCAGGAACTACTGCTTGGCGCGTGCGCCGGTCGGGCTGCCGCTGATGGTGAACTGCGAGCCGGGCTCGATCAGCACATGGCCGTCGCGCGAGTTGGTGATGGTCACGTTGGTCAGCGTGGCGTTGCCGCGTGCGCCGCCCATCGCGAGGATGCCGGAGCCGTTGTTGGACTTGTCGATCCGGACGTTCTGGATCTTCACGTCCGGCATCAGGCCGCCACCCGTCTTGAACTGGATGCCGTCGTAGGTGGAGTCGATGATGTCGGTGTCGCGGATCGTGACACCGGGGATGGGCAGGTTCTGCGGGAAGAGCGTGATCGCGCCGAACTCCTGGTCCTCGTTCCAGAAGGCCCCGCCGGTGCGGTACAGCGCGTTGTTGGCGATCAACGTCTGCCCGGAGAAGGGCAACGGGTCGTGGTCGGTCGCCAGCATGATGGCCGGGTAGTTCATGGTGTCGGCGATGATGTTGTTCTCGATCTTGTTGCCGTAACCGCCGTAGATCGCGATGCCGTTGGCGCGCCAGGGCAGCTGGATCGTGTTGTTGCGGAAGCTGTTGTCGTGGCCGATGTCGACGGACTGGTCCTTGACGTACTTGCTGGACCAGACGGCGAGCGCGTCGTCGCCGGTGTTGCGGAACGAGGAGTTGTACACGGTCGAATTGCGGGTGCCGTTGGCGAAGTTGATGCCGTCGGCGTACGTGTTGCGGATCCGCATCCCGGTGAACTCGACGCCGTCGCCCGGGTTCCACAGAGCGGGGATGTTGTCGAAGTCGCGGCCCGCCCAGACGGCCACGTTGGCATGCTCGATCCAGACGTTGCTGATCTTCGTGTTCTTGCCGAACCGGCCGTTGAGCGCGACGCCGCCCTCATGGTTGCCGTCACCGCCGCGGATCGTACCGGAGCCGAAGATCGCGATGTCGGAGATCTTCGTGTTCTCGTCGATGTCGAAGCCGAAGTTGCCCTCGTGCGGGTGGTTGATCCCGCCCGCCTCGTGCGGCGGGGTCAGCGTGTAGAGCTGGGAGTGCCACATGCCCGCACCCCGGATCGTCACGTCACGGATCCCCACCTGGTTCCACTGGCCCCGGTCCAGCGGGTCGTCGGTGAGGATCTTCTGCTCCTGGCGCCACTGGCCCGCCGGGATCCAGACGCAGCTGATCTGGCCGTTCTGGTTGGCGGTCACCGCGCGCTGGATGGCGGCGGTGTCGTCGATGCCGTCGTTGGGCACCGCGCCGTACTGCGTGATGGAGACACAGCCCGAGGGCTGGGCGGTGGGCGGGGCGACCTGCTCCAGGTCGATCAGGTCGATGATGTAGAACGCGGCGTTGTCGCCCGCGTCCCGCTGGAGCCGGAACTTGGTGCCCGCCGGGTAGGTCTGGGCGAGCAGCGCGTGCGACTCGTCGAACAGCCGCCGCGCATCGCCGCCGGGGGTGTTGGTGAGCCCCTCCGGGCTGTCGGTGTTGCCGTACAGCCAGCTGTGCTTGGAGGAGAGGTCCAGCTTGCGCACGAACTGGCCGTTCGCGTAGAGGCTGATGGTCGCCTGACGGCCGCCACCGCCCGCCGCGTCCGGGATGGAGTTGCGTACGACGATGGAGTTCGACGCGTTGGTCGAGGTGAACTCCACGTACTCACCGGTGGAGTTGAGCCGCACCGACTTACGCCCGGAGGACTCGGTGGCGAAGTTGGTGTGGCCGAAGGTCCGCTCGGCGTCCGACGTGAGCAGCGTGCCCTGGTATCTGGCGTCCTCCGCCTCGTACTCCGTGTAGGGCACCGCCGCGCCGCGCCCGACGACGATGGAGCGGGCGAGCGCGTTGTTGGTCTCGTTGGTCTCCGCGACCAGGTTCGTCGCGTCGGCCGTGGCGGTCAGGGTGGCCCCGCCGCTGGTCGCCGTCCAGCTGCCGCTGATGGGCACGTTCACCGTGGCGCCCGCCGGGACGGCCGGGGTGGTGCCGTTGAGCGTGGTGGAGCCCACGGTCAGCCGGGTGACCGTTCCCGCGCTCACCGCGGTGGTGCCGCGGTTGTGCACGGCCACGGTGAAGGTGACCGCAGCGCCGACGGCCGGGTTGGACGGGCTGGAGGTGATCGAGCGGACCTCCAGGTCGGGGCCGGGGCTCTGGCCGACCACCAGCGGGGAGGCGGTGGTGCGGCTGTTGTTGGTGTTGTCCGACTCGATGACCGTGTCGGCCGGGTCCACCAGCGCGGAGACGGTGTACGAGCCCTGCGGCCGCTTGCCGACCGGGACCGAGAAGGCCGCGGAGGCCCCCGCGGCGAGCGCGCCGACCGGGGCGCTGCCCACGACCACACCGCCCAGGCTCACATCGACCGTGGTCGCGGCCGAGGCGGCGGAGCCGATGTTGCGGACGGTCCCGTTGACCGTGATGGTGTCGCTCTCGGAGGGGGTCGAGGGCGACCAGGACAGGGCGCTCACGGTCAGGTCCGGGTTGGGCGCCGGTGTCCCGAGGATCTGGATCTCGGCGACCTGGGCCCCGGGCGCCCCGGTGTTGGAGAAGAACTGGAGCTGGAGATCGGCGGCCCGGCCACTGACCGGGACCGTCACCGTGTTCTGGTTGGTGGCCGGGTTGAACACATAGCCGGCCCGGGCCTTGAGCGAGGTGAAGCTGGTGCCGCTCTGCGTCCGGCCGAGCACCTGGAACTCCTGGGTCCTGGTGCCCCAGATCGGATCCGGGTTGAGCTTGATCACCACGGACTGGAGGTCCGCGTCGGCGCCGAGCTTCACCGTGAGGTTCGAGGGGTGTCCGTTCGACTCCCAGTAGGTGTTCACCTGGCCGTCGTTGGCGTTGACGACGGGGAAGCCGCCGTGCGATCCGCTGGCCGTGACGGTCTTGCCCCGGGCCAGGTCGGTCGCCTCAGCCGCTGCCGCCTGGACGGGAAGCAGTCCGACGGTGACGAGCCCCGCTATGAGCAGGCCGGTGATCGATCTTTCGCTGAGCCGTTTCCATCTCATGCTGTCCTCTGCTTCCACGGTATTTGAGCCATGCAGTCAATGTTTTGCAAACAGCAGTTGATAGATTTCTGGTCTGTTTCTGATTTGTCAACGGTTCTCGCATGCTCACGTCATGAGGGCATGCTGAGTGACGTCCCGTCAGAAGACGTTCCCCGGTGCGTGGTTCAGGAGAGCGCCGTGCCGCGCGCCAAGAGGAGTGCCAGGTCCGCCGCCGCCACGATCACCGCTCCCGCCAGCGCGGCCTTGTGCCACCGCCGGCCGAGCACGGGACCCAGCAGCGCCGCCGCACCGGCGAGGGCGAGCACGGTCAGGGACCCGGCGTCCACCGGGCCGGGCGGGCCCAGCACCAGGACGCCCGTGGCCGCCAGCAGTGGCACCGGCAGCAGCAGCCGTGTCCCCGCCGGGCCGAGCCGGTGCGGCAGCCCCCGGATACCCGCGGCCCGGTCCGCCTCGATGTCCGGGAGGGTGTCGCCCAGATGCGCCGCGCACCCCAGCAGCGCCCCCGCCGTGACCGTCCACCACCGGGGCCAGGGGGCGTCGGGCAGGGTGAGCGTCACCAGGGAGGGGAGCGCGGCGAACCCGGCGGCATACGGAACCCAGGAGAGCGCCGTCGCCTTGAGCTGCAGGTTGTAGAGCCAGGCGGCGGCGACCGCGGCCAGGTGCACCGTACCGGCGAGAAGACCGCAGGCCAGGGAGAGCGGTACGCACAGGGCGAGCGCGACCGCCGCCGCACGCCACACCGCGCGCACGGAGACCGCACCGTCGGCGACCGGTTTCCCCCGGCGTCCGGCCCGGGCATCGCGCCCCGCGTCGTACGCGTCGTTGCACCAGCCCACCGAGAGCTGCCCGGTCAGCACCGCCACCCCGGCCAGGGCGAGCCGTGCCGGGGGGAGGCCCACCCCGACCGCGAGGGCGCAGGCCAGTGCGGTCACCGCGACCACCGGCCCCGGATGGCAGGCCAGCGCCAGCCCCGCCACGCGGCCCGGCCACCGGACCGCCGACACCGACGCCCTTGCCCCGTCCATGGCACCCATCGGGCGATCGTAGAGACCTGTCGGCCCGTCAATACGGTGGCCGCGCGGGTCCCTTACCGGGATTCTCCGGACTTTACGGTCAGGATGGGGCAATGACGCCCCCGACGCAGGAGCCGCAATGACCCGGATCGCCGCGGTCCACGGGGCCCTGCCGCCCCACCGCCACACCCAGCGCGAGGTCACCGACATGGTGGCCGAGACCTGTCTGCCGCCCGGTGCCGACCGCCGTCTCCTGGACCGGCTCCACGAGAACGCCCGCGTCCGCGCACGGCACACCGCGCTCCCCCTCGACGGCTACCGCGACCTGGACGGCTTCGGCGCCGCCAACGACGTGTTCATCCGCTCGGCCGTCGACCTCGGCGGCCATGCCGTACGCGGCGCCCTGCGCGCTGCGGGGCTGCGCCCCACCGATGTCGACCTGCTGATGTTCACCTCCGTCACCGGCATCGCCGCCCCCTCCGTCGACGCCCGGCTGGTGGCCCGCCTCGGCCTGCGCTCCGATGTGAAACGGCTGCCGGTCTTCGGCCTCGGCTGCGTCGCAGGAGCCGCCGGGGTGGCCCGGATCCACGACTACCTGCTCGGCCGGCCCGACGACGTGGCCGTGCTGCTCTCCGTCGAACTCTGCTCGCTCACCTTCCAGCGCCAGGACGTGACCCCCGCCAACCTGGTGGCCACCGCCCTGTTCGGCGACGGGGCGGCCGCGGTGGTCGCCCTCGGCGGACGCCGGGCCGTCACCGGGCCCGAGATCGTCGCCACCCGCAGCCGGATGTACCCGGAGACCGAGCATGTGATGGGCTGGTCCATCGGTTCCACCGGGTTCAGCGTGGTCCTCGATCCGGCCGTGCCCGATGTCGTACGCCGGTATCTCGCCGACGACGTACGGGAGTTCCTCGACGAGCACGGTCTCAAGCCGAAGGACATCGCCCACTGGGTCTGCCACCCCGGTGGCCCCAAGGTCCTGGAGACCGTCACCGAGGTCCTCGACCTGCCCGAGGGGGCACTCGACGTCACCTGGCGCTCGCTGGCCGACGTCGGCAACCTCTCCTCGTCCTCGGTCCTGCACGTCCTGCGGGACACCATCGAACACCGCCGCCCCGAACCGGGCACCCCCGGAGTCCTGCTGGCCATGGGCCCGGGCTTCTGCTGCGAACTGGTGCTGCTGCGCTGGTAGGAAGGTACGGCCCATGATCTGGTACACCGCCCTGGTGCTCGCCGTCGCCGGCGAACGCCTCGCCGAACTCGCCGTCGCCCGCCGCAACACCCGCTGGAGCCTGGCCCGCGGCGGGACCGAGGCGGGCGGCGGCCACTACCCGGCGATGGTCGTCCTGCACACCGGCCTGCTGGCCGGCTGCCTGGCCGAGGCCCACTACGCCGACCGCCCCTTCCTGCCCGTCCCCGGCTGGACCATGGCCGCCGTCGTCGTCGCGGCGCAGGCGCTGCGCTGGTGGTGCATCACCACGCTCGGGCCCCGGTGGAACACCCGCGTCATCGTCGTCCCCGGCCTGCCCCTGGTCACCGGCGGCCCCTACCGGTGGCTGCGCCACCCGAACTACGTCGCCGTCGCCGCCGAAGGCATCGCGCTGCCCCTGGTCCACGGGGCGTGGGTGACCGCGATGGTCTTCACCCTGCTCAACGCCGTCCTCATGGCCGTCCGGATCCACTGCGAGGACGAGGCGCTGGCCCGCCTCCCGGCGGCGGAAGCGCGGGCGTGATCGACATCCTGGTCGCGGGCGGCGGCCCGGCCGGTCTGGCCGCCGCGATCCGGGCCGCCCAGGCGGGCCTGGAGGCGGTGGTCGTCGAACCCCGCCCCGCCCCCGTCGACAAGGCCTGCGGTGAGGGCATCATGCCCGGGGGCCTCGCGGCCCTCCACCGCCTCGGCGTACACCCGGACGGACACCCCCTGCGCGGCATCCGGTACACCGACGGGCGGCGGAGCGCGGAGGCGCGGTTCCGCGGCGCGTACGGGCTAGGCGTACGCCGCACCGCCCTGCACGCGGCCCTGCACGAGCGGGCGCGAGCCCTCGGCGTACGCATCGTGGAAGGCAAGGTCCGGGAGGTCCGCCAGGACGAGCGGACCGTCACCGCCGCCGGTCTCACCGCCCGCTGGCTCATCGCCGCCGACGGGCTGCACTCACCCCTGCGGCGCGCCCTCGGCCTCGACCACCCCGCCCCCGGCCCCGGTCGCTACGGGCTGCGCCGCCACTACCGCACCGCCCCCTGGACCGACCTGGTCGAGGTGCACTGGTCGCCGCACGGCGAGGCGTACGTGACCCCCGTGGGAGACCACCTGGTGGGCGTCGCCGTACTCAGCCGCGACCGCCGCCCGTACGAGCACCACCTGGCCGACTTCCCGGCCCTGGCCGCCCGGCTCGGCCCGCACGCCACCCCCGTACGCGGGGCGGGCCCGCTCCGGCAGCGTGCCCGGGGGCCACGGGCCGGGCGCGTCCTGCTGGTCGGCGACGCGGCGGGGTACACCGACGCGCTGACCGGGGAGGGCATCGCCCTCGCCGTGGCCACCGCGACGGCCGCCGTCGGCTGTCTGGCCGCCGGACGCCCCGAGGAGTACCCGGCGCGGTGGGCCAGGGCGACCCGCCGCTACCGGCTCCTCACCCAGGCCCTGCTGGGCGCCGCGGGCCACCCCGTATCGCGCCGGAACATCGTCACGGCGGCCCATCGCCTACCGGCCCTCTTCCGGGCGGCGGTCCACGCGTTGCAGTGATCGAATGGCGAGCCGGGGGGTTCGGGAATAACGTCGGTCCGGTGAACGCCCGCGTTCATCCGGCCGACGGAGAGACCGACCGCCCCGACGGGGCGTATCGCCCTCGGAACGAGAGACGAACCCACTATGACGGGCTCCGACGCGACACCCGGCACGACCGCCCGGCCCGACGAACGGGGCCGGGGCAGCGGACTGGCACTTCTCGTCATCGCCTCGTGCCAGCTGATGGTGGTTCTCGACGTCACCATCGTCAACATCGCCCTCCCGCACATGCAGACGGCCCTGGGCTTCTCCACCGAGAACCTGTCCTGGGTGGTCAACGCCTACACGCTGACCTTCGGCGGACTGCTGCTGCTCGGCGGCCGGCTCGGTGACATTCTCGGGCGCCGCCGCGTCTTCATCTTCGGCGTGCTGCTCTTCGTGCTCGCCTCGCTGCTCGGCGGGCTCTCCCAGGAGTCCTGGCAGCTGCTGGCCGCGCGCTCGCTCCAGGGCGTCGGCGGCGCCATCGCCTCGCCGACCGCCCTGTCGCTGATCACCACCACCTTCCGCGAGGGCCCCGAACGCAACCGGGCGTTCGGCGTGTTCGCCGCGGTCTCGGCGGGCGGTAGCGCGATCGGGCTACTGGCGGGCGGGATGCTGGTCGAATGGCTGGACTGGCGGTGGGTCCTCTTCGTGAACGTGCCCATCGGACTGCTCATCGCCTTCGCCACCCCCCGCTACATCCGCGAGTCCGAACGCCACCCGGGCCACTTCGACGTCGTCGGCGCCCTCACCTCCACGGCCGGCATGGTGCTGCTCGTCTACGGCTTCATCCGCGCGTCCGAGGACGGCTGGACCGATCCGCTCACCCTCGGTTCCTTCGCCGCCGCGCTCGTGCTCCTGGCCCTCTTCATCTCCATCGAGACCCGCTCCCGGCAGCCGATCACTCCGCTGTGGATGTTCCGCGACCGCAACCGCGCCGGAACCTACGCGATGATGCTGAGTCTGTCCGCAGCGATCTTCGGGATGTTCTTCTTCCTGACGCTGTTCGTGCAGAACGTGCTCGGCTTCAGCCCGCTGCGGGCCGGACTCGCCTTCCTCCCGGTCAGCGTCATCATCGCGGTCAGTGCCGGCCTGGCCTCCCAGCTGCTGCCCCGATGGGGGCCGAAACCCTTCATGGTGACGGGTGCGCTGCTGGCCGCCACCGGCCTCGGATGGCTCACGCTGACCGACGTCCACAGCACGTATCTCGGCTCCATCCTCGGCCCCATGCTCGTCTTCGGCTTCGGTATGGGCATGCAGTTCGTCTCGCTGACGCTGATGGCGGTGTCGGGGGTGGCGCCGAGGGAGGCGGGTGCGGCGTCCGGCATCCTCAACGCGACCCAGCAGGTCGGCGGTTCCCTCGGGCTGTCGATCCTGGTGACCATGTTCGGTACGGCCAGCCGCCACGAGTTCACCGACCAGCTGCCGCGCTTCATGCAAGAGGCCACCCCGGCCCAGAAGCTCCAGTTCGGCAGGACACAGGAGCTGCCACCGCCCTGGGGCAACGAGGTCCTCACGGCCGGAGTGTCCAGCGCCTTCGTCGTCGCGGCCTGCTTTGCCGTCCTCGCCGCCCTCGTCGCCCTCTTCGTCATCCAGGTCCGCCCCTCCGACCTGGCCCGCCTCCAGGGCGGCGCGACCCCCGGTGAGACGCTGCCGGACACGACCGACGACACCTCCGCGTCGGCCGACGACACGACGAAAGGTCCCCACGGCCATGGACTGGACCCTTGAAGTGATCGTGCTCCCGGTGACCGACCTGGACCGGGCCCGTGACTTCTACCGGGACAAGCTCGGCTTCCACGTCGACATCGACGGCGAGGTGATGCCCGGCGCACGCGTCGTCCAGCTCACCCCGCCCGGCTCGGGCTGCTCCATCGCCCTGACCGACGGCGTGCCCAACCCGACGGGAGACCCCCAGCCGGGCACGTACCACGGCCTCCAGCTCTGCGTCACCGACATCGACGCCGCCCACGCGGAGCTCGCCGCCCGAGGGGTGGAGGTCTCCGAGCCCCAGCGGTACGCCCCCGAGGACGGGGCCACGTTCCTGTACTTCACCGACCCGGACGGCAACGGCTGGGCCGTGCAGGAGTACCGCCGCCGGCTGACCGAGCCCCTGCACCAGGTCCTGGCCGGTCTGGCCGCGAAGGGGGCCGGGGAGACGGCGGACTGACCCGCTCGTCCCCTTGGCCGCTCGCACACCCGCCCACCGGGGCCCGCACCGCCTGCCGCGGTGGATCGCGCCGCCCCGGTCCACCACAATGCTCCCCGTATCACCGCAGTGATCCATGAACACGAGGGAGCAGCATCCAATGGCCGGCAACACAGACATGGTGGCCTTCGTGCAGGCGCGTCTCGCCGATGAGGAGCAGGTCGCCCTGGCTGCCGGCGGGGACCGGTGGCGGTGTCCGGCGGATGTGCCCGGCGAGGTCCACGACCGCAGGGGAGGCGTCGCGTTCACGGTCCGGGACCAGGGATTCGACCACCACATCGCCCTCCAGGACCCCGCCCGCACCCTGGAGCGGATCGAGACGCACCGGGTGCTGCTGGGGGAGTACGTCGAGGTCGCCGAGCTGGACACCGACCGCCCGGCCCAGGACTTCCGCTCCGGCCGGGCGGTGGGCCTGGGCTTCGCCGTACGCCAGCTGGCCGCCGAGTACGCCGGGCATCCGGACTACCAGGCGCGGTGGCTGCCCCGGTTCATCCAGTAGCGGGAAGGGGGGACGAGGGCGCCGGGAGCCGGTAACTTACTGACAAGTAAGTCGAGTTCCCGGACCATCTGACGAACCGAGGAGTCCCCATGTCCCGCCGGACCCGTTCGCCCCTCCCGCTCGCCGGACTCATGGCGGGAGCGGCGGTGCTCCACTTCGCCGTCCCGAAGGCGTTCGACGCCACCGTGCCCCGCATCCTGCCCGGAGCGCCCCGGACGTGGACGTACGCGAGCGGAGTGGTCGAACTCGCCCTGGCCGCCGGGATCGCCCACCCCCGGACGCGGGGCGCCGCCGCCCGGGCGACCGCGGGGTTCTTCGTCGGGGTGTTTCCGGCCAATGTCCAGATGGCCGTGGACTGGCGGGACCGGCCCCGGCCGCAGCGGGTTGCCGCCCTGGCCAGGCTGCCCCTCCAGCTGCCGCTGGTCCTGTGGGCGCAGAGCGTCGCCCGGGGTGCCGACACACCCTGAAGGGGGCGCAGTCGGTGGGGTTCGAGCCACCTGCCCGGAGGAAGATCCACAGCAAAATGGCGTTGCTCTCTGGTGAGGAGTGATCCCGCCGTGTAGCGTCGCCGGAAGATGTCGTGGTTCGCAGTACCTGCCCGCGCCTGGCGCGGGCGTTTTGCTGTGCAGTGCCTGAGAACCAGGGCGATCACCTCCGGGTCCGCGCGGTGCGGATCCGTTTACTGCTGAGAGGTACAGGCATGGCCAGCGGAACCGTCAAGTGGTTCAACTCGGAAAAGGGCTTCGGCTTCATCGCGCAGGACGGCGGCGGCCCCGACGTCTTCGCGCACTACTCCAACATCAACTCCACCGGCTTCCGTGAGCTCCAGGAAGGCCAGGCGGTGACCTTCGACATCACCCAGGGCCAGAAGGGCCCGCAGGCGGAGAACATCACCACCGCCTGATCCGGGTCGAACAACCACCGGGCCCCCAGGACGCCATGCGTCCTGGGGGCCCGGTGCGTCCGGCGCCGGCTACCCCGTGGACTCGTCCGGTGTCGGGTGCTCCTCGGGGTGCGCGCCGGCGTTGCGCGGCTCGTCCCGGCCGGAACCCGCCTCGTCCGGATCGGGCCGGTCGCCGCTCTCGCGGGCGACCCGGTCCGGAATCGGTATGTCGAGGGCGTCCTCGCCCTCCTGGTGCTGCTGGTCCGGCAGATCCGCCGGTACGGGGGGCGGGCTGCCGGAAGCCCCGGTATAGGCGGTGCCTTCCGGCCTGCGGTCGGTCATGAGAGCTTCCTTCCGTGCTGCCCCGGAAGTGCCCGGGGCGGGGCGTCCGTCCTGCTGGGTACCCCTTGCGGACCGATCGATTCACCGCAGGCGGGGCCGGGGGAGACTTCCCACACGGAGGTATGGGTCGCCCCGGCCGGGGTACCCGGGGCTGTGCCCGAGCGCACAAGCCGGGCACACGACATTCACACGAATGATCCCGCGGAAGGATCCCCCGCATGCTGATGGCCCACCCCACCGTGCTGCGCAACCTGGTCGAGCAGTACGAGACCCTGCGCCTGCTGCACGCGGAGAGCGGCTCCACCGAGGCACGGCAGCGCATGGACGACGTGGCCTACACCCTGTGCGTCTCCACGGGCACGGGCGATGTCGACAGCGCGCTGGTCGCCGCCCGGCACCGGCTGCCGGGGGCCCGCCCCCAGGACGACTCCGTCCTCTCTGCCTGATCGCCGGATGAAGAACGAAGGGGTGGGCGCTATGGTGCGGACCGTAGGCGTGGAAGAAGAGCTGCTGCTGGTCGACCCGGAGAGCGGGGAGGCGCGTGCCCTCTCCACCGCCGTGCTGGCCCTCGCCGAGAGGGAAGCGGAAGGGGAGTCGGCCTTCGAGCCGGAGCTGCACCGCCAGCAGCTGGAGTTCGCCACGCATCCCTGCCGCGAGATGGACGAGATCGCCGACGCGGTGCACCGCCGGCGCGCCGAGGCGATCCGCCACGCCGCCGACGCGGGGGCGTCGGTCGCGGCCCTGGCGACCTCGCCGCTGCCGGTCAGCCCCACCATCGGGACGGGCGAGCGGTACGACTGGATGGCCGAGCGCTACGGGCTGACCGCCCAGGAGCAGCTGACCTGCGGCTGCCACGTACATGTCTCGGTCGAGTCGGACGAGGAGGGCGTCGCCGTACTCGACCGGGTGCGCGGCTGGCTGCCCGTCCTGCTGGCCCTGAGCGGCAACTCCCCCTTCTGGCAGGCGCAGGACACCCGGTACGCCAGCTACCGCAGCCGGGTGTGGGGCAGGTGGCCCTCGGCCGGGCCGGTGGGGCTGCACGGCTCCGCCGAGCGGTACCACGAGCAGGTGAAGGCCCTCGTCGGCACCGGCGTGCTCAAGGACGCGGGGATGGTCTACTTCGACGCGCGCCTCTCGGACAGCTACCCCACAGTGGAAGTCAGGATCGCCGACGTCTGCCTCGACCCGGCGGACACCGTGCTGCTGGCCACACTGGTGCGCGCGCTGGTGGAGACGGCGGCGCGGGAGTGGCGGGCCGGGAAGCCCGCCCTGGACACCGACGTGACTCTGCTGCGGGTGGCGTCCTGGCAGGCGGCCCGGTCGGGTCTGGAGGACCGGCTGATCCACCCCGGGACCCTACGGCCCGAGCCCGCGGCCGATGTGCTCCAGGCGCTGGTGACCCATGTGCGGGACGCCCTGGAGGACAGCGGCGACCTCAAGGCCGCGCAGAAGGCGCTGGCCGCCCTGGAGCGGCGCGGCAACGGGGCCAGGGTCCAGCGCGAGATCCTGGAGCGGACCGGGAGCCTCCGCGACACCGTCGCGGAATGCGTCCGCATCACGGGGGGCTGAGAGCGACCGACCGACGACACGACCGCACGACCTGTGAGGAAAGGAGCAGCACATGGCCACCACCGATCTCGGCAACCGCCGGATCCTGGCGATCGTCACCAACTACGGGGTGGAGCAGGACGAACTCGTCGTCCCCGTGAAGCATCTGCGCGACAACGGAGCCCAGGTGAGCGTGGCGGCGGTCTCCGACGACGACATCCGCACCCTCGTGGGCGACCGCGACCCCGGCGACACGGTGCGGCCCGACCTCACGCTGACGGACGTCGACCCCGCCGCGTACGACCTCCTGCTCGTCCCCGGCGGCACGCTCAACGCCGACACGCTGCGCCTCCAGGACGCCACCACCCGGATCGTCAGCTCGTTCGCGGCGTCCGGCCGGCCCGTCGCGGCGATCTGCCACGGTCCGTGGGCGCTGATCGAGGGCGGCTACGTCCAGGGCAAGACCCTGACGTCGTACGCCTCCCTCAAGACCGACCTCACCAACGCCGGCGCCTCCTGGGTCGACAAGTCGGTGGTCCGGGACGACGAGGGCGGCTGGCCGCTGATCACCTCGCGGACGCCCGATGACCTGAAGGACTTCCTGCGCCAGATCGACGCGGTGCTCACCGAGTCCTGACGCGCATCCGACGGCCCCCGTTCGCGTACCGCGGCGGGGGCCGTCGGCGTGTCCGCGTCCGCGGGTGCGGGAGGCAGGAGGGCCACCGCGCACGTACCGGCCGGGACGTGCGCGCGGTCCCCGGAAAGAGGCTGCGGGCTGCTGCACTCGTTGTGCGGGACGGATGGGGTGTTGGCCGGCTCCAGCAGCGTGGCGATCTCGAAGGCGAGCTGCGGGACGTCCGTGTCCTCCGCGATCTCGCCGGCCGCGCGCGCCCCGGACACGGTCTCCTCCACGTAGGCGGACCAGCGGGCGCGGACGGTCGCCGGCGCCGCGCGGGGCACGGAGAACGGCGCCGGGCTGGATGCCACCCCGCTGATGGTCACCACCTTCCGGACGGTCGCCGTGTTCGCGTGCGAAGAACGACCCGATCGCCCCCCAGGGAGTGCGCCAGCACGCCTCGAAGGTGCCGCACCGCTGGTGGAGCGCGGTGATGGCGGCCCGGTAGTCCAGGACCGTGGTGCTCCGGCCGGTATCGGGCAGTAGCCCCGAGGTGGTATCGAAGAAGGGGCCAGAGAAGGTTAGGCTGACCTAAGTCAATCGGAGCTGCCCTGATGGTGAGCGCTCCGGGCCGGACGGCCGCCTCCGCGCGCGCCGAAGCCCGTCCCGGTGGCGCACCCGTCGCCCGTGGCGGTGTCCGATGGCCGTATCCGCGTCCTGTCGCCCTCGCGAACAGGTCGACCGCCGCGTACGAAGGGGCCATGCCCATGACGATCCACCGAGCCGTCGTCGCCCGAGTCCAGCCGCTCACCGCGACCATGACCCGGGTCACGCTGCACGGCGAGGGGCTCGCCGGCTTCGAGTCCACCGGGGTCGGCGACGAGTACATACGCCTCTTCTTCCCGCACGGCCCCGACCGCACCGACCTGTCCCTGCCCCTCACGACGGAGAAGGGCTGGGAGACCCCGGAGGGCCGGCCCGTCGCTCCGATGCGTACGTACACCGTGCGGGCGGTGCGCCCCGAGAGCCGGGAGGTCGACGTCGACTTCGTGCTGCACGACCACGGGGTGGCGTCGACCTGGGTGGCCGGGGCGCGGCCCGGGGACGTCATCGGCGTCAACGACCCCACCGGCCTCTACAGCCCTCCGGCCGACCTCGCCTGGCAGGTGCTGATCGCCGACCAGACCGGACTGCCCGCCGTGGCCCGTCTGGTGGAGAACACCCCGGACGAGGTAGCCACCCGTGCGGTCGTCGAACTGCCCGGCCCCGAGGCCGTCCAGCCGCTGCCCGGCACCAAGGTGACCTGGACCTACGGCGGCAACGGCCATGGAGCCAGCCGGCTGGCCGAGCTGGTGAGCGCCGCGATCCCGCCCGGCACGGACATGACCGGCGGCTACGTCTGGGTCGCCGGTGAGACCAACGCGCTGCGTGCCGTACGCCGTTACCTCCGCAAGGAGCTGGGGCTGCCCGCCACCCGGTTCAAGGTCGTCGGCTACTGGATCCCGGACGCCGACAGCTGGAACGAGCGGTACGAGGCCCTGCCCGACTCCGTGCGCGCCGAGCTGGTGGCCCTCTGGGACAACCCGGTCGGCGACGAGGAGGACCTCACCATCCGGTACGAAGCGCGCCTGAGTGACCTCGGACTCTGAGGCCGCGCCCCGATCGCGTGCGGTAATGCTCCCGATGGGCAGGGGAGTTGCCGCGTTCGGGGACTCCATGGACGGCGGGGCGGGTAGAGTCGCTGCCGTCGAAGTAAAGACAGCCTTACCTAAGGTCTAGGAGGACCGGTGACCAACCCGTTCGAGGACGAGAACGGCACCTACCTGGTGCTCGTCAACGACGAGGGGCAGCACTCCCTGTGGCCCGCCTTCGCGGAGGTGCCCGGTGGCTGGACCGTGGCGCACCCGGAGGACACCCGCCAGGCCTGCCTCGACTACGTGGAGCGGAACTGGACCGACCTGCGGCCCAGGAGCCTGAAGGAGAGCCTGGCCGCCGGCCCGGCCTGAGCCGCCCACGCCGCGCGGGGCGATGCGCCTAGGCTGCCACCGGCACGAGAACCGGCAGCGACCCAGGAGCACGCCCCATGTCCCAGCACGCCCCGCACCACCCGTACCCCGATGGCTTCGGGCCGGACGAAGCGCCGGCGCCGCACGCACTCCTCGCGCCGGTGCTCGGGCTGCTGGGCACCTGGGCGGGGAGTGGGCGGGGGGAGTATCCGACAATCGAGGGTGCGTTCGCCTACGCGCAGGAGGTCACCTTCAGCCATGACGGGCGCCCCTTCCTCCACTATGCGTCGCGCGCCTGGTTGGTCGACGCCGACGGGCGGCCGCTGCGTCCGTCGGCCCGGGAGGGCGGCTGGTGGCGGCTCCAGCCGGAAGGGCGGGTGGAAGCGCTCATCACCCAGCCCACCGGCATCGCGGAGATCGCGGTCGGCCGGGCCGCCGACGGCTCCGTCGACCTCGCCACCCGTGAAGTGGCTCTCACACCCACCGCCAAGCAGGTCGACGCCACCCGCCGCCGCTACACCCTGACCGGCGCGGACACCCTCACGTTCGTCCACGACCTCGCGGCGGTCGGACAGCCACTGCAACACCACCTGTCGGCGGAGCTCCGGCGGTGCGGCCCGGCCTGGCTCCGGAACCCCTAGCTCCGGGAACGCCGCAGGATAGGTCGGATTTGCATACAGAGTTTCTTGTAGGGCATATGGACAGGACAACTTTTGGTAAGGAGTTCATATCCGATGTCCATGCCCAGTTACCCTCAGCAGCCGAACGCGGACCAAGGGCAGTACGACACCCAGTACGGCGCCCCGGAACCCACCAGCAGCGGCAACGGTTTCGCGGTCACCGCTCTCGTCCTGGGCCTGCTCGCCTGCCTCTTCTTCTGGACGGTCGTCGGGGGACTCCTTCTC
Source organism: Streptomyces griseus subsp. griseus (assembly GCF_003610995.1). Taxonomy (NCBI): domain Bacteria; kingdom Bacillati; phylum Actinomycetota; class Actinomycetes; order Kitasatosporales; family Streptomycetaceae; genus Streptomyces; species Streptomyces griseus. Next base: position 7,207,382 of record NZ_CP032543.1, read on the forward strand.
GGCCTGCTCGCCCTGGTGTTCGGCATCCTCGGGGCGCTCCGCGCCCGTAGGGGGCAGGCTCCGCGCAAGGGCATGGCGATCACCGGTGCCGTGCTCGGCGCGCTCGGGCTGATCGGCTCGGTCGTCGTCCTCATCATCGGTATATCCCTCTTCAACTCCGAGTCGTTCCAGGACCTCCAGGACTGCGTGGACCGCGCCGAGACCCAGGCCCAGGAGGACCGCTGCGCGGAGGACTTCGGCGACAACCTGTTCAAGTGACCTCGAACGGCGGGACGGCGGTTTGCGACGGCGCCCCGATTTTGTGACGGTAGGGGCGGGGAGTGGTATTCCTCACCACCGGACCCCACGGTCCGGCGGATCATGTGTGCCCAACCGAGCAGAGGGAAGAGGAGGGTTCGATGTCCTCGAAGCGACGTCGTAAGAAGAAGGCCCGACGCAAGAACGGCGCCAACCACGGCAAGCGCCCGCAGAGCTGAGGCCAGGTCCGGGGGTCCGAGGGGCAGCACCGCACGGTGCTGCCCCTCGGACCTGCTCCGGGCCGGGCGCCACGGTGCCCGCTCCGGCCCGTCGCACCAGCAATGCGGGAGAGCGGCCCGAGCACTCATAAGGTGAGCCCATGTCTGCCACGTTGAGCTCTGAAAAGACCGCGGGCGCGCTCCGTAGATCGGCGCGCGTCTCGCTCGAACTGCTGCTGGTCCTGTTGATGGCGGCCGTCGTCCTGTGGCTCGTGGGCCGTACGTGGTCGGTGGTGTGGCCCCTCATAGTGGGTCTGCTCCTCACCACCCTGACCTGGCCGATCGCCCGCTTCCTGCGCAACCGCGGGTGGCGGCCCGCGCCGGCCGCCGCCCTGGTCACCGTGCTGTTCCTCCTGGTCGGCAGCGGCATCGTCGCGCTGATCGCGGTGCCGGTGGCCTCCCAGTCCGGCCAGCTCGCCGACGGGGTCGTCGCAGGTATCGGGAGGCTGCGCGACTGGGCCGCCGGGCCGCCGCTGAACATCAGCGACGCCCAGATCACCGGCGCTTTCGACGCGGCGGTCGATCGCATCGAGAACAGCGCGGGCAGCGTCGTCACCACGGCGGTCACGGGGGTCAGCACGGTCTTCAGCGGCCTCGTCACCGCCGTTCTCGCCCTCTTCCTGATGTTCTTCTTCCTCAAGGACGGCCCGCGTTTCCTTCCGTGGCTCGCCCGTCAGCTGCCCGGCCGCCTCGCCACCGACATCCCCGTCGTGGCCGAGCGGTGCTGGAACACACTGGGCTCGTTCGTGCGGTCCCAGGCCTTCGTCGGCCTGCTGGACGCCGTCTTCATCGGCCTCGGCCTGTGGATCCTGGGCGTTCCGCTTGTGCTGCCGCTGGCGGTGCTGACGTTCGTCTCCGCGTTCGTACCGATCGTGGGCGCGGTCTTCGCCGGTTTCGTCGCGGTGCTCATCGCGCTGGTCTCCAACGGCCTGACGGACGCGCTGATCGTGCTGGCGATCATCATCGTGGTGCAGCAACTGGAGGGCAACATCTTCCAGCCCATGATCCAGAGCCGGGGGCTCGGTCTGCACGCCGCGGTGGTCCTGCTGGCGGTGACGCTCGGCGGCAGTCTGGCCGGCGTCGTGGGCAGTCTGCTCGCGGTACCGGCGGCGGCGCTGATCGCCGTGATCTGGAACTATCTGCGCGAGCAGCTCAGCGACCCGGGGGAGGGGTCGGAGCAGCAGGACCGGGTTCCGGAGCCCGAACCGGTGCCGGGCGGCCCCGAGTCCGACACCCCGGTTCCCGCATGACGCCGTAACAGCCTTTCCTCTCGGCGTACTTGACCGCTCAGCGCTGTTGGACCGCACCGGCCAGCCTCGGCACCATCGAGGCGGGCCGGTTCTCCGTGGCCCGCTTCCGGCGTGCGGCGGGCCGGGTCGTGGAGAGCTCGTACAGATTCTCCGCACGGGTCTAGGCCCGCACTCCCCTCTTGCTATACCTTGCGTCTAATAAGCTTGCTAGACGCAGCGTCTAACAAGCGGGGGCGGCGCTCGGCGGCCATCGATCTCATCGGGCGGGAACGCGATGGGCGACGGGCCGGGCGGCGCCGGGCCGATCTCTCGAGTCAAGGAGCCGCACCATGTCAAGCAGCACCGTTCGGCCGGAGGACCAGGACCGGCTCGCCGAGCAGGACGTCGCCCGACGGCTGCTGGACTCGGCCGCCAAACTCTCGTACGACCCGGCCACCGAGGTGGACTGGGAGACCCCCCTCGACCCGGACCACCACGGGGCGAGCCCCGAGTGGTCCACGCTCTACAACACCGCGTACTGGAACGAGCTCACCGACGCCCAGCGCAAGGCGCTCACCCGTCAGGAAGCGGCCTCCGTCGCCAGCACGGGCATCTGGTTCGAGATGATCCTCCAGCAGATGGTGCTCCGCGACATGTACGCCAAGGACCCCACCGACCCCCGGTTCCAGTGGGCGCTCACCGAGGTCGCCGACGAGTGCCGCCACTCGATCATGTTCGCCCGCGGCGCGGCCAAGCTCGGCGCCCCCGCCTACCGGCCGCGCCGCCCCGTGGTGGAGCTGGGACGCGCCTTCAAGACCCTGGCCTTCGGTGAGGCGGCGTACGCGGCGATACTCGTGGCCGAGGAAGTCCTCGACGTGATGCAGCGCGACTGGATGCGGGACGAGCGGGTGGCGCCCTTCGTCCGCACCATCAACAACATCCATGTCGTGGAGGAGTCGCGGCACATGAAGTTCGCCCGCGCCGAGACCCGCAAACGGCTGCGGGACGCGGGCGCCGTCCGCCGTCAGCTCAACGCGATCGTGGTCGCGATCGCCTCGTACTACATCGTCACCAGCATGGTGAACCGGGACGTCTACGCCAACGCGGGCCTGGACTCCCGGCGGGCGCGGACCGAGGCCAAGGCCAACGAGCACCACAAGTCGCTGATGCGGTCCAGCTGTTCGGGGCTGATGGAGTTCCTGGCCTCGGCCCGGCTGCTGACGAAGCCGGCGCTGTTCTTCTACAAGCGCGCCTCGCTGATCTGACCGCGGCGGCGGTACGGCCCCGCGGCCGGTCCGATCCCTCACCACGACCCGAGACGACGAGATGACCTACGCCATCACCCAGACCTGCTGCTCCGACGCCACCTGCGTCGCCGTCTGCCCCGTCAACTGCATCCACCCGACCCCCGAGGAGCAGGCGTTCGGGTCCACGGAGATGCTCTACGTCGACCCGGAGACCTGCATCGACTGCGGGGCCTGCGCCGACGCCTGCCCGGTCGACGCGATCTTCCCGGTGGACAGCCTCTTCGGGGCGCAGAAGGAGTACGCCGCCATCAACGCGGCCTACTTCGCGGGCCGGGAGCCCGGACCCGCCCCCGCCGGGCCGAACTTCCACGCCTGGGGTGAGCCCACCTTCGAGCGCGGTCTGCCCGCCGACTTCGCCCCGATCCGGGTGGCGGTCGTCGGCACCGGACCGGCCGGCATGTACGCGGCCGAGGACCTGCTGCTGCACACCAACGCCGAGGTGACCCTGGTCGACCGGCTTCCGGTGGCGGGCGGCCTCGTCCGCTACGGCGTGGCGCCCGACCACCCCGCGACGAAGAAGGTCGGCGAGACCTTCGCCCGCTTCCACTCCCACCCCCGGGTGCGGATGCATCTGGGCGTCGAGGTCGGCAGGGACGTCACCGCCCGGGAGCTGGCCGCCCACCACGACGCGGTGATCTACGCGGTCGGCGCCTCCACCGACCGCCGGCTCGGCATCCCGGGGGAGGACCTGCCCGGCAGCGCCTCGGCCACCTCGTTCGTCTCCTGGTACAACGCCCACCCGGAGGTGGCGCCCGGGTCCGTGTCCCTGGCGGCGGAGCGCGTGGTCGTCGTCGGCAACGGCAACGTCGCCCTCGATGTCGCCCGCATCCTCGTCACGGACCCGGAGGCGCTGGCCGCCACCGACATCGCCGACCACGCGCTCGCGGCGCTGCGGGCGTCCCGGGTCCGTGAGGTGGTGCTGCTCGGGCGGCGCGGGCCCGAGGAGGCGGCCTGCACCGCGTCCGAGCTGCTCGCCCTGAAGCACCTGCCGGGGGTCGGCCTGGTCGTCGACGACCACGACCCCAGGACCGGCGCCGCGATCGACGCGGCGGCCCCGGGTACGAAGGCGGCCCTGCTGCGGGACGTGGAGCGCCGGGCGGTTGACTGGACGCGGCCGCCCGGGCCCGGCCGCCGTATCGTCTTCCGCTTCCACTCCGCCCCGGTCGCGGGGGTCGGTGAGGACGCCCTGACTGCCGTGCGTGTGACGGCCGGGCCGGGCAAGCAGGACATTCCGGCGGGCCTGCTGCTGCGGGCGATCGGCTACCGGGGTGTGGCCGTCCCGGGCCTGCCTTTCGACGAGGCGTCGGGGACCGTACCGCACGAGGGCGGCAGGGTCAGCGGCATGGCGGGGACGTACGTCGTCGGCTGGATCAAACGCGGCCCCTCGGGCGGCATCGGTGCCAACCGGACCTGCGCGGCCGAGACCGTCGGAACGCTGCTGGCCGACGCCGTGGCGGGTGCCCTGCCCTCCCCGGCCCACCCGGCCACGGCCTTCCGCCGCCTCGCGCGCGGCCGTGGCCGGAACGTCGTCGACGCCCGGGGGCTGGCCGCCATCGACCGGGCGGAGACGGCTCGCGGCCGCGAGCACGGCCGGCCGCGCGTCAAGCTCGGCACGGTGCCCGCCCTGGTCGCGGCTGCGAAGGGCCGCCGCTGGAAGACGCCCGGCTGATCCACCCCTGAACAGAGCCGAGGCCCCACCGGTCGGTGGACCGGTGGGGCCTCGGCGGTTCGTGCAGGCAGGAGGGGGGGGGCGCCTGCATGAACTCGGGTCAGGGGGACTCGTACCCGCTGCGCGCCGGATTGCACCTGGAAGTGCGAGTGGGGTGCGGCACAGGGGCCCGGGCGCCCGATACCGAGGTGCGCGGCGGCGCGGTCAGCGGGTGCCGGGATCCCCGCCGGACGCAGTCAGCTCGGCCAGTTTCTGGAATTCCCCGAGGTCGTAGTTGGCGAGCACCGAATCCAGATTGGTGAGCGCGCCGAGGCGTTCCAGGAATCCCTGGGGGTCGTATTCGATCTGGAGCGCGACCCGGCTGGAGCGGTCGTCGAGCCGGTGGAATGTGACCACCCCGGCGTGATGGACACCCTCGGTCGTCTTCCAGGCGATGCGGTCCTCGGGCACGACCTCCGTCAGCTCCGCGACGAACCCCTTCTCCGCCCCGGGCAGCGACAGCTGCCAGGCGAAACGCCGCTCGTCCAGCGGATCGACCCGCTGCACGTGGCTCAGGAACTTCGGCCACTGGGTGACATCGCTCCACAGCGCCCAGGTGACGGCGACCGGAGCCTGGATGTCGACGGTCTCGACGATGGAGGAGGACATGCACGACCACCTTGCTTTCCCTCGGGTATGGCTTGGGCTCTCTGGTACCCGGATCCGGTGGGCCCACGCGGAGCCGGCCGACGAAAACCCTTGGCCGACGGAAAACGTTTATGAGGCGCATACTCGAAGGTAGTCGGCATTGTTTGGAGGGCTCCATGATTGTCCTCGGTGTCATTCTGCTGGTGATCGGCCTGATCGCCGGCATTTCCATCCTCTGGACCATCGGCATCGTTCTGGTGGCCATCGGTCTGGTGCTCTGGGTCCTGGGAGCGACGGGCCGCGCGGTGGGCGGTCGGCGCCACTACTGGTAGCCCGCCGGGCGTGGAGCCCGCACACCGCCGGCCTTCGCCGCCGCTCCCGCAGGGGAGCGGCGGCGAAGGCGCGTTGTCAGTGCCCTCTTCTACGGTGTGATCAGTGAGATCCGCCGGAACGGCCGCGGATCCGCCCTGGGGAGGGGTCTGCCATGTCTGCCGCGTCCACCGTGCCGACGACGACGTATCTGGAGCTGTCACAGGAAGGCGCCGGTGCGCACAAGTTCTACGAGGTGACCGTCGACGGACTGGTGGTGACGGTGCGCTACGGGCGGATCGGTGCCGCCGGGCAGACCCAGACCTCCACGTTCGCCACGCTCGCCAAGGCGCAGGCCGCGGCGGCGAAGAAGGTGGGGGAGAAGGTCCGTAAGGGCTACGCCCCGGCCGTCCCCGGGCAGCGCGCACCCCGGTCGGTGACCCGCCGCCAGGTGGCCTCGGCGCCCTCCACCGCGCGCGCCGTCGCTCCCGTGCTCTGGCGCTTCCGCACCGGCTCCTCCGCCTTCGGCATCCACGTCGACGACGAGCAGTGCTGGGTGGGCAACCAGGCGGGCGATGTCTACACCCTGGACCACGAGGGCGGCGTCCTGGCCCGCTTCAGCCTCCCCGACGGGGTGAAGTGCCTGGTCGCCGACGACTTCTGGATCTACGCGGGGTGTGACGACGGCCGGGTCTACGACCTCTCCTCCAAGCTGCCGTTCGCGGCGTACGACATCGCGGCGGACGTCGACATCTTCTGGCTGGACATCCACGAGGGCCTGCTGAACGTGTCGGACCGCGAGGGCCGGCTGACCGTCATCGACCACGAGGACGAGCACCAGTGGTCGCGCCGCAGCCAGGGCGAGCACGCCTGGATGGTCCGCGCCGACGACCGGGCGGTCTACCACGGCCACCACCGGGGCGTCACCGCCTACGCCCCGGACGGCGGCGGCGAGTTGTGGCACACGGCCACCCGGGGCGGTGTCCTGTTCGGCTGGCAGGAGGACGACGCGGTGTACGCGGGGACGGCGCACCGGGCGGTCCAGCGGCTGGCGAAGGCGACCGGCGCGATCGAGGCCACGTATGCCTGCGACAGCGCGGTCTACTCGTGCGCGACCTCGCCCGGCGGGCGGTTCGTCTTCGCGGGCGACGCCTCCTCGTCCGTGTACTGCTTCGACCAGGACGGCACCCGCCTGTGGAAGCTCGGCACGGGCGGCGGGTCGGCGCTGTCCATGCAGTACCGCGAGGGACGGCTGTACCTGGTGACGACCGACGGTTCGCTGGTCTGCGTCGACGCGAGCGAGGCGGCCATCTCCGCGGCCCAGCAGGGCACGGTGCCCGCTCCCCGGGATGTGAAGCTGGCCGCCGCGCTGCCGACCTACGCGCCCGCGACGGCCGCCGCCGCGGTCACCACCGTGGCCCACGCCCCCGCCGGATCGGTCGTCGTCGAGTGCGTCCAGGACACCGGCGGCCGCCTCCGCGTGCACGTGGTCTCCGGGGCTACGACACCTCCTGGAACGTCCAGTTCCCCCGTGCGATACGGCAGCCCGGCGCGCGGTACGTGGTGGACGCCCTGCACGCGGCGGCCGGCGGCTTCTACCGGGTCCGGGGTGACATCCGGCGGTTGCAGTGAGCCGGGCCGGACGGGTGGGCCGACAGCCCGGCCCACCCGTCCGGCAGGACCCAGGCGAGGAGCGTCTCCACTGCGGTATGGGAGCGCTTCCATTCGGTCAAAGTCCCTCCAGCGCAAGGTGATTGCGCCGGGATCCTTGACATGTACCGGCAGTCACGCCACTTTGGGAGCGCTCCCACAGTTCATTCCGCACCACCCCGCACGCCTCACCTCCTGAGCACCACGTACCCCTGAGCCCGTCCGCCACGTCAGGCCGTGGCGGACGAACGAGAGGACACGGAGCCGCAATGAGAATCAGAGGCACCACCCCGCACGTACCGCGCAGACGAGCGGTCGCCGCACTGTCCGCCCTGGTCATGGGCGCGTCCCTGGCGATCGCCGCACCCGGCCAGGCGACGGCCGCCGCCCGCGTCGACAACCCTTACGTCGGCGCCACCCCCTACGTGAACCCCGACTGGTCGGCCAAGGCCGCCGCCGAGCCGGGCGGCGGCGTCATCGCCGACGAGCCGTCGTTCGTCTGGATGGACCGCATCGCCGCGATCGGCGGCACACCCGGCGCGCGAAGCCTGCGCGCCCACCTCGACACGGCGGTGGCCCAGGGAGCCGACCTCTTCCAGGTCGTCATCTACAACCTCCCCGGCCGGGACTGCTCCGCACTCGCCTCCAACGGCGAGCTCGGCCCCACCGAGCTCGGCCGCTACAAGAGCGACTACATCGACCCGATCGCCGCCGTCCTCGGCGACCCCGCCTACGCGAACCTGCGGATCGTCACCCTCATCGAACCCGACTCCCTGCCCAACCTGGTCACCAACGCGGGCGGCACGGAAGGCTCGACGCCCGAGTGCGCCACGATGAAGGCGAACGGGAACTACGAGAAGGGCATCGGGTACGCCCTCCACAAGCTCGGCGCCCTCCCCAACGTCTACAACTACGTCGACGCGGCCCACCACGGCTGGCTCGGCTGGGACACCAACTTCACACCGGCGGCCCAGCAGTTCAAGAAGGCGGCCACGCTCGAAGGCGCCTCCGTCTCCGACGTGCACGGCTTCATCGTGAACACGGCGAACTACTCGGTGCTCAAGGAGCCCCACTTCAAGGTGACCGACTCCGTGAACGGCACCACGGTGCGCCAGTCCTCCTGGGTCGACTGGAACTACTACGTGGACGAGCTCTCGTTCGCCCAGGCCCTGCGCACCGAGCTGGTCCGCCAGGGGTTCGCCTCCGGCATCGGGATGCTCATCGACACCGCCCGCAGTGGCTGGGCGGGCCCTCCCGGCCCACCGGTCCCGGGCCGCAGACCAGCGTCGACGCCTACGTCGACGGCAGCCGCACCGACCGGCGCATCCACGCGGGCAACTGGTGCAACCAGAAGGGCGCGGGGGTCGGCGAGCGACCGACGGCCGCCCCCGAGCCCGGGATCGACGCCTACGTCTGGGCCAAGCCCCCGGGTGAGTCCGACGGCAGCAGCAAGCCCATCGACAACGACGAGGGCAAGGGCTTCGACCGGATGTGCGACCCCACGTACACCGGCAACGGCCGCAACGGCTTCAACCTGACGGGCGCCCTGCCCGACTCCCCGGTGGCCGGGCACTGGTTCTCCAGCCAGTTCCAGGAGCTCCTGCGCAACGCCAACCCGCCGCTCGGCGGCGGCACCGGAGGCGGGGAGGACACCCAGGCGCCGACCGTGCCCACGGGCCTGCGGGCCACGGCCAGGACCAGCAGCAGCGTCACCCTGGCCTGGACGGCATCCACGGACAACAAGGCGGTCACCGGGTACGACATCCTGCGTGGCGGCGCGCTCGTCGGCTCCACCGCGTCGACGACCTTCACCGACACCGGCCTGAGCGCGTCCACCGCCTACAGCTACACGGTCCGGGCCAAGGACGCGGCGGGTAACGTATCGGCGGCCTCCGCGGCCCTGCCGGTCACCACCGAGGCGGGCGGCTCCACCGGTACGGGCGCCCTCAAGGTCCAGTACCGCAACACCGATTCCTCCCCGACCGACAACCAGATCCGGATGTCCCTCCAGGTGGTCAACACCGGGACGAGCGCGGTGAACCTGGCCACGGTGACGGCCCGCTACTGGTTCACCCCCGAAGCCGGCGCGAGCACCTTCTCCACCGCCTGCGACTACGCGGTGGTGGGCTGCGGCAACGTCACCCACGGCGTACGACCGGCGAGCCCGCCGGCTCCCGGCGCCAGCCACTACCTGGAGACCGGCTTCGGCAGCGGAACCCTGGCGGCCGGCGCCTCGACCGGGGAGATCCAGCTGCGGATCAACAAGAGCGACTGGTCGGCCTTCCAGGAGGCCGACGACTACAGCCGCGCCACCAACACCGCCTTCGCCGACGCCCCGAGGATCGGCGTCTACGTCGGCTCCACCCTCGCCTGGGGCACCGCCCCCTGACCCCACCGGCCGACGCCTCTCCCTCTGCCCCTCTCCCGACGCACGGCGGGGGAGGGGCAGCCGGTTCTGTTCACACGAGTGCATCGCCGTTCGCCCCTCCCGAGCCGGAGAACCCGCCTACCGTGTACGGGTGGCCCTCCCCGTGCTCCACCGCCGACTGCACCTGGACCAAGGGCTGTTCATCGGCAGCTCGGCCCTCCACCTCACGCTGCGCCGTACGGGTGAGCGGGGCGCACCACCGGGAATACCCGGACCGGGTGACGGTTGATCACACCATGACTTCCTTGACGCACGAGGCATTCGGACGGGTCGGCATCTGGAGCGGTGCCCTGCACGGGTCGCGGACGGACGACGCGGGGAGGAAGGCGATCGCGGAGGCGGTCGCCGAACTCGAAGAGCTGGGGTACGGCACCCTCTGGATCGGCGGCAGCCCCTCACCGGACGACGCCGCCGCCATCGTCGCCGCCACGCGTACGGTGACGGTGGCCACCGGCATCCTGAACATCTGGAGCCACACCGCGGAGGAGGTCGCCGCCCGGATCGCCACCGTCGAGGAGGCCGCACGCGGGCGCTTCGTCCTCGGCCTCGGCGTCAGCCACGGCCCGATGGTGCCGCAGTACGCGAAGCCGTACAGCGCGATGGTCACCTACCTCGACGCCCTCGACGCGGCGCACCCCTCCGTGGAGCCCGGCGAGCGGGTCCTGGCCGCGCTCGGCCCGAAGATGCTGAAGCTCGCGGCCGACCGGGCGCTGGGCGCACACCCGTATCTCGTCACCACCGAGCACACGGCGGAGGCCCGCGAGGCGCTCGGCCCCGACGCCCTGCTGGCCCCCGAGCTGACGGCCGTCCTCGACACCGATCCCGACCGGGCCCGCACCACCGCACGGAACATGCTGGAGATGTACCTCCAGCTCCCCAACTACACCGCCAACCTGTTGCGGCTGGGGTTCGCGGAGAGCGACTTCGAGGACGGCGGCAGCGTCCGCCTCCTCGACGCCCTCTTCGCACTGGGCGACGCCGAGCAGGTGAAGGCCCGGACCGGGCAGTACCTCGACGCGGGCGCCGACCATGTGGCACTCCAGGTGCTCACCGCCGAGGAGGGCGGCGCCGGGCTGCCCCGGGCCCAGTGGCGGGAACTCGCGGAAGCGTTCGGTGACGAGCTGTAGAGACCGCCGAATATTAGTCGTTTATTAGTCGTTCGACCCCTCTTGACCCCTCCCGTCGACCGGCGGCAAAGTGCTGGCTAATCCGCATTAGCGCCGCTGGAACTTCCCGCAGCCGGTGACTAATGCGCATTAGTCGAGGGAGTCCGGCATGGCGGAAAAGGGACCCACCCGGCAGCGGCGCGGTCGGCCGCGCCAGGCCGAGGTGGCCCGGCTCGCGGGGGTGTCGCAGACGACGGTGTCGCTGGTGCTCGGCGGCAACAAGCAGGGCATCGCGCTGCACGAGGACACCCGGGCCCGGGTGCTCGCCGCCGCCCGCGACCTCGGTTACGTCCCCGACCCGGCCGCCCGCCGCCTCGCCGCTGCCCGGAACAACCTCCTGGGCGTCTTCAGCTTCACCGCCACCTTCCCGACCGCCGTGGAGCACTCGTACTACCCGATCCTCGTCGGGGTGGAGCAGGAGGCCGCAGCCCAGGGCTACGACCTGGTCCTCTTCACCGGCTCCAGCCCGGGCGGTGCTCAGGCCGGCGACCCCGGCGCGCTGAACCGGGTACGGCTCGCGGACGGCTGCCTCTTCCTCGGCCGCCATGTCCCGGACGACCAGCTGCGCCAGCTCGTCGCGGACGGCTACCCGGCCGTGCACATCGGCCGCCGCGACGAGCTGGAAGGGCTCGCCTGGGTCGGCGCCGACTATGTCGCCGCCAGCGCCGAGGTCGTCCGCCACCTCGCGGGCCTCGGCCACCGGCGCATCGTCCTGGTCCGCGAGGACGACGACGCCCCCGCCTCCACCGACCGCGAGCACGGCTTCCGCACCGCACTCGCCGCGTGCGCCGGCCCGGGCGCCGAGGCCGGCCCCGCGGCCGTCGTACGCACCGCGCACCCCGCGCACGACATCACCCCGGCGTGGGTGCGCGACCGACTGGCCGAGGGCGTCACCGCGTTCGTCGCCGAGGAGACCGACACCGGCGCCGCCTGGCGGGCCCTGCACGAGGCCGTCGCCGCCGCCGGACTCACCGCGCCCGGCGACCTGTCGCTGGCGCTGCTCGGCTCGCCGCCCGCCGACCTGGCCACCGCTCGCCCGCCGACCGGCTTCGACATCCCCCGGGCCGACCTGGGCGCCGCCGCCGTCCGCATGCTGACCGCCCAGCTCTCCGGCCAGGAGCACACCGAACCTCTCGTGGCCTGCGGCTTCCGCGCCGGAAGTACAGCGGGCCCGCCGCCGGGCCGGACCGGCTGAGCCCCACCGGCCCCGCGCCCCACCCCCGTACACCACCGCACGTACAACCCGTACACCCACCGCAAGGAGTCAGCGCCCTATGCCCACCCCCATCGGTACCCCCACCGAGACCGACGTCCTCATCGTGGGCGGCTTCGACGAGTCAATTCATACCTTTTGATCCTAGTATGGGCGAGTTGGTGATCATCGGCTGTGGGAGGTGCGCGCGACGTCCACGCTCGCGGCCTCCTCCTTCTCGCTCGCCCTCTCCTCATCCCCCGATTGGACGGACCGTCCGTGAAAGCGAACCCCTCCCCGCGCAGGGCCCGGGTCCTGGTCCCCGCCGTGGCCGCCGCCCTGCTGGCCGCCACCACGGCGGCCTGCGGCTCCGACACCACGAGCGAGGGCACCTCCCGTTCCGTGCGGACGCTGACGCCGGAGCACTCCGAGCACGCGGAGTCGCCGTCCGCGCCCTCCGAGCCGACGGGGTCGCCGTCCCAGGAGCGGAGCCCGCGCACCCAGCAGAGTTTCGCCGCCTCCGTCTCCGCCGAGACCGAACGCGTCCGGCAGGAGGCCGCCAAGCGGCTCGAAGGCGTCGAGGGCCGGGGCAACGCGGTCGCCGACGTCTCGGTGAGCGGGCTGCCCGTCGCCGCGTCGGAAGAGGTCCGCAGCGCCCGCGTCCGGATCACCAACCCCACGGACGCACCCGCCTTCTACGCGGTGAAGGTGGAGTTCGTGGACGCGCAGGACAAGGTCCTCGACACGGTGGTCGTCGGGGAGGAGGACGCCCCGCCGGGCCGTACGGTCGACGTCCAGGCCAACAGCCGCAAGGCCGCCGGGGTGAAGACCTTCCCGCGGGTCGCCCAGGCCGAGCGCGGCTGAGGGGCGGCGCGGATGAGTGCCGCCGACGCGGTGACCGACTCGCTCAACAGGATGCGCGCCGAATTCGCCGACCTGCCCGGCGGCCGGCCCGCCGACTACATCCCGCAGCTGGGCCTCGCCGACCCGGACGCCTTCGGACTGGCCCTGGTCAGCATGGACGGCCACCGTTACAGCGCGGGCGAGGCCGAGGTCCCCTTCACCCTCCAGTCCGTCTCCAAACCGTTCATCTACGCCCTCGCGCTCTCCGTCCTCGGTCTGGACGAGGTGAGCCGGTGGGTGGGGGCCGAGCCGAGCGGCGACGCGTTCAACGCCATCAGTCTGGAGCCCGGCACCGGCCGGCCCGCCAACGCGATGGTCAACGCCGGGGCCATCGTCACCACCGCCCTGATCCCCGACACCCCCGGCGAACCCGCCTTCGAACGCATCCTGCACTGCCTCGGCCGGTTCGCCGGGCGCGAACTGGACGTGGACGAGGAGGTGTTCACCTCGGAGTCCATGACCGGTGACCGCAACCGGGCGCTGGCGTACCTGATCCGCGCCACCGGCACCATGCCCGTCGACCCGGTCCTCGCGGTGGACCGCTACTTCCGGCAGTGCGCGGTACGTGTCACCGCCCTCGACCTCGCGACGATGGCCGCGACGCTCGCGTACGGCGGGGTCAACCCGGTCACCCGCGACCAGGTCGTCTCCGCGGAGGTCGCCGCCCGGGTGCTCGCCGTCATGGCCACCTGCGGCATGTACGACGGCTCGGGGGAGTGGCTCCTGCGGATCGGGCTGCCCGCCAAGAGCGGGGTCTCCGGCGGCCTCATCGCGGTCGGCCCCGCCCGCTTCGGGCTCGCCACCTACAGCCCGCCGCTGGACACCACCGGCAACTCGGTACGCGGCCAGGCGGCGCTCAGGGCGCTCTCGGAGCGGTACGGGCTCCACCTGATGCTCAACCCCGCGCTGCCCGGCTCCACGGTCAGCCTCGTCACCACCGCGGACGACCTGCCTTCCGCGCCCTCGGCCGAGCACGAGAGGGTCCTGCACGAGAAGGTCGGAGTGGTCGCCGCACAGGGGGCCATCGACTTCACGGCGGCCGAACGCGTGCTGTACGCGCTGGACGAGTCCGGGGTCGACGGGAAGGGTTCGGTCGTGCTGGACCTGCACGACGTGACCGCCGTGGACTCGGTGGCCCTGGGGATGCTGCACATCGGTCTCGGCCGGCTCTCCGCCGACGGCCGGCGCGCGGCGGTCGTCGACCCGCGTGATCTGCTGGGCCCCCCGGACGTCGTCCGGGAGGGCATCGGCCAGGACCTGCCGCGCTATGCGACCCGTGAGGCGGCGGTGGAAGGCAGCGCGAAGGCCCTGGCCGGCGAGGAGTGATCCGGGGCCGGGGCTACCAGATGGCCCCGACCCACTCGGGGTGGTCGATGAACGGGTTCCGGTTGTGCTGGAACTGCTCGAATATGACGTCGTTACGCCGCTTCTCGAAGGCGTCCGGCGGGTCCTCCTGGCTCCACTGCTTCAGCACGGACAGCTTGCCCATCTTCGGGGCGGAGCCGTTGCCGACCTGGTCGTTGGGTTCGAGGTCGGCGAAGGAGTCGTTGCCCTCGTAGCGCACGGCCATGTAGAGGATCATGCGCGCGACGTCGCCCTTGACCGCGTCACGCGGTTCGAACGAGTCGCCGTCGGTGAAGTTGCCGGGGGCCTCTCCCAGTTCGCTGCCGCCGTTGTCGAAGTCCTTGTTGCCCCGGGCGGAGTTGACCGAGACGTCCTCGGGCCGCAGATGGTGGATGTCGGTGCCCGGGCCGGTGGCCGTACCGAAGTCGCCGTGCGACTTGGCCCAGACGTGCTCACGGTTCCACTGGTCGGCGTTGCCGCCGTTGTCGTTCTTGGACTGGGAGCGGCCGGTGTAGAGGAGGATCACGTTGGAGGAGTTGGCGGGGTCCTCGTCGGTGGCCTTGAGCGCGTCCCACACCTGGCTGTAGGAGAGCTTGGTCTGGTCGCTGATGATCGTGTGCAGGGCGGCCTTGAGCTCGGTGCCGGTCTTGCCGAGGGCGTCCTGGTAGTACGTGTCGTCGAGTGCTGCGGCGAGGGTGGCGGGGCGGTCGGGCGGGGTGTCGGCGGCGGGCGCGGCTGCCGCGGTGCCCGCGAGGAGGGCGACGGCGGCCGCGGTGGCCAGCAGTGGACGCGCGTAGAGCGGAGAGCG
Source organism: Streptomyces griseus subsp. griseus (assembly GCF_003610995.1). NCBI lineage: Bacteria > Bacillati > Actinomycetota > Actinomycetes > Kitasatosporales > Streptomycetaceae > Streptomyces > Streptomyces griseus. The sequence continues at coordinate 7,222,529 of NZ_CP032543.1, forward strand.
ACGGGACATGTGGGGTGTCCTCTCGGAACGCGGCCACCACGACGCCGGCCCCGGGTCGGGGCGCTCGTCGGGGTGGCCGTGCGATGTCTGGTACGCGGGAGCCTTCCACACGCACCGTGGCCCGCGTGTGAACGCTGTGTACCTATCATGTGCAGGTCAAGATTGGGCCTGGTCGGGCCCCTGGAACGTCCCTGTCCCAGGGGGCCCGGAAGGCCGTTATCCGGCGGAGGCCCAGTCGCGCAGGGCCCGCACCGAGTCGAAGTCGGCGACGTTCTTGTCGAGGGGGTCGTCGGTGTACTGATGGATGCGCCAGGACGCCTCGATGCGCGGCTTGCCGGCGGAGACGTAATCCGCGATCCACAGCCCGTCGCCCGCGTAGTCGCTGGTGTCATGGGTGCGCCAGAAGGCCCGGTTGCAGTACAGGAGGACCCGGTGGCCGGGCCGCTCCCGCTTCACCTCACGGATGAAGCGGTCCTTCTCCGCGCTGCTCGCGCGCGTCCCGCCGCCGGTCTGCTCCCAGTCGACGGCGAGCAGATCGCCCTCCTTCTCCGGGGTCTTGTTCAGGAAGTACGCCACCTGGTCCTTGATCTCCCCCGGCCAGAGGAAGTGGTAGAAGCCGACGACGCACTCGGCGTCCCGGGCCCGCTTCACCTGGGCGTCCAGACGTGGATTGACATAGCTGCGGCCCTCGGTGGACTTGATGAAGACGAAATCGAGGCCCTCCGTGTCGTAGGAGGGCTGATAGGCGCTGACGTCGACGCCGTGGAGCATTGGGCACCGCCTCAAGAGGTGAGAACCGACATTCCGCTTCTGCCCACTCCTCGTGCGGCCCAATGACCGGTTCACTCTCCCGGGTGGCCCACCGGTTTCCGGCCTCCTCGGATGCGCCCCGGCCCGCGTGGCGCGAGAATTGCCGCAAGGACGAGGAGGAGGCGGCATGAGCGAAGACCCCGAATCCGTATCCGCGGCTGTGCCCGAGGCGTCGGGTGTCACCCCCGACCGGCTTCTGCACACGGGTGCGAGCGACACACCGAGCGCGGAGGACGTGGTGCTGGCCTCCGGGCGTGACCTGACCCCGGAGAACCTGGAATGGGCGCGGCGCAAGCTGGCTGACGAGGGGCGCTCCGCCCTCGACCGACAGCTGCCCTGACGGAGCCCCGGCCCGACCGTGGACCGGGCGGGAGCGGTCCGGCGGTGCGGCAGGCAGGGCGATACGACCGAGGGGCCGGGGAGCGTGTGGGGCGCCCCCGGTTCCTCGGTTAGCCTGAGTGACATATGAACCGTTTGACGACCTCACAGGGCACTTTCGAGCTCGCCCGCTTCCCCGAGCACCCCAGCGACCCCTTCCGGGCCTGGGACGCCGCCGACGAATACCTGCTCCGCCAGCTGACGGATCCCGGGACGGGCCCCGTCGACCTCACGGGCACGGTCGCCGTCGTGGGGGACCGGTGGGGTGCCCTGGCCACCGCGCTGGCCGCCCACCGGCCCGTCCAGATCAGCGACTCCTACCTCGCCCGGCGCGCCACCCAGGCCAACCTGGAGCGCAACGGCCTGGACCCGGAGGCCGTGACGCTGCTGTCCTCGCGCGACACCCCGCCGGACCGGATCGACGTACTGCTGGTCCGGGTGCCCAAGTCCCTGGCGTTCCTGGAGGACCAGCTCCAGCGGATCGCCCCCGCGCTCCACGCCGGCACGGTCGTCATCGGCACCGGCATGGTCAAGGAGATCCACACCTCGACCCTCAAGCTCTTCGAGCGGATCGTCGGACCGACCCGCACCTCCCTCGCGGTCCGCAAGGCGCGGCTGATCTTCAGCACCCCGGACCTGGAGCTGCCGCGTACACCGAGCCCCTGGCCGTACCGGTACGAGCTGCCCGGCGACGTGGGACCCGCCTCGGGCCGCACCACCGTCAACCACGCCGGGATCTTCTGCGCCGAGCGCCTGGACGTCGGCACCCGCTTCTTCCTGAAACACCTGCCCACCCGCGGCGGATCCGTCGAGGTCGCGGACCTGGGCTGCGGCAACGGCGTCCTCGGCCTCTCCGCGGCGCTCGCCAACCCCGACGCGCACATCACGTTCGTCGACGAGTCGTACGGGGCCGTCGCCTCCGCCGAAGAGACGTTCCGCCTGGGCGCGCCGGAGGGCGCGAAGGCGGACTTCCTGGTGGGCGACGGACTCTCGGACATCGCCCCGGGCACCATGGACCTGGTGCTGAACAACCCGCCGTTCCACTCCCACATGGCGACGACCGACGCCACCGCCCGCACGATGTTCGTCAGCGCGCGCACCGCGCTGCGGCAGGGCGGCGAACTCTGGGTGGTCGGCAACCGGCACCTCTCGTACCACACCCATCTGCGCCGGATCTTCGGCAACTGCACCACGGTCGCGGGCGACGCGAAGTTCGTGGTCCTGCGCGCGGTGAAGCGCTGACACCGAACGGCGCGTGACGGCCCTTCCAGATTCTTGCAACACGTTCTACTGTGTGCGCCGCCGCACACGGGCGACGCAGCCGCGAGACTCTGGAGGGGCCGTGCACCTCGAATACACACCTGAGCAAGAGCAGTTGCGCACCGAACTGCGTACGTACTTCGCCGGTCTGGTCCCCGACAACGCCTACAGCCGCTACGCGGAACCCGCCGCCCAGAAGCGCTTCTACCGCGAGACGATCCGCCGGCTCGGCACCGACGGCTGGCTGGGTGTGGGCTGGCCCGAGGAGTACGGCGGCCGGGGGCTGACCCCGATGGAACAGTTCATCTTCTTCGACGAGGCGGCCCAGGCGGGCGTACCGCTGCCGCTGATGGCGCTGAACACGGTCGGACCCACGATCATGCAGTTCGGCACCGGCGAGCAGAAGGCGTACTTCCTCCCGAAGATCCTCGCCGGGGAGATCGACTTCGCGATCGGCTACAGCGAACCGGACGCCGGCACCGACCTCGCCGCCCTCAGGACCCGCGCGGTCCGCGAGGGGGACGCGTACATCGTGAACGGCCAGAAGATCTGGACCACCAACGGCGACACCGCCGACTGGGTCTGGCTCGCCGTCCGCACCGACCCCGACGCCCCGCCGCACAAGGGCATCACCATGCTCCTGGTCCCCACCAGCGACCCCGGCTACTCCTGCACCCTGATCAACACGCTCGCCTCGCACGACACGACGGCCAGCTACTACGAGAACGTCACCGTCCCCCTCACCCACCGCGTGGGCGAGGAGAACAAGGGCTGGCGGCTCATCACCAACCAGCTCAACCACGAACGCGTCACCCTCGCCGCCCACGGCACCATGGCGGTCCGCGCCCTGCACGACGTCCAGCGCTGGGCCGCCGAAGCCAAGCTCACCGACGGCCGCCGCGTCATCGACCTCCCCTGGGTCCGCACCCGCCTGGCCCGCACCCACACCCGCCTGGACGCGATGAAACTGCTCAACTGGCAGATGGTCTCCGCCCTCCAGAACGCCACCCTCACCCCCCAGGACGCCTCGGCCGTCAAGGTCTACGGCTCCGAGGCCCGCCGCGACGCCTACGCCTGGCTGATGGAGATCGTCGGCTCGGCGGGTCCCCTGAAGGAGGGCTCGGCCGGCGCGGTACTCCACGGCGAACTGGAACGCGGCTACCGGTCGGCGGTGATCTTCACCTTCGGCGGCGGCAACAACGAGATCCAGCGCGAGATCATCTCCTGGATCGGGCTGGGGATGCCTCGGGTGCGGCGGTGAGGGCCTGCGGCGCGGAGAACCGGCCCGGACGGAGATTTCAAGCCGGGTGACGGTCCGGGCCGGAGATCCGCGATCTGTGACTGGAGCGTTGGCGGCGACAGCTTCCCTCAGCTCGGGCCCGAGAGGCAGCTCAGACAGCGTGACGCGCCCCGGCCCGATCCCGTCACTCCCACGGCTCCCTTCTCCCGCCTCAAGCTCACGGAGCCCGAGGCGCTGTCCGACGTCCTGGAGGGGCGCGTCTGCAATGTCTGCGACGGGGATCCGAACGCTCTGAGGATCGCGGTGCACCGGCTGGACGACAGCACCAGTCGCATCTACCTCAGGGGCGTCAACTGAGGTCCGGTGGCCGGCTCGCGCCCCTCGCGCGACTCGCCCCCGTGGGACGATGGCCGGGTGACGCTGGAGGACCTCGTCCGGCTGCGCCGGGCCCGTGACCGGATGGACCGTGAGTACGCGGAGCCGCTGGACGTACCGGCGCTGGCGCGGGGTGCGCTCATGTCGCCGGGGCATTTCTCCCGCAGTTTCCGGGCCGCGTACGGCGAGAGCCCGTACAGCTATCTCATGACCCGGCGGATCGAACGGGCCAAGGCGCTGCTGCGCCGCGGGGACCTGTCGGTGACCGAGGTCTGCTTCGCGGTCGGATGTACGTCGCTGGGGTCCTTCAGCTCCCGCTTCACCGAGCTGGTCGGCGTGAGCCCCAGTGCCTACCGGGCGCGGTCGCACGAGGACGGTGCCGCCATCCCGGCCTGCGTCGCCAAGATCCACACGCGACCGGTCAGGAATGGAGAAGCGAAACCCCCGCCCCGTCCGTAGCGTGAAGCACATGGAAATCAAGCTCGCACAGACCTTCATCGCCGTCGACGACCACGACAAGGCGCTCACCTTCTACCGGGACGTTCTCGGCCTGGAGGTACGCAACGACGTCGGGTTCGAGGGGATGCGCTGGGTGACGGTCGGCTCCCCGGCGCAGCCGGACGTGGAGATCGTCCTCGAACCGCCGCTCGCCGACCCCAACGCCCCGGCCGCCGACCGGCAGGCCATGGCCGAGCTGCTGGCCAAGGGCCTGCTGCGCGGCGTCATCTTCTCCACCGACGACGTCGACGCCACCTTCGAACGCATCCGTGCCGCGGGCGGTGAGGTGCTCCAGGAGCCGATCGACCAGCCGTACGGGGTCCGCGACTGCGCCTTCCGCGACCCGGCCGGCAACATGCTGCGCTTCAACCAGCCGCGCAGGAGCTGAAGCCCGTCGGTGGGCCGGTTCCGCTGCCGGACGGGACCGGGTCGGCGAGAATAGAACGCGCTGTTCGAAAGTGAGCGAGAGCAAGCCGGGGCCGCCGTGGGCGGCGGCCCCGCGCTACAGATGGAGAGACGATGAGCAAGGCCGAGAGAACCGGATCGCGGTCGTCCGCGCAGCCGGTCGCCGACAGCCATGAAGTGATCCGCGTGCACGGGGCGCGCGAGAACAACCTCAGGGATGTCGACATCGAGATCCCGAAGCGCCGGCTGACGGTGTTCACCGGGGTCTCCGGCTCCGGCAAGAGTTCCCTGGTGTTCAACACGATCGCCGCGGAGTCGCAGCGGCTGATCAACGAGACCTACAGCGCCTTCGTCCAGGGCTTCATGCCGACGCAGGCCCGCCCCGAGGTCGACGTACTCGAAGGTCTGACGACGGCGATCATCGTCGACCAGCAGCGGCTGGGCGCAGACCCCCGCTCCACCGTCGGCACGGCCACCGACGCCAACGCGATGCTCCGCATCCTCTTCAGCCGGCTCGGCAAGCCCCACATCGGCTCGCCCAACGCGTTCTCCTTCAACGTTGCCTCGGTGAAGGCGAGCGGTGCGATCACGGTCCAGCGCGGTGCCGGGACGAGGACGGAGAAGCAGACCTTCACCCGTACCGGCGGCATGTGCGTCCGCTGCGAGGGCCGCGGCACGGTCTCCGACATCGACCTCACCCAGCTGTACGACGACACGAAGTCGATCGCCGAGGGCGCGTTCACCATCCCGGGCTGGAAGTCGGACAGCTGGTGGACCGTGCGGACCTACGCCGAGTCGGGGTTCCTCGACCCGGACAAGCCGATCCGCGAGTACACCAAGAAGGAGATGCGGGACTTCCTCCACCGGGAGCCCACCAAGGTGAAGGTCGAGGGCGTCAACCTCACCTTCGAGGGACTCATCCCCAAGATCCAGAAGTCGTTCCTCTCCAAGGACAAGGAGGCGATGCAGCCGCACATCCGCGCCTTCGTGGAGCGCGCCGTCACCTTCACCACCTGTCCCGAGTGCGAGGGCACCCGGCTCAGCGAGGGTGCCCGGTCCTCGAAGATCGGGAAGATCAACATCGCCGACGCCTGCGCGATGCAGATCAGCGATCTGGCCGACTGGGTGCGTGAGCTGGACGAGCCCTCGGTGGCACCGCTGCTCGCCGCGCTGCTCGGGACCCTCGAATCGTTCGTGGAGATCGGCCTCGGCTACCTCTCCCTCGACCGGCCCTCGGGCACGCTGTCGGGCGGCGAGGCACAGCGCGTCAAGATGATCCGCCACCTCGGCTCCTCGCTCACCGATGTCACGTACGTCTTCGACGAGCCCACCATCGGTCTGCACCCGCACGACATCCAGCGGATGAACGACCTGCTGCTGCGGCTGCGCGACAAGGGCAACACCGTACTCGTCGTGGAGCACAAGCCGGAGGCCATCGCCATCGCCGACCATGTCGTCGACCTCGGCCCCGGCGCCGGGAGCGCGGGCGGCACCGTCTGCTTCGAGGGCACGGTGGAGGGGCTGCGGGCCGGCGGCACCCTCACCGGCCGCCACCTCGACGACCGGGCCGTCCTCAAGGAGAAGGTCCGCACGCCCTCCGGCACCCTGGAGATCCGCGGCGCCTGCGCACACAACCTGCGGGATGTCGACGTCGACATCCCGCTCGGGGTGCTCTGCGTGGTCACCGGGGTCGCGGGCTCCGGCAAGAGCTCGCTCATCCACGGGTCGATCCCGGCGGGCGAGGACGTCGTCTCCGTCGACCAGACCGCGATCCGCGGCTCCCGGCGCAGCAACCCGGCCACGTACACCGGGCTCCTCGAACCCATCCGCAAGGCGTTCGCCAAGGCCAACGGCGTGAAGCCCGCCCTGTTCAGCGCCAACTCCGAAGGTGCCTGCCCCACCTGCAAGGGCGCCGGCGTCATCTACACCGACCTGGCGATGATGGCGGGCATCGCCACGGTCTGCGAGGAGTGCGAGGGCAAGCGGTTCGAGGCCTCGGTGCTCGACCACCACCTCGGCGGCCGCGACATCAGCGAGGTGCTCGCGATGTCGGTGGACGAGGCCGAGACGTTCTTCGCCGAGGGGGAGGCCCGCACCCCCGCCGCGCACAAGATCCTGACCCGCCTCTCCGACGTCGGCCTCGGCTACCTCCGCCTCGGCCAGCCGCTCACCACGCTCTCCGGCGGCGAGCGCCAGCGGCTGAAGCTGGCCACCCACATGGGCGAGAAGGGCGGTGTGTACGTCCTCGACGAGCCGACCACCGGTCTGCATCTGGCCGACGTGGAGCAGCTGCTCGGGCTGCTGGACCGCCTGGTGGAGTCCGGGAAGTCGGTGATCGTCATCGAGCACCACCAGGCGGTCATGGCGCATGCCGACTGGATCATCGACCTCGGCCCCGGCGCGGGTCATGAGGGCGGCCGGATCGTCTTCGAGGGCACCCCGGCCGACCTGGTCGCCGACCGCTCCACCCTCACGGGCGAGCACCTCGCGGCGTACGTGGGGCGCTGACGGGCGCTCATGGGGGCACCTCGCGGCGTGCGTGAGGGCTGATGGGGGAGCGTCGTACGCCCTGCCTGCCGTGCGTCGTACCTGATGCGTCGTACGGGGCTGGGGGAGCGGTTGTTCCCCAGCCCCGTGGGCCGTGCCCGGGCGAGGTTCTCCCCGGCCCCGTGCCCCCCGCTCACCCCCGCGCCAGCAGCACCTGCACCATCTCGCGCGGCGCGGCCGTGAAGTCCAGCCGTAGTGCCGCCAGTTGCGGGTCGGCCTCATAGGCGGCCGACACCGCCGCCGACGGCTGGTCATGGGTCCAGATCGCCCCGCCACCAGCAGCGTTCCGGCCGCCACACGGCCCGCACGGTGGTCGTCCAGCTCGGGTACGTACTCCCCGATGAGGCGCCCCGGCTCCGTCGCGTGCGCGAGGGCCGCGCGCTCGTCCTGGGCCGCCTCCTCCGCCGACACGTTCCGCTCCAGCTCCGCCGCCTGGGCGCTGATCAGGTCGCAGAGCACCGGCCGGGCGGCGAGCGAGTCCGCCAGGACGGCGGCCACCCGGCCGGCTGCCGGCGCCCACCCCGGCCACACCCGCACCAGCCTCCAGACGGCGGGCGCGAGCCTGGGGCGCGACAAGCCCAAGCGCTCTCCGCTCAACTCCTTCACCGTGCTGCCCTCCCAACTCCCCGAGCAGGGCGCGGAAGCGCTGCTGTACGCGGCGGCCGACCCCGGGTCCGTCCCCGGCGGCTACCACGGACCGGGCGGCCGCCTCGGACTCGTCGGCCCGACCGCCCCGGCCCGCATCACCCGCCGGGCCCCGTCCAGGACCAGCACGAACCCGTCGCGCTCCCGGTAGAGCCGCCGCCGCTTCGGACCGGCCGGATGCACCGGCTCGTACCCCTCGGCCCGCTGCCGCAGCGCTTCCAGCGTCTCCTCGCGCGTGCCGTCCACATGGTCCATGACGCCGGCCGACCAGACCCGGCGCCGGCCGCCGAGCCCCAGGTTCCGCTCCACCAGCAGCCCCCATCCGGGCATGATCTCCCCGCTCTCCGTTCGCTCCACCGTGCCGCGACGGCCCTTTGCCACGGAAGGGCGGAGCGTCGCACCATTGTTTCCGATCTTGTTACGCGCCCCGGCGCCGCCCGGGTACCCGGCCCAGCCGCGTACCGCCTCCGCCAGGAGGCCGCCATACTGGACGGGCCGGGGAGGGCGCAGCGGTGGTGGCGGGGAACGACGGGGGCGGGAAACGGCAGATGGCGGACACCAGGCTGATCCAGAGCCGGTACCGGCTGCTCGAGCTGATCGGGCGCGGTGGCATGGGCGAGGTGTGGCGGGCCCGCGACGAGTCGCTGGGCCGCCTGGTCGCCGTCAAATGCCTCAAGCCCATGGGCCCCCAGCACGACCAGGCGTTCACCCGCGTCCTGCGCGAACGGTTCCGCCGCGAGGCCCGGGTCGCCGCCTCCCTCCAGCACCGGGGCGTCACCGTCGTCCACGACTTCGGCGAACACGAAGGCGTCCTCTACCTCGTCATGGAGCTGCTGGACGGGCACAACCTGAGCCAGCTGCTGGAGGGGAACCAGCAGCGTCCGCTCCCCGTCGACCACGTCGTCGACATCGCCGAACAGGTCGCCGACGCGCTCGGCTACACCCACCGGCAGGGCATCGTCCACCGCGATCTGAAGCCCGCCAACATCATGCGGCTGAGCGACGGCACGGTGAAGATCTGTGACTTCGGCATAGCGCGCCTCGGCCGCGACATCGGCGTCACCTCCCGGCTCACCACCACCGGCATCGCCATGGGCACCCCGCACTACATGTCGCCCGAGCAGATCGGCGGGAAGGAGGTCGACCACCGCAGCGACCTCTACTCGCTGGGCTGTGTGCTGTACGAGATCGCCACCGGCGTACCGCCGTTCGACCTGGAGGACCCCTGGTCCATCCTCGTCGGACACCGCGACACCCAGCCCGAGCCGCCGCGCACCCACCGTGCCGAACTCCCCGGCTTCTTCGACCGCGTCGTCCTGGACCTGCTGGCCAAGGCCCCCGACGAGCGGCCCGCCGACGCGAGCGACCTCCGCCGCCGCATCCTGCTCGGCCGCACCGGCGGACAGACCGGACCCGGGGCCGTCCACCCGCCGACCGCCCCGTACCAGGCCGCGCCCACCACCGCCCCGCACCAGGACCCCCACCGCGCGGAACCCGAACTGCCCCCCTGGGCCCGGGACATGACCCCCGGACACAAGGCGACCGGTTCCCTGAGCCGGGAGGCCGGCCCACCCGGTCCCGCCGCCGGACTGACCAGCCGGTGGACCACCGCGACGAGCACCGCCGCCACCCCGCCGCCCGGCACCGACGGCTCCACCCGCGTCCCGCCCGCCCCCGCCCCCGAACTGCTCGCCGCGCTCGCCGGCCGCCACAGCTCGGGCATCGACCTGGGGCGGCTGGGCCGCTGGGAGGAGGCGGGCGAGGTGCACCGCGCGGTCGCCGCACAGCGCGAGAGCGTCCTCGGGCCCGACCACCCGGACACCCTCGCCAGCCGGTACGAGATCGGCTTCACCCTCAGCCGCACCGGCCGGGCCGCCGACGCGCTGCGCGAGTTCGGCCAGGTCGCCGCCGCCCGGGAACGCACCCTGGGCCCCGACGACCCGCAGACTCTCGCCGCCCGGCAGGAGACCGCGTACGTCCTCGGACAGCTCGGCCGCTACTTCGAAGCACACCAGGTGTACGCCGCGGTCCTCGCCGGCCGCGAACGTTCCATGGGCCCCGACCACCCCGACACCCTGCACTGCCGCCACAACCTGGCGTTCAACCTCAGCCGTCTCGGACGCCCCGAGGAGTCGTGGCAGCTGGCCCGCCAGGTGGCCGAGGACCGGGCCCGGCTGCTCGGCGCGACCCACCCCGACACCCTCGCCACCCGGTACGAGGTCGCCTACACCCTGGGCCGGCTGGGCCGCTGGGCGGAAGCGCTGGAGACCTACCAGGACGTGGCCCGCGCCCGTGCCGCCACCCTCGGCCCCGACCACCCCGACACCCTCGCCGCCCGCTACGAGGCGGGCATCGGCCTCGGCCGGCTCGGCCGCAGCGCGGAGGCCCTGGAGCTCTACCGGGCGCTGGTCGCCGACCGTACGCGGGTGGGCGGCCCCTCCGACGCCGAGACGCTCCGCGCCCGCCACGGCCTGGGCGTCAACCTGGGCCGGATGGGCCGCTGGGAGGAGGCGCTCGCCGAGGCGCGCGAGGTGTGCGCGCTGCGGGGAAGCACGCTCGGCCCGGACCACCCGGACACCGTGATCAGCTGCCGCGAGGTCGCGGTGGCCCTCGGCTGGCTCGGCCGGTGGTCCGACGCCCTCACCGCCTACCGCCAGGTCACCGAGGCACGGGGCCGGGCACTGGGCCCCGACCACCCGGAGACCCTGGCCGCCCGCAGCGACGAGGCACACTGCCTGGACCGGCTCGGGCGCAAGGACGAGGCCGCCGAGCTGTACCGCACCCTCGCCGCGCACCGGGCCCAGAACGCGCTGCCGCCGCACTGAGCGGGGACCGTCCGGCGGGTCGGCCCGAACCCGCGGCGGAAGGACGCGCCCGGCCGGCGGGAACGGTCCCGAGCTTCCCGGCGGAAGCGCACCGGACCTGCTGCAACGACCCCGAGCCCCCTGGCCGGGACGCCGCCCCGCATGTTACGAAGGTGCATGCCCGCACCCGAGCCGTCCGCATCCCCGACGCCTACCCGCCGGCCCGGCGCGCCCTCCCGGGACCGCTACGACGCCGTGATCGTGGGCGGCGGCCACAACGGTCTGGTCGCCGCCGCCTATCTCGCCCGCGCCGGACAGTCCGTCCTCGTCCTGGAACGCCTGGACACCACCGGGGGAGCGGCCGTCTCCACCCGCCCCTTCGCCGGGGTCGACGCCCGCCTCTCGCGCTACTCCTACCTGGTCTCGCTGCTGCCGCAGAAGATCGTCCGCGACCTCGGCCTCGACTTCGCCGTACGCAAGCGGACCGTGTCCTCGTACACCCCCGCGCTGCGCGACGGACGCCCCACCGGGCTCCTCGTCGGCGGCGACCGTACGCGGGAGTCGTTCGCCGCGCTGACCGGGGGCGAGCGGGAGTACGAGGCGTGGCAGCGCTTCTACGCGATGACGCGGCGCGTCGCCGAACGGGTCTTCCCGACCCTCACCGAACCGCTGCCCGCCCGCGACGCGCTGAGGGCCCGTATCGACGACACCGAAGCCTGGCGAACCCTGTTCGAGGAGCCCATCGGGGTGGCCGTCGAACGCAACTTCACCGACGACCTGGTACGCGGCGTGGTCCTGACCGACGCCCTGATCGGCACCTTCGCCGACGCCCACGACGCCTCACTGCTCCAGAACCGGTGCTTCCTCTACCACGTGATCGGCGGCGGAACCGGTGACTGGGACGTCCCCGTCGGCGGTATGGGAGCCCTGACCGACGCCCTTGCCCGTGCCGCCCGTACGGCGGGCGCCGAGATCCGCGTACGGCACGAGGCGACCCGGATCGAGACCGACGGCACACACGCCGAGGTCACCGTCCGCACACCGGACGGCGAACACGTCGTCGCCGCCCGCCGGGTGCTCGTCAACGCCTCACCGCAGGCCCTCGCCGCCCTCCTCGGGGAGACCCCGCCACCGCCCTCCGAGGGCGCCCAGCTCAAGGTGAACATGCTGCTCACCCGGCTGCCAAGACTCCGTGACCGGACCGTCGACCCCCGCCAGGCCTTCGCCGGAACGTTCCACATCGCCGAGGGATACGGGCAGCTGGCCGACGCCTACCGGGACGCTGCCGCCGGACGGCTGCCCGCCGCACCGCCGTCCGAGATCTACTGCCACTCGCTGACCGACCCCTCGATCCTCGGCCCCGGCCTAGCCGCGCGCGGCTACCAGACCCTCACCCTCTTCGGCCTCCACACCCCGGCCCGGCTCTTCGCCGCCGACAACGACGCCGCCCGGACCGCCCTGCTGAAGGCGACCCTCGCCGAACTGGACGCCCACCTGGAGGAGCCGATCAACGACTGCCTGGCCCTCGATGAGAACGGCGAACCCTGCATCGAGGCCAGGACCCCCTCGACCTCGAACGCGATCTGCGCCTGCCCGGCGGCCACATCTTCCACCGCGACCTCTCCTTCCCGTACGAGAGCGGGACCACCGGTCCGTGGGGCGTGGAGACCGCTCACGCCAACGTCCTGCTCTGCGGAGCGGGCGCGGTGCGCGGCGGCGGGGTCAGCGGGGTACCCGGCCACAACGCGGCGATGGCCGCCCTGGGCTAGCCCCTACCGCAGGTCCCGGCGTTCCACGGCGGCGGCGATCGCCGTGTGGCCCGCGGGCCCCGGGTGCAGGCCGTCGCCGCTGTCGTACGCCGGCAGCAGTCGCGAAGGCCGGTCCGGATCGCGGAGCGCGGCGTCGAAGTCGGCGACGGCGTCGAAGATCCGTCCGGTGCGCACGGCCTCGTTGACCTGCCGGCGCACCGCGTCCTGCTCAGGCGTCCAGCGCGTCCACCCCTCGAACGGCGTGATGGTGGCGCCCACCACCCGCAGTCCGGCGGAGCGGGCGCGCAGGGCCAGTTGGCGGTAGCCGGCCACCATCCGCGACGGGTCGCGCTCGTTGGGCTCATGGTGGAGGTCGTTGACGCCCAGGTGGACCAGGACCGTCCGCAGCCCCGGCAGCGACAGCACGTCCCGGTCGAAGCGGGCCTGACCGCCCGGCCCGAAGCGGTCGCTGTCCAGGAGCAGACGGTTGCCGCTGATGCCGAGGTTGGCGACGGCGGATCCGGGCAGCCTGCGGGCCAGCTGGTCGGGCCAGCGGAGGTCCGCGTCGTCGGGGTGCCGGAGCCCTCGGCGATGGAGTCGCCCAGCACGGCGAGGACCGGGCCGCGCGCCCGGTCGTCCCGACCCCGGTCAGGAGGAGGACGGACCGGGTCCGGACCCCGTCGACGGTGTGCCAGGCGTGCGTGTTGCGGTGGAAGGAGAGCGGACCGGTGGGGCCCGGGAGCCGTGTCTCGACGGTCAGCAGGGAACCGTCCTCCACCTGGAGCCCTTCCACCGGGTCGCTGGTGAGTGAGGAACCCGCCGCCAGCCACCCCTGCCGCTGACCGGTGAAGGTGACCGGGTGGCCGTCGGCGGTCACCGGGCCCACCAGCACCGGCGCGGTCCCGAAGGCGTTGGCGTAACGGAGTCTGACCTGCCCGCCCGCCGAGAGCCGCAGCCGCGCGGTGCAGAGCCCGTCGGTGAGACCGGCGAACGCGAGCGGTCGTCCGGGGTGGGCGCGGTCTGCGCGGTCGCCAGGAAGCGGTCCAGGTGGTGGCCGAGGGAGGCGGCGGGCGTGGCCGCTTGGGCGTCCGGGGCGGTGAGGGCCGCCGTGATCCCGGCCGCCGCCGCGTACAGCAGACCCCGCCGCGCGGGCAGGTGGAGCCGGCCGCCGGTCACCGGAGAGCGCCGGGCAGGACGGGGTGGTGCGCCGGACACTGCTCATGGGGGTGCCTCCTGGAGTCGCCCGAGGGGAGTGGTCTGTGCGCGGCCCGTGTCAGCCAACAGCCCCCAATGAACGGGTGGTGACATCGTCACGCTCCGGGCGCGACGCCATTATGACGGCCGCGCCCGGAGCGTGGGGGCTCACCACGCGCCCCGCCGCTCAGTCGGCCGACAGCACCCAGCCCACCGCCCCGATCCGCCCCGCGTCCCGGGGCCGGCCGGAGTCGAAGACCGTGGCGGCGCCGTCCCGTACCCGCAGGGAGTCCACGTACGCGCCTCGCCCCACGTACAGCTGGTCCGTGGTGTAGCGCCACCGCAGCTGGACGCCCTTGCCGCGCCAGGCCGACAGGTCCGCCTCCAGCCGGTGCCACACCCGCCCCGACCAGCCGGAGACCCACCCCTCCGGGTGCCGTCGCGGGCCCGGGCCCGGGCGGGGGTGGCCGGGGCCCTGGCCACGGTGGTGAACGGCACCGGCTGCCACTCCCCGCCCACCGACGCCTCCAGTGCCAGCCGGTCGGCGCCGGGTTCGGTGTCCCACCACAGGGCGCACTCCAGCCGGGAGCGTGCGGAGGCCAGGCGCAGTACGGCAGGGTGAGCGTGGCCGTCGACGCGCTCGCCATCCCGGAGAACCAGGCCGTACGTCCCCGCTCCGGCCGGACCGGCACCGCCCGGGCCAGCTGGTTGGCCGTCGCCACCCGGGGCGCGCTGCCCGAGCGCCAGCTCCGTACGGGATGGACCGAGTTCCCCAGCACGATCAGGAACGTGTCGGTCGACGGGTCGAGTACCAGGCTGGTCCCGGTGAACCCGGTGTGGCCCGCCGTACGCGGGGTGGCCATCGCGCCCATGTACCAGTGCTGGTAGAGCTCGAAGCCGAGGCCGTGTTCATCGCCCGGGAACGCGGTGTTGAAGTCGGTGAAGAGGAGGTCGACGGAGTCCTCGGAGAGGATGCGGGAGTGGCCGTAGACGCCGCCGTTGAGGAGGGCGCGGGCCAGGACCGCCAGGTCCCAGGCGCAGGAGAACACCCGGCGTGGCCGGCCACCCCGTCGAAGCTGTAGGCGTTCTCGTCGTGCACCTCGCCCCAGACCAGGCCGCGGTCCAGACCGGACCACGGCGGCCGGGCGTCCTCGGTGGCCGCGATTTTCGGCTTCCAGGAGGCGGGCGGGTTGTAGCGCGTGCGGTGCATCCCGAGCGGAGCGGTGATCTCGTCGTGGACAGGACATCCAGCGTGCGGCCGGTGATCCGCTCCAGGATCAGTTGCAGCGAGATCAGGTTGAGGTCGGAGTAGAGGTAGGCGCTGCCGGGGGCGCTCGCCGGGACCTCGTCCCAGAGCATCCGGAGCTTCCCCTCCCGGGTCGGCTCCTGGTGGAGCGGGATCCAGGCCCGGAAGCCGGAGGTGTGCGTGAGCAGCTGACGGACGGTGATGTCCTGCTTGCCGCCGCCCGCGAACTCCGGGAGGTACGAGGCCACGGTGGCCTCCAGCTCCAGCGCGCCGCGCTCGATCCGCTGCACGGCCAGGATCGAGGTGAACAGCTTGGAGATCGAGGCAGGTCGAAGACGGTGTCCTCGCCATCGCGATCTGCTGCTCCGCCGGGAACTCCACCCCGGTGTCCGTCGCCTCGTCGTACGCCGCGTACCGCACCGCCTTGCCGATCGGCCGGTGCAGCGCCACCGTGCCGCCCCGCCCGGCCAGCAGCACCGCCCCCGCGTACCAGGGGTGGTTGGGGAGTCGGCGAGG